>NZ_JBQSXW010000011.1:0-124464 GCF_052378625.1 Brachybacterium sp. AOP25-B2-12 | reverse complement strand
GCGGGGCCCCGCGTCCTGATGCCGTGTCCGCGGTGCCGGCTCGGCGCCGCGGCGAACGTTCTCAGCCCTCGGTGTCCTCCGCCGTGGGGCCGGTCGCCGCAGTCGTCGCGGCCGGCGTCGTCGCGACGGCGCTCGGCTCGCGCACAGCGTCCTCGGACGACGAGCTGGAGCCCGACGCCGCACGCTGCAGCATGTCGTGGAAGTCCACGCCGGTGGTCGAGCGCACCATGTCGAGAACCTGTGCCAGGCTCGCGGAGATGTTCTTGCCGATCTTCGCCTCGCCGTCGGTGGAGACCACCGAGAGCGACTCGATGTTCGAGTACGGCGAGGCGAGCTCGCGGGCGACCTCGGGCAGCGTCTCGAGGAGCTGCGAGAGGATCGCGGCCTCGTTGAACTGCTTGTATGCCTCCGCCTTGGCGCGGGTGGACTCCGCCTCGGCCTCACCGCGGGCGAGGATCGACGCACCGTCGGCCTCACCCTGGGCGCGCAGGGAGTCGGCCTTGGCCTGGCCCTCGAGGCGCACGGCCTCGGCGTCCTTCGAGCGACGCTGCAGCTCGGCCTCGGCCTCGGCGCGACCGTGGGCCTCGATCGAGTAGGCCTCGGACTCGGCCGTGACCTTGCGGGCCTCGGCGCGGTTGCGCTCGTCGGCCAGCTGGGCCTCGGAGTCGGCCACGCGGGCGTACTTCTTCGAGTCCGCGTCCTGCTGCTCGGCGTAGCGCTTGGCCTCGGCCGGCTTGTGGACCTCGGCGACCAGCTGCTTCTCGCGCAGGTCGTTGTTGCGGATCGCGATGAGCTCCTCCTGCTCGATGATCCGCTGCTGCTGGGTCGCACGCGCCAGGGGACCGGCGGCATCGGCCGCGGCCTGACGGGCGTCCGTCTGCTCCTTGATCTCCGCCTGGCGGATGTCGACCTTCTGCTTCGACTCGGCCTCGGCCTGGAGGTTGAGGTTCTGCGCCTCGGTGGCCTCGCGGTTGGCGCCGGACTCGGCGATCGCGGCGCGCTTGGCCACGAGCGCTGCCTCGGGCCGGCCCCAGTCGCGCAGGTACGTGCCGTCGTCCTCGACCGCGCTGATCTGGAACGTGTCGATCACGAGGCCCTGGTTGTTCATCGAGTGCTCGGCCTCCTCCTGCACCTGGGAGGCGAAGGACGCGCGGTCCTGGATGATCTGCTCGACGGTCAGGGTGCCGACCACGGCGCGCAGGGTTCCCGAGAGGATCTCCTGGCTGTAGTGGTCGATCTGCGCCTGCTGGTCGAGGAAGCGCTGCGAGGCCTTGCGCACGTCGTCGACGTTGCCGCCGACCTTGACCTGCGCGACGCCGCGCAGCCGCACGAAGATGCCGTTCTTGGAGTAGCCCTCGATCTCGACCTGGATCTGGCGCGAGGACAGGCTCAGCACGAAGGCGCGGTCGAAGATCGGGCGCACGATGGCGCGGCCGCCGATGACCACGCGGGCCCCGCCGGACTCGAGGTCGACGTCGCCGGCCTTGGCGTTGCGCCCGGTGATGATGAGCGCCTCGTTGGGCGCGGCGATGCGATAGCTGCGTATCAGCGTGACGATGATGATGATGAGCACGATCGCCGCGGCCACGACGCCGGCGCCCGTGAGAATCAATGGATCCACAGGTTCTTCCCCATGAGCAGGCGCCTCGGGGTGGCGGCGCGGTGCGCGCCGAGCGCCGAGGCGGAAGCGGATGCCGGATCGGTCCCTGGTGCCGTGTCCGACAGGACATCTCATCACATCGTGATGCGGTTCACCCATTCGGGTGAACGCACTGATCGTGTGGAGGGATCTCCCAGCATCGCCGGAGGCGTGACTCGTCTCATGATCCGATCACATGTCCGGTGGGCGAGATCGGGGACTACATTCCCTCCGTGAGCACCGCACCCGATCAAGCACAGCAGAAGACGCCCGACGACGCCCCGGTCGACGCCCCCGCCAACACCCGGGGCCGCGTCATCTTCGCGTCGATGATCGGCACGACCATCGAGTTCTTCGACTTCTACGCGTATGCGACGGCGGCCTCGCTGGTCTTCCCGGCCCTGTTCTTCCCGAACCAGACGCCGGCCAACCAGCTCCTCGCGTCCTTCGCCGTCTTCGGCGTCGCGTTCATCGCGCGTCCCCTGGGTTCGCTGATCTTCGGCCACTTCGGCGACCGGATCGGCCGCAAGCAGACGCTCGTCGCGAGCCTGCTGGTGATGGGCATCGCCACCTTCCTCATCGGCGTGCTCCCGACCGCCTCCGCGCCCGGCTTCTCCTTCATCGCCCCCGCGATCCTCGTGCTGCTGCGGTTCTGCCAGGGCGTGGGCCTGGGCGGCGAGTGGTCCGGTGCCGCGCTGCTGGCCACCGAGAACGCGCCCGCTGGCAAGCGGGCCCTCTACGGGACGTTCCCGCAGCTGGGCGCCCCGATCGGCTTCATCCTCTCCAACCTGCTGTTCGTGGGCCTGAGCATCGGGCTGAGCGACGCGCAGTTCCTGTCGTGGGGCTGGCGCGTGCCGTTCCTGCTCTCCGCGGTGCTCGTGGTGGTGGGCCTGTGGGTGCGCCTGAAGCTCATGGAGACCCCCGCCTTCCAGAAGGTCCTCGACGAGCAGCGCGTGGCCAACGTGCCGATCGCCCGCGTGTTCAAGACCGCCTGGCGCACGCTCATCCTGACCACCGTGGCGATGGTCGCCACCTACGTGCTCTTCTACCTGATGACCGCGTTCCTCATGGTGGTGGGCACGACCGCCTCGGACGAGGCCAGCGCGCGGGCCGCCGCTGAGGCCGCGGGCAAGCCCTTCGACGCCGCGGACTTCGCGCCGGGCCTGGGCTACGACCGCCCCCAGTTCCTCACGATGCTCATCATCGGCGTGGTGTTCTTCGGGATCTTCACCCTGATCTCGGGCCCGCTGGCCGACCGTCTCGGTCGCCGCCGCCTCCTGATCGGCGTCACCCTCCTCATCGGCGCCTACGGTCTGGTCATCGAGCCGCTGATCCACCTGGGCACCGCCGGGGTCATGGCCGTGCTGATCATCGGCTTCACCCTCATGGGGCTGACGTTCGGGCCGATGGCCGCCTACCTGCCCGAGATGTTCCGCGCCGACGTGCGCTACACCGGCAGCGCCGTCAGCTACAACATGGCCTCCGTGATCGGTGCAGCCCCTGCTCCCTACGTGCTGCTGCGGCTGTGGCAGGCCCAGGACGGCGGTCTGTGGCTGGTGGGCGGGTACCTGCTGCTTGCGGCCGTGGTCACGCTCGTGGCCGTGCTGATCGGCAAGGAGACCCGGGACAGCGACTACCTGTCCTGAGCGGCGGCTCGCTGTCCTGAGGGGCGGCTCGTCGGGTGCCGTCCGGCTGTCCGGAGCGGGAGGAGGCCTGCTCGGAGCAGGTCGCGTACACATCCCGGCGCCCTGTGCGATCACGGCTGCACCGGTGCGACCGTACCTTCACTGGGCGCCGGTTCGTGTACACGCCTCCGGATGCCCGCACCTGAAATCTGGGCCAGAGCTCCGCTCCGGATGCCCGCACGGGGTCCCTCACCTGGATCCGGCCGCACGCCGCCCGCGGCCGGCTCAGTTCGAGAGGCCGGCCAGCTCCTCGTGCCCGCCCACGAAGTCGCTCATGACGTCGTTGAAGGTCACGTCGTCCCCGGCCGGCGTCGGCCAGTCGATGCGGCCCTGGTACGAGGAGACGTCCACCCCGCGCAGCGCGTACCCCGCGGCGAAGATCCGCCCCGGCCACAGGATCCCCGAGGACACGAGCACGGCGACGACGGCGAGAGCGATGAGGGGGGAGGCACTCCCGCGACCGACCGGGCGCCGCGGGAGGACGACTCCTCGCCCTCCCGCGACGCCCGAGGCATCAGGCGCGCTCGCGGTGCGCCCGGTAGTAGCGGATCAGCTCGGCGGTCGAGGAGTCCTGGGCATCGATCGCCTGCTCGTCACCGGCGACCGCGGGCGCGAGCTCCTTGGCCAGCTGCTTGCCCAGCTCCACGCCCCACTGGTCGAAGGAGTTGATGCCCCATACGGTGCCTTCGACGAAGGTGATGTGCTCGTACAGGGCGATCAGCTGCCCCAGCACGCGCGGCGTGAGGGCTGGGGCGATGATCGACGTGGTCGGGCGGTCGCCGGAGAACTCGCGGGCGGCGACGAGCGCGCCGGTGGTGCCCTCGGCGCGGACCTCCTCGGCGGTCTTGCCGAACGCCAGGGCCTTGGTCTGGGCGAAGAAGTTCGCGAGGAACAGCTCGTGGACGTCCTGGTCGCCGTCCTGCAGAGGCCGGACCGGCGTCGCGAAGGCGATGAAGTCGGCGGGGATGATGCGCGTTCCCTGGTGGATCAGCTGGTAGAAGGCGTGCTGGCCGTTGGTGCCGGGCTCGCCCCAGTAGACCTCGCCGGTCTCGGTGGTCACGGTGGTGCCGTCCCAGCGCACGGACTTGCCGTTGGACTCCATCGTCAGCTGCTGGAGGTAGGCCGGGAAGCGATGCAGGTACTGGGAGTAGGGGAGCACCGCGTGGGTCTCGGCCTGCAGGAAGTTCACGTTCCAGACGTTGATGAGCCCCATCAGCACGGGCACGTTGCTCTCGAGCGGCGCGGTGCGGAAATGCTCGTCGAGGTCGTGGAAGCCGGCCAGCAGCTCCTCGAACACGGCCGGGCCGAGTGCGACCGCGAGGACGGTGCCGATCGCGGAGTCGACGCTGTAGCGGCCGCCCACCCAGTTCCAGAACCCGAAGGCGTTGTCCGTGTCGATCCCGAAGTCGGCGACCTTGTCGAGAGCGGTCGAGACGGCGGCGAAGTGCTTGGCGACGGCGTCCTTCTCCTGGTCCGCGGTGATGGCACCGGAGGACCGCAGCCCGTCGAGCAGCCACGTACGCACCAGGCGCGCATTGGTGATGGTCTCCAGCGTCGTGAAGGTCTTGGACGCGACGATCACGAGGGTGGTCTCGGGGTCGAGATCCGCCGTCGTCTCGTACGCGTCGGTGGGGTCGATGTTCGAGATGAAGCGGGCCTCGATGCCGGCGTCGGCGAGCGGCCGCAGGGCCTCGTAGACCATGACCGGCCCCAGGTCGCTGCCGCCGATGCCGATGTTGACGACGGTGCGGATCCTCTTGCCGGTCACGCCGGTCCAGGCGCCGGAGCGCACGGAGTCCGCGAAGGCGTAGATCCGCCGCAGCACCTCGTGGACGTCGTGGTCGACGTCCTGCCCGTCGACCTCGAGCGCGGGCTCGGCGCCGGACGGACGGCGCAGCGCGGTGTGCAGCACGGCGCGGTCCTCGGAGGTGTTCAGGTGGGTGCCCGCGAACATCGCGTCGCGACGGGCCTCGAGGCCGACCGCGCGACCGAGGTCCAGCAGGAGGTCGACGGTCTCGGGGGTGACGAGGTTCTTGGAGAGGTCGACGTGGAGGTCGGCGGCGTCGTGGGTCAGGCGCGCCGCTCGCTCGGGGTCCGCGGCGAACCACTCGCGCAGGGAGCCCTCGAGGTGGTCGTCGTGCTCCTCCAGCGCGGACCAGGCCGCGGTGGTGGTGGGGTCGATGGGGTCCGCGACGGGCGCGGGGGAGTGTGAGGTGTCCTCGGTCATGGGTCCATTGTGGCGCTCCGCGGCCGCGTGCGGCAGTCATGACGCCCGATGACGGGACGTCCTGCACGGCGGACACGATGACCAGTCCTCGGAATGCTCTGGACACGCCGATACCGAACCGTTATCGGCCTGAGTGCGGGCGTCGGAGATCCGTGGGGCAGACTGAGCGACACCTTTCACGGGCTCACGGAACCCTGTGCGCCCCCTTCTACCCTCCAGGAGAGGTCCATGACGATCTCACGTCGATCGATGATCCTCGGCTCCGCGGCCACCGGTACCGCGGCCATCGCCCTCGCAGCATGCAGCGGTGAGAGCGACGGCGGGAGCGACGGCGGCGGCGATGGCGGGCAGGTCGTCTTCGCCAACGGCACCGAGCCCGAGAACCCGCTGATCCCCACCAACACGAGCGAGGTGGGCGGCGGGCGCGTCATCACCTCCGCCTTCGCCGGGCTCGTCTACTACACGGCGGACGGCAAGGTCGAGAACGACCTCGCCGAATCGATCGAGTCCGATGACAAGCAGACCTGGACGATCAAGATCAAGTCCGGCCAGAAGTTCTCGGACGGCTCCGACGTCACCGCCAAGAGCTTCGTGGACGCCTGGAACTTCGGCGCGCTGACGACGAACGCCCAGAAGGGCCAGTCGTTCTTCGAGCCGATCGAGGGCTTCGACGCCGTGGCCGCGGAGACCCCCTCCGCCGAGACCCTCTCGGGTCTGGCCGTCGTCGACGACACGTCCTTCACGGTCAAGCTCGTCTCCGCGCAGTCCGACTTCCCGACCCGTCTGGGCTACTCGGCCTACATGCCGCTGCCGGACGGCGCGATCGACGACATCGATGCGTTCGGGGAGAAGCCGGTCTCCAACGGTCCGTACAAGGTCGAGACCTGGGACCACAACAAGCAGATCGTGCTCGTGCCCAACGAGCACTACGACGGCCCGCGCACGCCCAAGAACGGCGGGATCACCTTCACGATCTACGCCGACAACGACACGATGTACAGCGACCTCGAGTCCGGGAACGTCGACGTCATCGACGCGATCCCGACGTCGGCGCTGTCCACCTTCGAGAGCGACCTGGGCGACCGTGCCGTCAACGCTCCCGGCGCCGTGTTCCAGTCGTTCACGATCGCCCAGAACGATCCGAACTTCTCGGGGGAGGCGGGCAAGCTCCGTCGCCAGGCGCTGTCGCGGGCGATCGACCGTGCGTCGATCTGCGACTCCCTGTTCTTCAAGACGCGCACGCCCGCGACGGACTTCGTCGCTCCCGTGATCGAGGGCGGCGGCGCGACGGACATCCCCGGCGCCGAGGTCCTCGACTTCGACGCGGCACAGGCCAAGGAGCTGTGGAACCAGGCCGAGGCGGTCCAGGCATACGACACCTCGACGCCCTTCACCCTCTCCTACAACGCGGACGGTCCGCACAAGGACTGGGTCGAAGCGGTCTGCAACTCGATCAAGAACACCCTGGGCATCGAGGCGAACCCGCAGCCGTTCCCGGCCTTCGGCGAGTTCCGCAAGCAGATCACCGACCGTCAGCTCAAGGGTGCGTTCCGCTCGGGCTGGCAGGCCGACTACCCCTCGGCGTACAACTTCCTCGGCCCGCTGTACTCCTCGGCGGCGGCGGACGGAAAGGGCTCCAACGACGGCGACTACAAGAACCCCGAGTTCGACGGTCTGCTGGCCCAGGGGCTCGAGGCCGCCGACGTCGAGGCCGCGATCGTCCAGTACAAGGCGGGCGAGGCCATCCTCGTGCAGGACCTCCCGGCCATCCCGCTGTGGTACCAGAACACGTTCGGCGGCTACTCCGAGTCCGTCGGTGACGTGGAGTTCGGCTGGGACACGGTCCCGCTGTACTACGCCATCACCAAGGCCTGACCAGGTCGGAGCGTCGCAGCGCGGCGGCCGTCGGTTCCTCGCGGACCGGCGGCCGCCGGTCCGCGAGCCGCCTCACCGCCGGACGCCCCCGGCGGAGTCTGGGAGCGCAGCCGTGCGGCGCCTTCCCTACACTGACCACCCCGACGGCACCTCACCGTGAGGACCGCCGCCCCCGGTGCCCCGGGCGTCGTGCCCATGGCACCGTCCCCCCTACGAAGGTGACCCTGTGATCTGGTACATCGCGCGGCGACTGCTGCAGATGGTCCCCGTCTTCCTCGGCGCGACGCTCCTCGTCTACGCCATGGCGTTCTATTCCGGCGGCGACCCCATCGCCGCGATCTCCGGTGACAAGCCGTTGTCCCCGGCAGTCGTCGCCCAGCTGCGCGCGGAGTACAACCTCGACAAGCCGCTCGTCGTCCAGTGGCTCATCTACATCGGCAACGTCGTGCGCGGTGATTTCGGGATCTCGCTCCAGGGGCGCCCCATCCTCGACGACCTGCGCGACGCCTATCCCGTGACCATCCGGCTGGCCCTGATCGCCGTGGTCGTCGAGACCGTCCTGGGCGTCGCCGCAGGCGTGATCTCCGGCCTGCGCAAGGGGACCTGGATCGACACCACGTTCCTGCTCGTCTCGCTCCTCGTGATCGCCGTGCCGACCTTCGTCATCGGCTTCGTGGCGCAGTTCGTGCTGGGCGTGAAGTGGGGACTGATACCGGTCAATGTCGGACGGGACCCCTCGTTCGTGAATCTCCTGGTCCCCGGGGCGGTGCTGGGCATCGTGTCCTTCGCCTACGTGCTGCGGCTGACCCGCACGTCGGTGTCCGAGGTCGCGACCGCCGATCACGTGCGCACCGCGACCGCCAAGGGTCTCTCGCGCGGTGGCATCGTCTCCAAGCACATCCTGCGCAACTCCCTGATCCCCGTCATCACCTTCGTGGGCGCCGATGTCGGGGCCCTGATGGGCGGGGCGATCGTCACCGAGAGCATCTTCAACATCCACGGTGTCGGGTCCGAGCTCTTCAGCGCCATCACCCGGTCCGACAGCCCCAAGATCGTCTCCATCGTCACGATCCTCGTGATCATCTTCCTGATCGCGAATCTCATCGTGGACCTTCTGTACGCCGTGCTCGATCCGAGGATCCGATATGCCCAGTGAGGCCACCGCACCCCGCGCGACGCAGCGCCATCAGGTCGCACCCACCTCCGAGACGCCTCTGCGCGCCGTCGATGCCGTCGACACGACCCGTGCCCCGCGGTCCCTGTGGGCCGAGGCCATCCACACGCTCGTACGCAATCCGGTCTTCGTCGTCTCGTCGCTGCTGATCGCCTTCGTCCTCTTCGTGGCGCTGTTCCCCGGCGTCTTCAGCTCTCTGGACCCGACCCGCGGCGATCTCTCGATCGCCAACCAGAGGCCGAGCTCCGAGCATCTCTTCGGCACGACCCGCCAGGGCTACGACGTCTTCTCCCGCACGATCCACGGGACCCGCACGTCGGTGCTCATCGGGTTCCTCACGATGGTGCTCTCGACCCTCATCGGCGGCGTGATCGGGGCCGTGGCCGGATATGTGGGGGGCTGGTTCGACGAGCTGCTGTCCCGGGTCACCGACGTCTTCTTCGCGATCCCGCTGATCCTCGGCGCGATCGTGTTCGCGAACCGCTTCTCAGGGCACATGAGCCTGTGGACCGTGGTGCTGGTGCTGTCGATCTTCGGATGGACCAATGTCGCGAGGATCATGCGCGGAAGCGTCATCTCCGTGAAGAACCAGGACTTCATCATGGCGTCGACGGCACTGGGGGCAGGACGTGCGACGAACCTGCTGCGTCACGTCGTCCCCAACGCGATCGCCCCGGTCATCGTCACCGCCACCGTCAACCTGGGCGTCTTCATCGTCGCCGAGGCCACGCTGTCGTTCCTCGGGGTAGGGGTCACCAGCGCCGTCTCCTGGGGGGCGGACATCTCCGACGCCAAGCCCGCGCTGCGGACCAACCCGATGATGCTGTTCTACCCGTCGGTCGCCCTGGCCGTCACCGTGCTCAGCTTCATCATGCTGGGCGACGCCGTGCGCGACGCGCTCGATCCGAAGGCGAGGAAGCGATGACCTCCACCGCACCTGCACCCCACCGCTCCGAGAGCACCGCGGACGAGCCGCTCCTGGAGATCACGGACCTCGACATCACGTTCTCGACGTCGTCGGGCCCCGTCCACGCCGTGCGCGGCGCGGGCCTCACGGTGTATCCGGGGCAGACGGTCGCGATCGTGGGGGAGTCGGGGTCGGGCAAGTCGACCACCGCCATGGCGATCGCGCGACTCCTGCCCAAGAACGGGAGGGTCACCGGCGGCAGCATCCGCTTCGGCGGCCGCGACATCACCCAGGTCTCCGACCGGGAGATCCGGACGCTGCGCGGGGACGAGATCGGCCTGGTTCCGCAGGACCCGATGAGCAACCTCAACCCGCTGTGGACCGTCGGGTTCCAGATCCGCGAGGCGCTCGCCGCCAACGGCATCGCCCGGGGGAAGGCCGCGCGCAAGCGCACCGCCGAGCTCCTCGCCGAGGCGGGGCTGCCGGACGCCGAACAGCGGGCGCGCCAGTACCCGCACGAGTTCTCCGGCGGCATGCGCCAGCGCGCCCTCATCGCGATGGGGCTCGCGGCGCGTCCGCGCCTGCTGATCGCCGACGAGCCGACGAGCGCGCTCGACGTGACCGTGCAGCAGCAGATCCTCGATCACCTGGACACGCTCACGACCGAGATGGGCACGGCCGTCCTGCTCATCACCCACGATCTGGGACTCGCCGCCGAGCGCGCTCAGCACCTCGTGGTCATGTACAAGGGGCAGGTCGTCGAATCCGGGCCGGCGCTCGAGCTGCTCCAGCGCCCTCGGCACCCGTACACCCGGCGACTCATCGCTGCCGCGCCCTCGCTCGCCTCGCGCCGCCTCGTCTCGGACAAGGAGCGCGCCCGCATCGCCGAGCAGGCGCAGCAGGTGAGGGCAGAGGTCTCCCCCACGCGGATGGCCCGGACCCGGCCGGACCCCGTCGGCGGGAACGCCGCGCCCGCCGTCCCCGACGACGTCGTGGTGCGCGTCGAGAATCTGACCAAGGTCTTCCCCATCCGCGGCAGCGTGCCGTGGCGGTCGAGGGCGTTCACCGCCGTGGACGACGTCTCCTTCGACCTCGTGCGCGGGACGACGACGGCGATCGTGGGCGAGTCCGGCTCAGGGAAGTCGACCGTCGCGCAGATGGTGCTCAAGCTCCTCCAGCCCACCTCCGGCCGCGTGCTGTTCGAAGGGCGCGATGTCACGGAGCTGGGGAGGACCGAACTCATGGCCCTGCGCCGGCGCGTGCAGCCGATCTTCCAGAACCCCTACGGCACGCTGGATCCCACCTACTCGATCTACCGCGCGATCGAGGAGCCGTTGCGCCTGCACCGCATCGGCAACGCCCGCAGCCGTGAGGCCAAGGTGCGCGACCTGCTCGAGAAGGTGTCCCTGCCTGCATCGATGATGCGGCGGTACCCCAACGAGCTCTCGGGTGGCCAGCGCCAGCGCATCGCGATCGCACGGGCCCTCGCGGTGGACCCCGAGGTGGTCGTGTGCGACGAGGCGGTCTCCGCGCTCGACGTGCTCGTCCAGGCCCAGGTGCTGTCGCTCCTGAACGACCTCCAGGCGGAGCTGGGCCTGTCCTACATATTCATCACCCACGATCTCGCGGTCGTTCGTCAGATCGCCGATCGCACCGTCGTCATGGAGCGGGGCAGGGTCGTCGAGGAAGGTGCCACCGAGGAGCTCTTCCACGAGCCCCGGGAGGAGTACACCCAGCGCCTCCTGGGGGCGATCCCCGGCGGTTCGATCCCGCTCGCGGGGTCGGAGACGATCGAGGTGGAGGTCGATGCGGAGCGCGGCGTGGATGCCGCGGCCGCCGAGATCTCCGAGGTCGACGGGCCGACCTCGCCGCTGGGGGAGGAGCCGACCGATCCCTTCACGGGAGCCGGTCACGTCTGAGGGAGGAAGCCGGACGCGACGGCGGCGGCAGGGCCCGTGCGCCCCGTACGTGGCGAACCGCACCCGCGCGATCGGGCCCGGAGCCGATAGAATCTGACCGGTCGGAGCACGCCCATGCCTGCGCCCCTCCTCGGAGCGGGCCGGTCCGCTGGGCGTGCCGCCGTGATCCCGGGCCCCGGGAGCACGTGCCACACGGGCGACGATCGCCCTCCACCTCGACGAAACGAGTAGCCCCCGCATGTCCATCCAGCACCGCAACGACCTGCGTAATGTCGCCATCGTCGCCCACGTCGACCACGGCAAGACCACCCTCGTCGACGCCATGCTCACCCAGGGCGGCGCCCTCGGGGAGCGCGACAAGCACGAGGACCGCGCGATGGACTCCGGCGAGCTCGAGCGCGAGAAGGGCATCACGATCCTCGCCAAGAACACGGCGATCCGGTACCACGGCCCCTCGGCCGCCGCCAACGGCGAGCCCGACGGCATCATCATCAACGTCATCGACACCCCCGGCCACGCCGACTTCGGCGGCGAGGTCGAGCGCGGCCTGTCGATGGTCGACGGCGTGGTCCTCCTCGTCGACGCCTCCGAGGGTCCCCTCCCGCAGACCCGCTTCGTGCTGCGCAAGGCGCTCGCCGCGAAGCTGCCCGTGATCCTCGTGGTCAACAAGACCGACCGCCCGGACGCCCGCATCGACGACGTCGTCTCCGAGACCACGGACCTGCTGCTGGGCCTGGCCTCGGACCTCGCCGACGAGGTCGAGGGCCTCGACGTCGACGCCGTCCTGGACGTGCCCGTCGTGTACGCCTCCGGCAAGGCCGGCCGCGCGAGCCTGAACAAGCCCGCCGACGGCGAGCTGCCCGACTCCGAGACCGTCGAGCCGCTGTTCAAGACGATCATCGAGTCGATCCCGGCCCCCGTGTACGACGACGAGATGCCGCTGCAGGCGCACGTCACCAACCTCGACGCCTCCCCGTTCCTGGGTCGCCTGGCGCTCCTGCGGATCGTCAACGGCGAGCTCTCCAAGGGCCAGACCGTCGCCTGGGCCACCCAGCACGGCGACATCAAGAACGTCCGCATCACCGAGCTGCAGGAGACCAAGGGCCTCTCGCGCGAGCCGATGACCCGCACCGCGCGCCCCGGCGACATCGTCGCCGTCGCCGGGATCCCCGACATCATGATCGGTGAGACCCTCACCGACGTGGAGGACCCGCGCCCGCTGCCGCTCATCACGGTCGACGATCCCGCGATCTCCATGACCATCGGCATCAACACCTCGCCGCTGGCCGGCAAGAACGGCAAGGGCCACAAGCTCACCGCCCGCCAGGTCAAGGACCGCCTCGACGCCGAGCTCGTGGGCAACGTGTCCCTGCGGGTCCTGCCCACCGAGCGTCCCGACGCCTGGGAGGTCCAGGGCCGCGGCGAGCTCGCGCTGGCGATCCTCGTCGAGCAGATGCGCCGCGAGGGCTTCGAGCTCACCGTCGGCAAGCCCCAGGTGCTGACCCGCGAGATCGACGGCAAGACCTCCGAGCCCGTCGAGCGCATGACGATCGACGTCCCCGAGGAGTACCTCGGCGCCGTCACCCAGCTCATGGCCTCCCGCAAGGGCCGCATGGAGACGATGTCCAACCACGGCTCCGGCTGGGTCCGCATGGAGTTCGTCGTCCCCTCGCGCGGCCTCATCGGCTTCCGCACCCGGTTCCTCACGGACACCCGCGGCACCGGCATCGCCTCCTCCTACGCCGACGGCTACGAGCCGTGGCTGGGACCGATCGAGCTGCGGTCCTCGGGCTCGCTCGTCGCGGACCGCCCCGGTGCGGTGACGCCGTTCGCCATGATCAACCTGCAGGAGCGCGGCAGCTTCTTCGTCGAGCCCACGAGCGAGGTGTACGAGGGCCAGGTGGTGGGCGAGAACTCCCGCAACGAGGAGATGGACGTCAACATCACCAAGGAGAAGAAGCTGACGAACATGCGTGCCGCCTCGTCGGACGCCTTCGAGAACCTCGTCCCGCCGCGCAAGCTCACCCTCGAGGAGTCCCTCGAGTTCGCCAACGACGACGAGTGCGTCGAGGTCACCCCGCAGACCGTGCGGATCCGCAAGGTGGTCCTGGACCAGGGGCAGCGCGCACGCCTGCGCTCGCGGTCCAAGGCCTCGGTCTGATCGGCATCACGTGACCCGGCCGCCGGCTGCCGCCGACCGTGCCCCCGGAGCCCAGCGCCCCGAGGGCACGGATCCGGCGAGCCGGGCGGTGCAGGTCGTGGCCGCGATCGTGCTCGCGGTCATCTCGGTGCTGCTGCTGGTGACGATCCATCGTCTCGAGCTGCCGGTGGCCGGGATCGACCTGCCGATCGGGCTCGTGATGGGCGCCGTGTTCCAGCTGGCGGCCTCGCTGTTCCTCGTGGCCTCGACCGGGCGGCGCCTGCCGCTGGTGGTGCTGACCGCCGCCTGGGGCGCCCTCGTCATCCCGTTCTCGGGCAACGGTGCGGGCGGCGGCGTGCTCATGCCCGGAGCCCTCGGCGACCAGATCCAGTACCAGGGATGGATCGTCCAGCTGATCGGCGTGGGCGTCCCCCTGCTGGTCCTCGTCGTGATGTGGGCCGTCCGCATGCGGACGCTGCTCGCCGCGAGGGACCGGTGAACGATCCCGCACCCGCCGGTCCACGGGCCGGGGGAGGGCGCCCCGACTGGGCGACGATCCCCAATGCGGTGACCCTCGTGCGCCTGGTGCTGCTGGTCCCGGTGTGCGTGCTCCTCGTCGACGGCGGCCCCGACACCCTCTCCGTCCTGCTCCTGCTGGTCTGGGCGCTCACCGACTGGATCGACGGGATGCTCGCGCGGCTGCTCGACCAGACCAGCCGCTTCGGCCAGGTGCTGGACCCGGTGGCCGACAGGATCGGGCTGATCGGGATCGTGCTCGCCCTCGCGCTCGCGGACCTGCTGCCGTGGGCCGCGCTCGTGGTGGTGGCCGTCGTGGACGTGGTCGTCGCGATCGTGACCTCGCGCGCGGCGCTGCGCAGCACGATCGCCGTCTCCCTCGTGGGCAAGGCGCGCACGGCCCTGCTGATGACCAGCGTGTTCCTCCTGGCGGCCGCGGGAGCCTGGATGCCGGCGGCCCTCCCGTTCGTGCAGGCCCTCCTGTGGATCGCCGTGGCGCTGCACGTGTGCGCCGGGGCGGGCTACGTCATCGGGGCGCGACGCGGCGCACGGGCGCCGGAGGCACCTGCTTCGCCGCGATGACCAGGCCGCGCACCACCCGGTCCGCACCCCGGCGCGTCATCACGGTGACCGTCTCCGCGTCGACCGCCGCGATCGTGCCGAGGGCATCGGTCATCCCCTCGCCGTGCGGCGAGAGCGCGCGGTCGATCCGGTAGCGCAGGACCACCCGCACCCCCGGCTCCAGGAACGGCGCCCATCCGGGGCGCTCACGGGCGGGGCTCGGCCCCGCGACCTCGTCGCGCGCATCCATGGTCCGAGCCTAGCCAGGGGCCGGTGCTGTTCATCGCGTCACCCTCACGCCTCCTCCACGTCCCGGGGCGCCCGTCGTCCCCGGGGCAGTGCGATGATGGAGGTTCGCCCCCTGCCGTACCTGCGAGCATCCGGAAGGACCGCACCATGACCTACGTCATCGCCCTGCCCTGCGTCGATGTCAAGGACCGGGCATGCGTCGACGAATGTCCGGTGGACTGCATCTACGAAGGCAACCGCAGTCTCTACATCCAGCCCGACGAGTGCGTGGACTGCGGCGCCTGCGAGCCCGTCTGCCCCGTCGAGGCCATCTACTACGAGGACGATGTCCCCGACGAGTGGGCCGACTACTACAAGGCCAACGTCGAGTTCTTCGAGGACCTCGGCTCTCCCGGCGGCGCCGCGAAGATGGGTGTCATCGACAAGGACCACCCGCTCATCGAGGCGCTCCCGCCCCAGGGTGAGGGCGACTGACCCCGTGACCGACGCCGCGCAGCCCCGCCGCCGGTCCCTCGCCGCGCGCCTGCCGGAGTTCCCCTGGGACACCCTGGCCGCCCACCGCGCCCGCGCCCAGCAGCACCCCGACGGGATCGTCGACCTCTCGGTCGGGACCCCCGTGGACCCGACACCGCGCCGTATCCAGGAGGCCCTGGCGGACGGCGCCGACTCGCACGGCTACCCGACGACCGTCGGGACCCCCGCCCTGCGCGACGCCCTCGTGCGGTTCGTCCGGCGCCACCTCGCGGCCCCGCCCGAGACCGACCACGCGCACGTCCTGGCGACGGTGGGCTCCAAGGAGCTCGTGGCGCAGCTGCCGTTCCAGCTCGGGATCGGCGCCGACGGCGCGGTCGCCTTCCCCCACATCGCCTACCCCACCTACGAGATGGGCACGATCTTCGTGGGCGCCACCCCGGTGCCCGTGGATCTCGAGCGCCTGGCGGCCGAGGGCGACGCCGCCTTCGAGGGGACCGCGACGGCGGAGCTGATCGGACGCATCGGCCTGCTGTGGGTCAACTCGCCCGGCAACCCCACCGGCGCGGTGCTCAGCGCCGAGCAGCTGGCCTCGATCGTCGCCTGGGCACGGGAGCGCGGGATCGTGGTGGCCTCCGACGAGTGCTACGCCCTGCTGCCGTGGGACGTCACCGACGTGCCCTCGATCCTGGATCCGCGGGTCAACGGCGGCTCCCTCGACGGCGTGCTGTGCGTGTACTCGCTGTCCAAGCAGTCCAATCTCGCCGGGTACCGCGCCGCCTTCGTGGCCGGGGACCCCGCCCTGATCGGCGAGCTCACGGCGATCCGCAAGCAGGCGGGTCTCATGCTGCCCGGGCCCATCCAGACCGCGATGACGACGGCGCTGGACGACGACGACGCGGTGACCGCCCAGCGCGAGATCTACCGTCGGCGACGCGACGTTCTGCGCCCCGCGGTCGAGGCCGCGGGCGGCACGATCCCGCGCTCGGAGGCGGGACTGTACCTGTGGACCACGTTCGGGGAGGACGCCCTGACCAGCGTCGCCCGTCTCGCCGAGCTGGGAATCCTGTGCGCACCGGGGATGTTCTATGGTGGGGCGGGCGAGCGCCACGTGCGGATCGCCCTGACGGCCACCGACGACCGCGTCGCCGCCGCCGCCGCACGCCTCGCCTCCATCAGACCTGTGTGAACGGAGACCCACCCGTGGATCAGACGACGACGTCCACCTCCCTCCGGCACGGCGGCCACGAGCTCGAGCTCGGGACCGTCGAGGCCGTCGAGGGCAATGCCGGGATCGACATCGCCCCGCTGCGCAAGACCACCGGGGACGTCACGTACGACCCGGGCTTCATGAACACCGCCAACACCAAGTCGGCGATCACGTACATCGACGGCGACGAGGGGATCCTGCGCTACCGCGGGTACCCCATCGAGCAGCTGGCCGAGCACTCCAGCTACCTCGAGGTCTCCTACCTCCTCATCAACGGCGAGCTGCCCACCGCCGGGCAGCTGGACAACTTCGTCTCCTCGATCGAGCGCCGCACGCTCCTCGACGAGCGCTTCAAGCGCCTCTTCGACGGCTTCCCGCGGGACGCGCACCCGATGGCCGTGCTGCAGGCGGGTACCTCGGCGCTGTCGACGTTCTACCAGGACTCCCTCAGCCCCTTCGACGAGGACCAGGTGCGCCTGTCGACGTACCGCCTGCTGGCCAAGGTGCCGACGCTGGCCGCGTACGCGCACCGCGTGGGTCAGGGCCACGCGCTCCTGTACCCCGACAACCGGCTCTCGCTGATCGAGAACTTCCTGCGCCTGACCTTCGGGTTCCCGGTCGAGGACTACATCGCCGATCCCGTCGTGGTCCGCGCCATGGAGCAACTGCTGATCCTCCATGCCGATCACGAGCAGAACTGCTCGGCCTCGGCCGTGCGGCTCGTGGGCTCGGCCCAGGCGAACCTCTTCACCTCGATCTCCGCGGGGATCGGCGCGCTGTCCGGCCCCGCCCACGGCGGCGCCAACGCCGCGGTGATGGACATGCTCGACGAGATCCAGACCAGCGGGATGACCCCCGAGCAGTTCATGGAGAAGGTCAAGAACAAGGAGAAGGGGATCCGCCTGATGGGCTTCGGCCATCGGGTGTACAAGAACTACGATCCCCGCGCGCGCTTCGTCAAGAAGATCGCCGACGACGTCCTGGAGCGCCTGGGCGTCCACGACGAGCGGCTCGAGCTGGCGGTCAAGCTCGAGGAGATCGCGCTGGCCGACGACTACTTCATCGAGCGCAAGCTCTACCCGAACGTCGACTTCTACACCGGCCTCATCTACAAGGCGATCGGGTTCCCCACCCAGATGTTCACGGTGCTGTTCGCGATCGGCCGGATGCCCGGCTGGATCGCGCAGTGGAACGAGATGATCCACGATCCCGAGACGAAGATCGGGCGCCCCCGCCAGATCTACACCGGCAGCCCCAAGAGGGACTACGTGCCGATGCCCGCGCGCACCGGCACCACGGAGCTGCGCCTCGAGGAGCTGCAGGCCGAGCTCGACAAGGAGCACCGAGAGGTCCAGAAGCGCCGCGCCGCGGAGCGCCGTCTGGACCACTGAGTCCCTCCGCGCCAGCCCTGCACGAGCCCGAGGCCCCCGTCGTCACGACGGGGGCCTCGGCCGTTCCCGGGGGACCTTCGTCCGGTCGGAGAGCCTCGCGGCGCTCCTAGCCTGGTGTCATCACCTCGAGGCGGCGCCGAGCACAGGGCCCGACGAACCCCCGGGACGAGGAGGCTCACCATGTCGACCACGTTCACCGACCGGATGCCGGCGCACGACGCCACGACCCCGGATCCCTGGAGGGGCTTCCTCCCCGGGCCCTGGCACGAGCGCATCGACGTCCGAGACTTCGTCCAGCGCAACTACGAGCCCTACGGCGGAGGCTCCGCCTTCCTCGCCGGCCCGACCGCCAAGACCCTCGCCGTGTGGAGCACCCTCGAGCGCGACTACCTCTCCGTCGAGCGTCGCCGGCGCGTGTTCGACGTCGACACCCACACCCCCGCGGACATCGACGCCTTCGCCGCCGGGTACATCTGCCCCGAGGACGACGTGATCGTCGGCCTGCAGACGGACGTGCCGCTCAAGCGGGCGATGATGCCCAACGGCGGCTGGCGCATGGTCGAGACCGCCATCCGCGAGGCCGGCAAGGAGCCGGACCCGGAGGTCGCGAAGATCTTCACGCGCTACCGCAAGACCCACAACCAGGCCGTGTTCGACATGTACACCCCGCGGATCCGCGCCGCCCGCAGCTCCCACATCATCACGGGCCTGCCCGACGCCTACGGTCGCGGGCGGATCATCGGCGACTACCGGCGTCTGGCCCTGTACGGGGCCGACGCCCTCATCGCCGACAAGCTCCGGGCCAAGGACGCCGTCGCGGACCAGCCCTTCAGCGAGCACTGGGCCCGGTACCGCGAGGAGCACGCCGAGCAGATCACGGCGCTGACGAAGCTCGTGCGCCTCGGCGAGGAGTACGGACTGGACCTGCGCCGCCCCGCGGCGACGGCCCAGGAGGCGGTGCAGTGGACCTACATGGCCTACCTCGCCTCGGTGAAGAGCCAGGACGGCGCGGCCATGTCGATCGGCCGGCTCTCCCCGTTCCTGGACGTGTACTTCTCGCGCGATCTCGCCGAGGGCACCCTGGACGAGTCGGGTGCGCAGGAGATCATCGACCAGCTCGTCATCAAGTTGCGGATCGTGCGGTTCCTGCGGACCGTCGACTACGACCAGATCTTCTCCGGAGACCCCTACTGGGCCACCTGGTCCGATGCCGGGTTCTCCGAGGACGGCCGCTCGCAGGTGACCCGCACCTCGTTCCGCCTGCTGCAGACCCTGCGGAACCTCGGCCCCGCCCCGGAGCCCAACATCACCATCTTCTGGGACCCCTCGCTGCCCGAGGGGTACAAGGAGTTCTGCTCGGCCATCTCGATCGAGACCAGCTCGGTGCAGTACGAGTCGGACCGCCAGATCCGTGAGCAGTGGGGCGACGACGCCGCGATCGCCTGCTGCGTCTCGCCGATGAAGGTGGGCAAGCAGATGCAGTTCTTCGGCGCGCGCGTCAACGCCGCCAAGGCGCTGCTCTACGCGATCAACGGCGGCCGCGACGAGATGACCGGCAAGCAGGTCACCGAGGCGGGCGCGTTCACCCCCATCACCGGCGACGGCCCGCTCGACTTCGACGAGGTGTGGCTGCGGTACGAGGAGATGCTCGACTGGGTGGTCGGCACCTACGTCGAGGCGCTGAACATCATCCACTACTCCCACGACCGGTACGCCTACGAGGCCGTCGAGATGGCCCTGCACGACTCCGACATCGTGCGCACGATGGGCTGCGGCATCGCGGGCCTGTCGATCGTCGCGGACTCCCTCTCGGCGATCCGGTACGCGCAGGTCACCCCGGTGCGGGACGAGACGGGCCTCGTGGTCGACTACCTCACCGAGGGCACCTTCCCGGTGTACGGCAACGACGACGACCGCGCCGACGACATCGCCGCGACCATCGTCCACACGGTGATGCGCAAGATCGCCGAGCAGCCGATGTATCGCGACGCGATCCCCACCCAGTCCGTCCTGACGATCACCTCGAACGTCGTGTACGGCAAGGCCACCGGGTCCTTCCCCTCCGGCCACGCCGCCGGGACGCCGTTCGCCCCGGGCGCCAACCCCGAGAACGGGATGGACACCCACGGGATGGTCGCCTCGATGCTCAGCGTCGGCAAGCTCGACTACCAGGACGCCCTGGACGGGATCTCGCTGACCAACACCATCACCCCGCAGGGGCTCGGACGCACCAAGGACGAGCAGGTCACGAACCTGGTCGGGATCCTGGACGCCGGCTTCGTCATGGACGAGGACGCCTGAGCGCCCGACCCTCCCACCACCACCCATCAGCATCACCAGCACGAGGAGAACCCGAGATGACCGCCAAGACCTTCGACGAGCGCCTGGCCGACATGACCGCCAGCCGCGCCGCCCACCACATGTCCGAGGGGCTGTACCACGCCAACATCAACGTCCTGAACAAGGAGACGCTGGTCGACGCGATGGAGAACCCCGAGAAGTACCCGAGCCTCACGGTGCGGGTGTCCGGCTACGCGGTGAACTTCGTCAAGCTCACCCGTGACCAGCAGCTCGACGTGCTGGGCCGCACCTTCCACCACGGCGCCTGACATGCCCGCCGCCCCGACGCACGCACGGCGGGCCGGAGCCGGCGTCGAGGGCCTCCAGGAGGCCGAGCTCGGACACAGCGACCGTCTGGCCGCCGTCCGGGCCGGCACCCTGGCCTCGATCCACTCCTGGGAGCTGGTCACCGCGGTCGACGGTCCCGGCACCCGCCTGACCATCTTCTTCTCCGGCTGCCCGCTGCGGTGCGTCTACTGCCACAACCCCGACACCCTGTCCATGAAGGACGGGCACGACATCACCCTCGACGAGGTGGTCGCGATGATCCGGCGCTACCGCAGGGTCTTCCGTGCCACCGGGGGAGGGATCACCCTGTCCGGCGGCGAGGTGCTCATGCAGCCCGTCTTCGCCCGCAACGTCCTGGCAGCCGCCCAGGAGCTGGGCGTGCACACCGCGATCGACACCTCGGGCTTCCTCGGCGCCGCCGTGGACGACGCGTTCCTCGACCTCGTGGACCTCGTGCTGCTCGACGTCAAGAGCGGGATCCCCGAGACGTACCGGGCGCTCACGAGCCGCGAGCTCGCGCCCACGGTCGCCTTCGGGGACCGGCTCGCCGCCCACGGCACGCGCATCTGGATCCGCTTCGTCGTGGTTCCCGGATGGACCGAGGCCGAGGACAACGTCGAGGCCGTCGCCGAGATCGTCGAGCGCTGGCGCCCGGTGGTCGAGCGCGTCGAGGTGCTGCCCTTCCACAACATGGGTCAGGACAAGTGGGACGCGCTGGGGCTCGAGTACCGCCTGCGGGACGTGAAGCCGCCGTCGGCCGTGGTGGTCGATCGCGTCCGGGCGCAGTTCCGCGCGCACGGGCTGCCTGCGGCGTGAGTGCGCACTACAGTCGACCAGCGCTCTCTAGAGCTGAAGTCATCGCTTCAAGGAATCGCTTGAATGACGGAGACTTCGATGCTGCTTCGTCCAGGTCTAAGTGTGCGGTCAGGCTCGCTTGGTGAACCGTCTTCTTGTAGGACTCGGTCATGAGCTCTCGAAGCTTACCGGCAGCGTTTCTTGGCAGTTCCGGATCGCCAGCTAAAGAAGCATCGCCTTTTATCAAGTGAGAGTTCCGCAGGGACTGGATGCCGGCTAGGAGCCAGGCCTCGTACTCGCGGACGGCGACGAGAACAGTTGCCCTGCAAGAACTGTTGCCCAGCTGAGATTCAGTTTCTCTGGAGGCGACCGCAGGATCGTCGTCGTCACTGTCGTAGACGACGATAACTATGCCGTCTTCACCTACGGCGAGTCTTTGCATGCGCACGGCGGCGGCGACTTTTGGGCTCGTCATGTGGGGGCGGCCAATCCGGTGAGGTGTTCGAATGCTTATATCGAACACCCCACGTGTCATTGCAATTCTGCGAATGAGAATCGGGATTGCCTGAACCTCGCCGTGGCCTTCGACTACGGAAGCTATGCGAATGGTCAAATCAGCACCTGCTGCGAGTCGCTATCGCCTGGCTGGAGCTGATCGGTGCGAAGCAAGTCCCCTGCACTGAAAAGGTTCTCTTTCAAGGCCGTCTGGGCTGCCGCGTCGGGTCGTCCAACGTGGGTAGTCCCTTGGGTTGACCTGACTGCCAGGATTTCATATGGTCGAATTGATTCAGAGTCCAGGAGATCAGGGCTGTGACTGGTAACGAGTATTTGGCGCGATTCCGACGCGTCTCGTATCGCTTCGAGCAGCACTCCTGCGGCCGCCGGGTGGAGTGCGGTCTCGGGCTCTTCCACTGCGATGGGGCTTGGTGAGGCTCCGGATGTGTCAAGCATCGCAGTTAGTACGGCGAGTGCCCGAAGCGTGCCATCGCTCACCGATGTTGCCGGAAACTGCCACGCATGTACAGCTCCTTTTACCTCTTGCTGAAAAGTGAGCGTCTCCCATGCGCCCGCAGCTTCCCGCTTCACCGAATGGATACCGGGAACAATTGCGCGCAAATACTCCTCGATGCGCGCTTTCGTGCCGGGGGACTCGGAACCGATCCGCCCTATGACGCTCGCGATGTTTGAAGCGTCACGGTGTAGCGTGTCGCCGGGGTCTGGCGTCTGGGGGAGACGCATGGCGTCCGGGGATGGGCTGAACACCTCTACGCCGGTGAGGCCGTCGAAAAGTGGTCTGAATTGCTCCACACCAGAAAACGCGACGAGCGCAAGCCTGTCATCTTGAACTTTTGGGATCACCGATGCGATCGAAGAATCAACAATTTTTCCATCCTGGACGACGAAGAATGCGTCTTCGCTGCCAAACCCGGAGGTTCTAACTCGGCATGCCTCGCGCGTAACGCGATACCCTTTGTCTTTTGCGGATCCGATCGAGAACTCGTAGCGCATGCCAGCGCCCCGAGACTCGGCGTCGATGCCAATGGTGAAGTGAGCGGGGTGGCCGTTCGATCGACGGCGGACCTCAGCATTTCCTCCGCGTTGCCGAAGGGCGTTATCCAGGTTTTCGTTCAAAGCCTGGCTAATAAGGCGCAGGCTATCGACGACGTTCGACTTTCCGGAGCCATTTGGGCCAACCAGGAACGAAAGGTTGCCCAGCTGAAGATCGCAACTCTTGACACTCCGATAGTTCCTGAGTCGCAGTCTTGTGATAGTGAACGGCGTGACGTTCGGCATGTGGAGAGTGTAGCGGCCCACAACTTCTACTGTCTTCGGGCTGGGGGCTGACGGCAATGTGGTCCAGAACCGCGCCCCGAGCGATGTCCTTGCTGTCAAACGTCGAGCTGTATGAGTTGTGTCGCTGATGGGACGTGTGGATGCGGTCGCAGTCGCTCCGAGTTCGAGAGGCCATACGGGCGAAAGCGCGTCGTGCACGGGTGCTTCCGCGTAACAGGCCAGATGGGTCCCGCGCGGTGGATGCCGGCTTCAGCTGTGCGGGGGGGGGGGGGGCTGTTGCCTTGGTAAGTTGTCCTGTTTCGTCGTGAATCGTCAAATGTGGAAAACGGACTAGCGGTGTGGCTCGTCGCGATCTCCGGCTGGAGCAAGGTGCGCGAGTCAGGACCCCGCGACGAGCACGACGACCTTCGAGGCATCGCCGCCGGCCTGGGTGGTCCAGCTGCCGGGGGTCGTGTTCTCGGTGCCGGTGCGGCCCCACACCCGGCCGCCGTAGGAGACCTGGACGATGCCGTCCTGCTCGGCGCGGGCGACCGCCCAGGAGGCGAGCGCCCAGCCGCGCCCCTCGTCGCCATGGGGGTCGATGACCAGCGCCGTGGCCCCGGCGCCCGAGGGGACCGCGGGTGCCGAGCCAGCGGCGGGGGAGAGCGCGCTGGTCACGGTGCCCGCGGCGCTCAGCCGCGGGAACTCCCGGGCGAGCGAGGCCTGCGCGGTGCGCGGATCCCCGGCTCCCGAGGGTGCGTCGAGGTCGCACACCAGGTTCGCCCCGCTGCGGCCCGTCAGCGCCGAGGCGAAGATCCTGCCCTCGGTCTCGTGATCGGCGTAGGCCTCGGGGAACCCGGACCTCTGCACGGTCTGGGCGGCGTCGTTGAGCGACATCGTCTCGTAGCCGGGCACCTTCGCGAGGGCGTCGTAGAAGGCGTTGGAGGCGTAGACCGGGTCCATGATCTGATCGACCGTCCCCCAGCCCTGCGAGGGGCGCTGCTGGAACAGGCCGATCGAGTCGCGGTCCCCGTGGTCGATGTTCTCCAGTCGCGACTCCTGGAATGCCGTGGCCAGCGCGATCGATGCCGCCCGCGGCGGCATCCCGCGATCCAGAGCCACCGCGGAGATCAGGGCGGCATTGGCCGTCTGCTCCGCGGAGTACCGATGGCTCGTGCCCAGGCCCGAGGCCGTGCAGGTGCCCGTGCGCAGCGTGTCCCCGTAGCGGGACAGCGCCACCCAGGTCCCGCCCGCGATGAAGGCGAAGACGAGCACCAGCACGAGCGGCACCACCACGTGGCGGGTCCGCACGCCGCGCCGCGAGGGGGCGGCGCGATGCGTGGAGCGACCGCTCATCGGCGCCCGCGCGCTCGGCGCGCCCAGTCAGTCGTTGGCATGGAGGGCGGTGTTCAGCTCGACCGTGCGCCCCTCGCGCGCCACCACCTCGACCGCGCCGGTGACGGAGTTGCGGCGCAGCAGGAGGTTGGACACCCCGGACAGCTCGCGGGCCTTGACGATGGTGCCGTCGGCCTCGGTGCCCCGGGGGTCCACGACCGTGACCTTGGTGCCGGCCGTGACGTACAGGCCCGCCTCGACGACGCAGTCGTCGCCCAGCGCGATCCCGATCCCGGACTCCGCACCGAGGAGCGAGCGCTCGCCGATCCGCACCCGCTCGGTGCCGCCGCCGGACAGGGTGCCCATCGTCGAGGCCCCGCCCCCCACGTCCGAGCCGTCGCCCACGACGACGCCCTGGGAGATCCGGCCCTCGATCATCGAGGTGCCGAGCGTCCCGGCGTTGAAGTTCACGAAGCCCTCGTGCATCACGGTGGTGCCCTCGGCGAGGTGGGCGCCCAGCCGCACGCGGTCCGCGTCACCGATCCGCACTCCCGAGGGGACCACGTAGTCGACCATGCGGGGGAACTTGTCGACGCTCAGCACCGTGGGCGTGCGGCCCGCGGCGATCAGCCGCAGACGGGTCTCCTCGAAGCCGGGGACGGCGCACGGCCCCTCGGCGGTCCACACGACGTTGGTGAGCACGCCGAAGAGCCCGTCGAGGTTCTGCTCGTTGGGGCGCACCAGGCGGTGGGACAGGAGGTGCAGGCGCAGGTAGGCGTCGGCGGCGTCGGCCGGCGCGGCGTCCAGCACGGTCGCGGTGACGACCACCTCCTGGTGCGTGCCGCGGACCTCGTCGGCCCGAGCGGCAGAGCTCAGCTGCGCGTGCAGCAGATGGGCGGACGGGTCCTCGGGGGCCTCGCCGAGCTGCGGGGCGGGGTACCAGACATCGAGGGTCGAGCCGTCGGCGGCGAGGGTGGCCAGGCCGATGCCCCACACGGGGGAGTGCTCGGCAGAGGGTGCGGTCGCAGTCGTCGTCATGCCCGAGATTCTACGGAGCCGAGCCCGAGGACGGGCCGGGAGCACGACGTGATCCGGAACCGACCCGGGGCCCCTCGTCCCGCGGCAGGAGCCCGCCGACCATGTCGCGGCGTGACCGCCGCGACCGGGCACGGGACGTCCACGCCCGATACTGGGGGGATGACCGTCCCCTCCGAGCACCCGCCCACCGAGCCCGCGAGGACCGTCGTCGTGATCGGCGCGGGCCCCCGCGGGACGGCGGTCCTCGAGCGCCTGGTCGCCGCCTCGACGACGCCCGGATGGCACGGCCCGCTGGACGTGCACCTCGTCGATCCCGACGTGGGACGCGGCGGCGCCGTCTGGCGCACCGACCAGAGCCACGTGCTGCTGATGAACACCACGACGTGCCAGACCACGATGTACCCGGACGCCTCGTGCCGACCGCTGCTCCCGGTCCCGCACCACGAGACGCTCGCGGACTTCCTGGCCCCCGCGGGCTACGCGCCGGCCGACATCGCCCCGCGCGCCGAGCACGGTCGCTACGTCGCGGCGGTCCTGGAGCGGGCCGAGGCCGATGCGGACCCCGCCCGCCTGCGGATCCTCCGGCACGCCTGCGAGGCCCTCGACGTCTCCGGGGCGCCCGACGGACCCCAGCACGTCACGCTCTCCGACGGATCGGTGCTCGAGGCCGACGCCGTGGTCCTCGCGCTCGGCCACCTCGCGACCGCACCGTCGGCCCGCTCGCAGCGGATCGCGGAGGCGGCGCGGCGCTTCGGCCTCGCCCACCTCCCGGCCTCCAATCCGCTCGAGGTCGCCTACGGGGCGCTCCTGGGCCGCGAGCGCGTCGCCGTCCAGGGGATGGGGCTGAACTTCTACGACGCGATCGGCATGCTCACCGAGCTCGCCCGCGGCACCTTCGTCGAGGACGGGACCACGCCGTCGGGCCTGCGCTACCTGCCCGGCGGCGGCGAGCCCCAGCTCGTGGCGGGGTCGCGCTCGGGCATGGTCTACCGCCCCAAGCCCGACCTGCGCCCGCAGATGCCGTCGACCTATCAGCCGGTGGTGCTCACCGACGCGGTCGTCGCCGAGCTCGCCCGCCGGCCCGGGGGCCTCGACCACGAACGCGACACCCTGCCCCTGCTCGTCGGGGAGCTGGAGTCGGCGCTGACCGCCGCAGGCCACGACGGCCTCGCCCAGGAGGAGCAGATCCTGCGCCTGCTGTTCCCGCTCGGGCGGCGCGCGGTCGCCGTGCCGGATGCCCACGTGCGGACCCGCGCCGTGCTGCGCGAGGCGGTCGCCGCCGCCGGCGCGCCCGATCCGGTGTGGGTGCTCGTGTTCGAGGTGCTCTCGGCCCTGCGCATCCGGATCAACCGGCTCGCAGGGCTGGGCGCCTACACGACCGACAGCTTCACCCGCGACATCGATGGGTTCCTGAAGAACGCCTTCGCCTCCTGGGCCTCGGGGCCGCCCCTGCGGCGAGCCCGCGAGGCCCTGGCGCTCGAGGAGGCGGGACTGCTGGTGTTCACGGGCCCCGGGTTCTCGCTCGGGGTCGACGAGGACGCCGGACGCTTCACGGTGCGGGCCGGGGACGGCCCCGTGCACCGGTGCGACGCCGTGCTCGAGGCGCATCTGCCGGGGGTGGACCTCGAGGCGTACGCGAGCCCGCTGATCCGGGCCTGGCGGGAGCGCCGCGAGGCCGTCCCCGCGGTGCTCCCGGATCTGCACGGCGACGAGCCGCTGGTCACCGGCAGCATCGACGTGGGCCCGGACGGAGCCCTGGTCGCGGGCGACCGCACCCGCTACCGGCGGCGGATCCTGCTGGGGGTCCCCGTCAGCGCGTCCCAGCCCGGGAGCGCGATCTCGGCGGAGCCCCGCACCTCCCCGCAGCTGCTGCGGTACGCCGAGCGGGCGGCCGTCGAGGCCGCCACGCTCGCCGGGAGCCTCGACCGTCCGTGACGGACGAGGCGCCGCGGACGCTCAGGCGTCGCGGACGGCGGCGGCGCCGTACAGCTCCTGCGTGAAGGCCGACAGGTACTCCGAGCGGTCCTCGTCGTCGAGGTCGTAGGTGAGATACACGCCGTATCCCTCGGAGACCGTACGGCGCGCGTAGTCGGCGGCCGTGGACGCCGGGGTGTCGGCGATCTTGACCGCCGCGGGGGAGAGCTGACCCTTGCCCATCCCGGGGATCTGCGGCACGGCCCAGGTGGCGTAGTAGGGGTTCCAGGCGTAGTCGAAGGTGTCGCCCAGGCGCACGTCGCCGTCGACGGTGCGGGCCGCGGACTCGCCGATGTTGTAGAGCGTGATGAGCCGCTCCGTGCCCAGCTCCGCACGCAGGGCGGTCACGAGGTGCACGAACGAGGAGTCGTTGGGCTGTCCCGTGCCGTCGGCCCCGTACTCGGCGAATTCATCGTCGAAGTCGATGCCGTCGAGTCCGTGCTCCTCGACGACCTCGGCGAGCTGGCGGGCGAAGTCCGCCGCGGTCGCCTGGTCGGGGAAGTTCGCGAAGCCGGCGCCCTGGTGGTTCCCCAGCACCGACAGGAGTACCTTGATGCCCTGCTCCTGGAGCGGGCGGATCTGGTGGGCGGCGTCGTGGAGGGTCGCCCGGACCTTCTCGTTGAGGTGGAGGACAGCGTGCCCGTCCTCGCCGCGGTCGATGTTAGCCGCGAAGATGATCGCCACGTCGTAGACCGGCGTGGACGAGCCGCTGAGGGTGTAGCGGCCCACGCTGGCCAGCTCGTGGTCGTTGACCTCGACGTAGCAGATCGAGACGGGCCTGTTCTCGGGGGCGGCGTGCGCCGCGGCGGGCAGGGTGATCGCCGCGGCCCCCGCGGCGGCCGCCGGCAGCACCGCCAGCAGGAGCGGCGGGTGGGTCGCAGGACGGCTTCTCGATGTCCGGACATGGAATGGTCTCCTCGTCGTCGGGTGCGGCGGGAGGATCCCACCGCGTCGTGAGCGCCATCACTTTAGCGCTTCAGTGCCGCCCGAGGTCAAGGGCCGACGCCCAGAACCGGCGCCCTTCCCGCGTCGCGGACCGGTTCGGCGACCGCGTGGCACGATGGCTCCGTGCCCGACGAACCTGTCCTCCCCACCCCTCCGCACGATGCCGACGACGATGCCGCGACGCAGGCTCCGGCCCCCGAGGAGATCCCCTGGGCGATGCAGCTGGTGGTGCTCCGGGACCGCCACCACGACCAGCGCGAGGTCGACGTGTGCGAGACCGCGGCGCGGGCCGTCGTCGCCCTCGTCGACGACGAGCGCTCCCGCCCCGGTGGCCCGTGGCACGAGGCGGTGACGCACTGGACCACGGGTGGGCGGATCCGCAAGCTCGTGCGCCGCGCCGACGGCAAGCGCTGGGACGACGTGCAGGCGCTGCCCGGGGTGACCGTCTCCGACGAGCCCACCGACACCGCCGTGCGTGCCTTCGTGCCCGCCCCGACGCATCCGCTGCCCAAGGCCCTCGACAAGCTCCAGGTGGGCGGGACCACCTTCGTCCCCGGGGGCACCTCCGATGCGGACGGGGCGCACGTGGTCCTCGAGGTCAGCCCGCTCGCGGAGATGACGAGCGGCAAGAAGGCGGCCCAGTGCGGGCACGCCGCCCAGCTCGCCTACGACGCGATGGACACCGCCACCCGCGACGCCTGGCGCGGCGAGGGGTTCCGGGTGCGCGTCGTGACCCCGGACCGCGACGCCTGGGCTGCCGAGCAGGTGCAGGTCTCGGTCGTCGACGCCGGGTTCACCGAGCTCGACGGTCCGACGGAGACGGCTCGCGCGCGGTGGACGGTGGCACCATGGGGGCCATGAGCCCTTCCGCGCCCGCAGCCCTGGACCCGTACGCCGACATCGTCGACCTCACCGCCGCGATCGTCGACATCCCCTCCGTCTCCGGGGACGAGAAGGCGCTGGCCGACGCGGTCCAGGAGACCCTGCGCGTCCACGCCCCGCACCTCACCCTCGAGCGCGACGGCGACACGGTCGTGGCCCGCACGCACCTCGGGCATGCGCGCCGCGTGGTGCTCGCCGGGCATCTGGACACGGTGCCGCTGAAGGACAACCTGCCCTCGCACCGCCGTGAGCGCGACGGCGTGCAGGAGCTCGTGGGCCGTGGCAGCTGCGACATGAAGGGCGGGGTCGCGGTCTTCCTGCAGCTCGCGGTGCTCGCGACCGCCCCGCCCGTCGACCTCACGTGGATCTTCTACGACCACGAGGAGGTCGCCGCCGCCGACAACTCCCTGGCCCGGATCGCCCACACCCACCCGGAGTGGCTCGCGGGGGACTTCGCGATCCTCGGCGAGCCGACGCGAGCAGGGGTCGAGGGCGGCTGCAAGGGGACGATGAAGCTCGAGATCACCGCCCACGGCACGGCGGCGCACTCGGCCCGGGACTGGGTGGGGGACAACGCCATCCACAAGCTCGGCGAGGTGCTGCGCCGGCTGGAGGCCTACCAGGCGCGCACCGCGGTGATCGACGGGCTCTCGTACCGCGAGTGCCTGAACGCCGTGCGGATCGACGGCGGGATCGCCGGCAACGTGATCCCCGACCGCGCCCACCTGACGATCAACTACCGCTTCGCCCCCGACACCGATCCTCAGCAGGCGGAGGCCCACGTGCGCGAGGTGCTCGAGGGCTGCGCCGTGGACATCGAGGTCTCCGACTCCGCCTCGGGCGCCCTGCCCGGACTCGACTCCGCGCCCGCCCAGGAGTTCCTCGCGGCGCTCGGGGACGGCGTGCGGATCGAGGCCAAGCAGGGATGGACCGACGTCGCCCGCTTCTCGGCGCTCGGGGTGCCCGCGGTGAACTTCGGACCCGGGGACCCGCTGCTCGCCCACACCGACGACGAGCACGTGCCCGTCACCGAGCTCCGCGACGCCCTGACGAGCCTGGCCCGCTGGCTCGGAGTGGATGTCACCGCGGCGCGATAGTCTCCGCCCATGACGGACATCGACGAGCGCGACGCCCACCTCGAGGACGAGCGGGGGGAGTACCGCCGCGGACCGGTGACGCTGCGCGGATCCCTGCGTCCGCGCCGCACCACCGACCAGAAGCTCCTGGAGAACGCGGGACCGGCGGACTGGCTGCACACCGATCCCTGGCGGGTCCTGCGCATCCAGTCCGAGTTCGTCGAGGGCTTCGGTGCGCTCGCCGAGCTCGGCCCGGCCATCTCGATCTTCGGCTCCGCCCGCACCGCTCGGACCGACCCCAACTACGCCCTCGCCGAGGAGATCGCGCGACGGGTCAGCGAGCTGGGCCTCGCGGTCATCACCGGTGGCGGCCCCGGCATCATGGAAGCCGGCAACAAGGGCGCCAAGGAGGCCGGCGGCCTGTCCGTGGGCCTCGGCATCGAGCTGCCCTTCGAGCAGGGCATGAACGAGTACGTCGACCTGGGCGTGGACTTCCGGTACTTCTTCGCCCGCAAGACGATGTTCGTGAAGTACTCGAGCGGCTTCATCGTCATGCCCGGCGGCTTCGGGACCTTCGACGAGCTGTTCGAGGCGCTCTGCCTGATCCAGACCCACAAGATCTCGAAGTTCCCGCTCGTGCTCGTGGACACCGCCTACTGGAGCGGCCTGCTCGACTGGTTCCGCTCGACCGTCGCGGACTACGGCACCATCTCGCCCGGCGACCTCGACCTCGTGCAGGTGGTCGACACCGCCGACGAGGTGGTCGAGGTGCTGCGGGCCGTGCGCGCATGAGCGCCGCGAGCCCGATGGTCCTGGTGCTGATCGGCGTCGCGGTGCTCGTCGGCGTCGTGTTCGTCCTCGGAGGGCTCGGCAGGATCAGCCTGTCGATGGAGCCGCCCCACACCTCGCTGTGGACGGCCGTGCGGCAGCACCGGGCCGACCGTGCCCGGCGCCGCGCGCTCGCAGCGGACGATGCCGCGGCGACCGTCACCGCGACCGAGGCGCCGACGGATGAGTCGGGCGACGCCGTCGCCGCGGCCGAGGATCCCGGCGAGAGCATCGGCTCCGTGACGTCCGACGAGGTCGGGCCGCCGGTAGCGACGTCCGCTCCCGCACCGGCGGACGGGTCCCTCACGGGGCCCGGATCCGGGGCGGAGGAGGGCCCGGATCGGCCCTCTCGTGACGAGGTGTGACCGAGCCCTCGCGAAACCTGAGATAATGGGGGTCGTCCGACCTGTTGCGCAGACCCGGTCCGAGGGTCCGGAAGCCGCGGCAGCAGAAGATCCACTCAGGAGGCAGGCCGATGGCCGCAATGAAGCCACGTACGGGGGACGGCCCCCTCGAGGTCGTCGAGGAGAGCCGCAGCATCATCATGCGTGTGCCTCTCGAAGGAGGCGGCCGGCTGGTCGTCGAGATCTCCGCGGATGAGGCCGCGGAGCTGCGCGATGCGCTCGCAGGTGTCGCGAAGTCCTGATCGACGCACCACCTCGGCGCGGACGGGGACGACCGGGCTCACGCCTGGTCGTCCCCGTCCGCTGTGCCGGCCCCGAGGCCGCGGCAGGCGGTCATGCCGGCCCGTGTCATGGGCCGACGGCGGGATCTCAGGGGCGGCTGACGGCCGCCAGGACCCCGTCGCCGCTGGGCAGCAGCGCCGCCTGGAGGACCGAGGAGTCCCGCACCGCGTGCAGCAGCGCACGGATCTGCGTGGTGACCTGGTCCCGGGAGGCCGGGTCCGCGACCCGGTCGTGGTACAGCGCGTTGGTGACGACGAGGATCCCGCCCGGGCGCAGCAGCCGCTCGGCATGGGACAGCAGGTCCAGCGCGTGGCTGCTCTGGGCCGGGAACGTCACCAGGTCGTAGGCGTGGTCGGTGAGCCGGCCGATCACCTCGCGGGGAGCGCCCGCGATGGTCCGCACCCGGACGGACCGGATCCCGGCCTCGGCGAAGGACTCGCGGGCCACGCGCTGGTCCTCGACCTCGGGGTCGATGGTCGTCAGGACGCCGCCGGGGTGCATGCCCGAGAGCAGGTAGAGGGAGCCCACGCCCGCTCCGGTGCCGATCTCCACCGCCGCCCTCGCGTCGACGGCGGACGCGAGGAGGCGCAGCACCTGCCCCGCGCCGGGGAGCGTGGGGGGCAGGCCCAGCTCGGTGCCCCGCTCGCGCGCCCGGTCCAGGACGCGCTCGTCGGAGAAGAGCGAGGTCTCGGACACGAACTCCTCGCTGAACACCCAGCTGGCGATCTTCCCTGACGGCATGGGGACGCGGCCTCCCGGTCGATGTGGTGCGCAGACGCCCGTGTGGGCGGACGCGGCGCCCGCGTGCGCACGCGGGCGGCTCCCAGACTACGGCAGGGCATCGGATGTGCCCCGCTCCCGGCGGAGAATGCCATAATGGCCGCCGTCGTCAAGGACAAGGTCGGGTGTCGCGGTGGGTTCGTCGTTCTTCGGGATCGGTGGTTGGGAGTTCATCATCCTGGCCATCGTCTTCGTGGTGATCGTGGGGCCCCAGCGCCTGCCCGAGTACACCCGGAGCATCATCCGTCTCGTGCGCAAGGCCCGGACCTGGGTGGATCAGTCCCGTGACACCGTCGAGAACGAGATGGGCATCGCGGTCGACGACCTCAAGAAGTACGACCCGCGCCAGTACGATCCGCGTCGCATCATCCGCGAGGCGTGGGGCGACACGAACCCCATCGAGGATCTCGTGACGGACACCAAGGCGGCGATGACCGGGGGAGCCGCGGTCGCGGCCGCCAAGGCCGGCAGCGGCTCGGGTTCCTCGGGCACGGACGGCGCGGCCGACGACGGCCGCACCCCGTACGACCCCGAGTCGACCTGACCGTTCCTCCCGGGGCGGCGACGGAGCCCCGCGTTCTCCTGCCGTGCCGGGCGACTCCTCCGCCCCGCGCGCTCATGCCGTGCCGGGCGACGCCGCTCCGCGCCCTCAGCTGACGCTGAGCGAGAGCTTGCGCCCGGCGAGCCCGCGCGGACGCCGCGCGAGGGTGCGGGCGATCTCGCGCAGGGCCGCCGCGGCCGCCGAGCGCGGATCGCGGATCACGACGGGCACGCCCTCGTCGGCGCCCTCGCGCAGGCGCGGGTCCAGGGGCACCTGCCCGAGCACCGGGACGGGATGACGCACGTGCCCGGCCAGAGAGGCGGCCACGCGCTGCCCGCCGCCGGAGCCGAACAGCTCGGTGCGCGTGCCGTCGGGCAGATCCAGCCAGCTCATGTTCTCGACCACGCCGATCACGTCCTGCTCGACGGACTCGGCGAGCGACCCGACGCGCTCGGCGACGGTCGCGGCGGACGGCTGCGGGGTGGTGACCACCACCATCTCGGCGCGCGGGAGCAGCTGGGCCACGGAGATCGCGACGTCGCCCGTCCCGGGCGGCAGATCCAGCAGCAGCACGTCGAGGTCGCCCCAGTAGACGTCGGAGGCGAACTGCTCGATCGCGCGATGCATCTTGGGACCGCGCCACACGACGGCCTGGCCGGGCGGCACGAACATGCCGATGCTCATGACCTTGACCCCGTACGCCTCGGGCGGCATCAGGAGGTCGGAGACCTTGGTCGGCTGGGCGGTGATCCCGAACATGCCGGGGATCGAGAAGCCGTGGATGTCGGCGTCGAGCACGCCCACGTGCAGCCCGTCGGCGGCCATCGCGGCCGCCAGGTTGGCGGTCACCGAGGACTTGCCCACCCCACCCTTGCCGGAGGAGATCGCGAGCACGCGGGTCAGGCTGGAGGGGTCGTTGAAGGGGATCGCCCGGCGTCCCTCGCGCAGGCGGGCCGTGAGCGCACGACGCTGCTCCTCGGTCATCGCGCCCGTGTCGACCCGCACCTCCGTCAGGCCCGGCACGGAGGCGGCGGCCTCGGCGGTGTCCTTCTCGATGCGGTCCCGCATGGGGCAGCCCTCGATGGTCAGGAGCACGCGGACGCTCGCGACCCCGTCCTCGTCGACCTCGACGGTGTCGACCATGTCGAGCTCGGTGATCGGCCGATGGATCTCGGGGTCGATCACCTGCCCCAGGGCCTCGTGGATGCGTTCTGCGAGCGCGGTGCGCTCCTCGGACGAGATCATGATCGGTGCTCCTCGAGCGCCCGCCGGACCTCTTCGCGGAGGATGCTCCGCAGCTCCTCGGGGTCCACGGACACGGTCGGTGTCACGGGGTGGTCCGGAGCGGTCGGTGCCGCGGCGGGCGCGGTGCCGCGTCCGGCGGCGCGCGCCTCGGCCTCCTCCTCGTCGGAGAGGTCCTGCAGGAGGTCCCTCAGCTCGCCGCGCACGAAGTCGCGGGTCGCGACGTCGCCGATCGCCAGGCGCAACGAGGCGATCTCGCGGGTGATGAAGTCGGTGGTGGCGTGGCTGCGGTCGTTGGACTGGCGGTCCTGCTCTGCCTGGACGCGGTCGCGATCGGCCTGGCGGTTGTCCGCCAGCAGCAGCAGCGGAGCCGCGTAGGAGGCCTGCAGGGACAGGATCAGCGTCAACAGGGTGAAGTTCAGGGCCTGCTTGTCGAACTGCAGCTCCGGGGGTGTCAGGGAGTTCCAGGCCAGCCAGAAGGCACAGACGACCGTCATCCCCACCAGGAACGCGGGGGTGCCCATGAACCGGGCGAAGGCCTCCGCGCCGCGCCCGAAGGCGTCGCCCCGCATGGGGTTGGGCAGGGAGATCCGCCGACGCCGGGGCGCCGGATCGTCCAGGGACGCGGAGCGCTGGGTGCCGCGGTCGCGGCGTCCGGGCTTCCCGCCCCGGGACCGGGGACCGGGTGACGAGCTGGCGTTGTCGGGCATGCTCACCCCTTCCTCGGGCGGGACGACATGGCGCGGGCGATCTCGGACAGGTCGATCTGGCCGGTCGTGGTGACCGGCTCGTCCTGTTCTCGCCAGTCCTCGGGCAGGACGTGGTCCAGCACGTCGTCGACGGTGACGGAGCCCAGCAGGCGGCCCTCCTCGTCGCACACGGGGATCGAGACGAGGTTGTACGTCGCCATCTCGCGGGTGACCTCGCTGAGCATCGCGCTCGGGGCGATGACGTGGCGGTCGGAGTCGACGATCTCGCCGACGGGTCGGTCAGGACGCTCGCGCAGCAGGTGCTGGAAGTGGATGATGCCCAGCATCCGCCCGGTCGGCGTCTCCAGCGGCGATCGGCACACGTGGATGGTCGAGGCCAGCGCCGGGGAGAGCTCCTCGCGGCTGATCATGGCCAGGCAGTGCGCCACGGGCGTCTCGGGGGAGACGATGAGCGGCTCGGTGGTCATCATGCCGCCGGCGGTGTACTCGTCATAGGCGAGCAGGCGGCGGACGTCCTCGGCCTCCTCGGGCTCCATGAGCCCGAGCAGGCGCTGGGCCACGTTCTCGGGCAGCTCCTGGACGAGGTCCGCGGCGTCGTCGGGGTCCATGACCTCCAGGACGTCGGCGGCGCGGGAGGCCTCGAGGTTGGTGACGACCTCGACGCGGGTGTCCTCGGGCAGCTCCTCGAGGACGTCGGCCAGGCGGTCGTCGGACAGCTCCCCGGCGAGCTCGACGCGGCGCTTGGCATCGATCTCCTGGAAGATCTCGCCGAGGTCGGCGGGCTTGAGGTCCTCGTAGGACGCCAGCAGCAGGGCCGCGGACTGCTCGGCCTGGGTGCCGAACAGCCCGGTGACGGCATGGGGAGAGACGGTGAGGGTCTCACCGCGGCCGCCCACGAGCTTGCTCAGGGAGCTGCCGGTGCGACGGCGCCGCACGTGCAGCTTGGAGATCTCCCACTCGCCGTACCGGTCGAGGTCCAGCCCGACGTCCTCGACGGTGGCCTCGCCGGTGCCGTCGACGAACGTCACGACGCGGTCCAGGAGGTCGCCGATCACGAGCTGCTCGACGTTGCGCTTCTCGAAGCGGCGCACGTTGAGCACGCCGGAGCTGATGACCTGACCGCCGGAGATGGCGGTGACGCGGGTGATGGGCAGGAACACGCGGCGCTTGCCGGGGACCTCGACCACGAGGCCCACGGCGCGGGCGGCACGGGCGCGCGGGACCACGACGACATCGCGCACCTTGCCGACGGGATCGCCGATCGGATCGAAGACGGCGGTCCCGGCCAGGCGCGCGGCGTAGAAGCGGTTCGTGGCACTCACGCTCCCAGAGTAGTGGCCGCACCTGATCCGCGGCCCGGGAGAGAGGGTGGCGTTGGTGACCCCCGTCGGCGTCCCCGGGCGTGGGGCGGTGCCGTCGTCGTCCCGGACGACGCGAGCGCCCTCCCCTCGGTGACGGGAGAGCGCTCGCGGCAGCCACGCAGGATCAGCGCAGCGACGCCATCCAGGCCTCGACGTCCTCGGCCCGACGGGGCAGCGCCGTCGAGAGGTTCTCGACGCCGTCCTCGGTGACCAGGACGTCGTCCTCGATGCGGACGGCGATCCCGCGGAGGTTCTCGGGAACGAGGGTGTCGTTGGCCTGGAAGTACAGGCCCGGCTCGATGGTGAAGACCATGCCGGGCACCAGCTCGGCGTCGAGATACATCTCGCGGCGCGCCTTGGCGCAGTCGTGGACGTCCATGCCGAGGTGGTGGCTGGTGCCGTGGACCATCCAGCGCCGGTGGTACTGGCCCTCCGGTGCGAGCGACTCCTCGGCCGTGCCCGGCAGCAGGCCGAAGCGCTCGAGGTGCGCGGCGATGACCTCCATCGCGGCCGCGTGGATCTCGCGGAAGCGCACTCCGGGCCGGGCGAGCGCGAAGGCGGCGTCGGCGGCCTCGAGCACGGCGTCGTACACCCGACGCTGGTCCTCGGTGTACCGGCCGGTCACGGGCAGCGTGCGGGTGAGGTCGGCGGTGTACAGGGAGTCGACCTCGACGCCGGCGTCCACGAGCACGAGGTCGCCCTCGCGCACGGGCCCGTCGTTGCGGATCCAGTGGAGGGTGCCGGCATGGGCGCCGCTCGCGGCGATCGTCTCGTAGCCCACGGCGTTGCCCTCACGGCGGGCGACGGCGTTGAAGGTGCCCTCGATGACCCGCTCGCCGCGCGCGTGCTCGACGGCGCGGGGCAGCTCGCGGACCACGTCCTCGAAGCCGCGGATCGTCGCGGCGACGGCCTTGCGCATCTCGGCGACCTCGTGGTCGTCCTTGACCAGGCGCTGCTCGGAGGCGGCCTCGGCGAAGCGATCGGCCTCGCCGGTGGAGGCATCGCCGTCGGGCAGGCCGTTCTGGGCGCGGATCTCGGCGACCAGCGCCTCGACGGAGGCGTCGACGCCCGGCATCACGGTCAGCGACAGCTGGGCTCCGACGTCCTTGGCCAGGGCGTCGCGCAGCTCGTCGATGTGGCGGCACTCGATGCCCAGGCGGCTCTGGACCTCGGCGAGCGTGGGACGGCGACCCACCCACAGCTCCCCGTACGTCGAGTCCGCGTAGAACTCGGTGGAGTCGAAGCCCGCCCGCGGACGGAAGAAGTACGTGGCCCTGGACGTCTCCGGCTCCTGCGGGTCCGGCTCGACGACCAGGACGCTGTCGGGCTCCTCATCGGTGCCCAGCCCCGAGTAGTAGGCGTACGCCGTCTCGGGACGGAAGGGGTAGTCGGTGTCGTTCGAGCGCTGCTTGAGCACGCCAGCCGGCAGCACCAGGCGCGTGGCCGGGAGGGTCCGCACCAGGGCGTCGCGACGGGCGGGCGTGAAGTCGGCGACGTCGCGGCGATCTGCCGGCGGGACCGCATCGTCCCAGCCCTGGGCGATGAAGGAGCGGAACGCCTCGTTGGTGGGCCGCTGGGAGCGGGAGTCCCCGCGGGAGGCGAGCTCTGCGGGGGTGGGCCCGGTGCTGGGCGCGGTGTCGGTGGACTCGGATGCGGTGGTGCTCTCGTGCGTGGTCACCGTGCGATCGTCTCACGCTCGCGGCGGCGAGGTGGGGGCGGGCCCCACGTCCCCGGGCGCCCAGCGACCGGGCGCTACCCTGACCAGATGCCGACGACGTCCGACGATGCACGTATCGATCTGCACACCCACTCCCGCTACTCCGACGGCACCAGCACGGTCGACGAGCTGCTCGGCGCCGCGCGCGCGACCGGGCTCGACGTCATCGCCCTGACCGATCACGACACGATCGCCGGCTGGGACGACGCCCGCGCCCTGTGCTCCCGTCACGGGGTCGCCGTGGTGCCCGGGATCGAGGTGTCCACCGAGTACGGACGCTCGAGCGTGCACGTCCTGGCGTTCCTGCCCGATCCCTCCCCGGACACGGAGCTGGCCGTCGAGCTGGCGCGCTCCCGCGAGGCGCGCATCCACCGCGCCGAGCGCATGGTCGAGCGGATCGCGGCGGACCTCCCGCTGACCTGGGAACAGGTCCTGGCGCAGGTCGCGGGGGAGCAGACCACCGTGGGGCGCCCCCACATCGCCGACGCCCTCGTGGCGGCGGGGCTGGTCGGCGACCGCGATGAGGCGTTCGCGACGATCCTGGCCGACGGGTCCCCGTACTACGTCGGGCACTACGCACCGTCGCCCCACGTCGCGGTCGCGGCGATCCGGGCGGCCGGCGGCGTGCCGGTGATCGCGCACCCCGCCTCGGGCACCCGGGGCGTCGACGTGCCCCTCGCCCTCCTCGAGGAGCTGGTGGCCGCCGGTCTGCAGGGCGTCGAGGTGGACCACCGCGAGCACGACCACCTCGAGCGTGAGCGCCTGCGGTCCTTCGCACACTCCCACGACCTGCTGATCACGGGCGGCAGTGACTACCATGGCCGCGGCAAGCCGAACCGGCTCGGGGAGAACCTCACGAGCCCGCACGTCCTGGACGCGATCATCGAACGCGCCGGGACCCCCACCCGCAGAACTGAGGTCATCCGTCCGTGAACCTGGTCGATCTGCGCTTCCTCGCCGAAGTGTTCGTGACCCTCTTCGTGATCGTCGATCCGCCGGGAACCATCCCCATCTTCATGGCGCTCACGAACACCATGACGGGCAGGCAGCGCAGCCGCGCCGCGCTCGTGGCCACGGGCGTGGGCATGCTCGTGATCGTCAGCTTCGCCGTGTTCGGGCAGTTCATCCTCGGGTACATGCACATCACCCTGCCGGCGCTGCAGGCGGCCGGCGGCCTGCTCCTGCTGCTCATCGCCCTGCAGCTGCTCACGGGCAAGGAGGGCGAGATGGCCGAGTCCAGCGGCGCCAATGTCGCCCTCGTGCCTCTGGGCACGCCGCTGCTGGGCGGTCCCGGGGCGATCGTGGCCGTCATGCTCTTCGTGCAGCGGGCCGACGGGGAGACCCCGCGGCTGCTCGGCATCATCCTGGCGCTGCTGCTCATCGCGCTGCTGATGTACGCCTTCATGCGCTTCTCCGGGCTCATCGCCAAGGTCCTCGGCGACAGCGGCGTGACGCTCGTGACCCGGATCGCGGGCGTCCTGCTGAGCGCCATCAGCGTCCAGATGATCTTCGACGCGATCCGCTCCTTCCTGGTGGACTGGGGAGTCATCGCGGCATGAGCGGCGTCCGGGGCACGATCGTGACGCTGGGCGGCGGCGGCTTCTCGATGTCGGAGGACGGCTCCTCACGGATCGACGAGCACCTGCTCGCGCTGACGGGCACGGAGCGGCCCCGCGTGTGCTTCGTCCCCACGGCCAGCGGTGACGACGCCGGGTACGCCGCGCGATTCCTGGAGGCCTTCGGCGACCGGGCCGACGCCACCGTGCTCTCCCTGTTCTGCCGCGAGCCCTGGGGCTACCGGGATCCGTCTCTGCTGGCCGCACAGGACCTGATCTACGTGGGCGGCGGCTCGACCCTGAACCTGCTGGCCCTCTGGCGCCTCCACGGGCTGCCGGCGATCCTTCGGGACGCCGCCGAGGCCGGGACGGTGCTCTGCGGGATCAGCGCCGGGATGAACTGCTGGTTCGAGGCGTCCTCGACCGACTCCTACGGCCCGCTCGAACCCCTGGCCGACGGGCTCGGTCTCCTGCCCGGCGGAGCCTGCCCGCACTATCGCGGCGAGTCCACCCGCCGTCCGCTCCTGCACGAGTGGGTCGGCGCCGGCACCTTCCCGGCCACCTGGGCCGTGGACGACCACGCCGCAATGGTCTGGCGCGATGGCGAGGTCACGGAGGTCATCGCGGAGAAGGCCGGAGCGACGGCCTGGAGGGTCGAGCGCGATGCCCGCGGACGGGTGCAGGAGACACCGCGCGAGGCGCGCCTGCTGGACTGAGAAGGGACCTCCGGCGGCGTCCCGCCGCCGCCCGTTCGACCGACCGACGAGAAGGGGCCGGTTCCCGCACCGTGATGGTGCGGGGACCGGCCCCTCCTGAGGTCGAGTGCCGGGGCTCAGCCCTCGCTCGAGGTCTCCGAGCCCTGTGCCGAGCGATCGCCCTGGCCGCCGGAGCGGGACCGGCCACGTCCGCCGCGTGAACGGCGGCGACGGTTGCTCGAGGTGCCGGTGCTCTCACCGTGCTCGGACGAGGGGCCGTTCGAGCCCGCGGATGCCGAGGTGCTCTCGCCGCCCTGCTCCTGGCTCACGACCTCGCCGTGCACACGCCGGGTGCGCGAGCGCTGACGGTCGCGACGGGGACGCTCCTCGGAGGCCGGAGCGTCCGAGGACTCCGCGCGCTCGGACGACCGGCGCTCGTCGCCGCGACGCTCACCGTCGCGGCCGGAGCCCTTGCCGTGACGGTCGCCGTCACGACCGCGACCGCCGCCTCGACGATCGTCGCCGCGGTGACCGTCCTTGGACCCGCGACGCTCCCGCGTGCCGTCCGGACCGCCGAGGTCCTCGACGTACTCCGCGTCCAGGCCCGCGCGAGTGCGCTTGTCCCGGGGGAGCTTGCCCTTGGTGCCCAGGGGGATGTCGAGGTCGGAGTACAGGTGGTCCGAGGTCGAGTACGTCTCGACGGCCTCGGTGGACTCCAGTCCCAGCTGCCGGGCGATGAGGGCCCAGCGAGCGAGGTCCTCCCAGTCGACGAACGTGACCGCGGTGCCCTTCTTGCCCGCGCGGCCGGTGCGGCCGGTGCGGTGGAGGTAGGTCTTGTCGTCGTCCGGGCAGTTCCAGTTGATGACGTGGGTGACATCGGTGACGTCGATGCCGCGGGCCGCGACGTCGGTGGCCACGAGCACGTCGACCTTGCCGTGACGGAAGGCGCGCAGGGCCTGCTCGCGCGCGCCCTGGCCGAGGTCGCCGTGCAGGGGCGCCGCCGCGAAGCCGCGCTCGATGAGGTCCTCGGCGACCTTGTCGGCCTGGCGCTTGGTGCGCATGAAGACGATCGTCAGTCCGCGGCCCTCGGCCTGCAGGATCCGCGCGAGCACCTCGATCTTGTCGAGCTGGTGGGCGCGGTACACGACCTGCTTGATGTCGGCCTTGGTGCGGGCCTCGTCGCCCGGGTCATGGGCCCGGATGTGCGTGGGGTGGCTCATGAAGCGGCGGGCCAGCGCCATGATCGGGCCGGGCATCGTCGCCGAGAACAGCATCGTCTGGCGCGTGGTCGGCACGGCGCTGAGCAGCTTCTCGATGTCCTCGAGGAAGCCGAGATCCAGCATCTCGTCGGCCTCGTCGAGCACCGCGACCTTGACCTGGGACAGGTCCAGGTACTTCTGGCGCATGAGGTCGATGAGACGACCCGGGGTGCCCACCACGATCTCGACGCCCTCGTTCAGGGCCTCGATCTGCGGCTCGTAGGCGCGGCCGCCGTAGACGGTGAGGATCCGCACCGGGCGCCCCGTGGAGGCGTCCCGGAGATCCTGGGCCACCTGCACCGCGAGCTCGCGGGTGGGCAGGACGACGAGTCCCTGGGGGGCGCCGATCCGGCGTCCCTGGGGGTTGTCCTCGCCCGGGGCCACGACGCTCTGCAGCATCGGGATGCCGAAGCCGAGCGTCTTGCCGGTGCCGGTCTTGGCCTGGCCGATGATGTCGCGGCCTCGCAGGGCCACCGGCAGGGTCAGCGCCTGGATGGGGAAGGGCGTCGTGATGCCCTTGGCGGCGAGCGCCTGGACGATGTCGTCGCGGACGTCGAGGTCCGCGAACGTCTGCGTCGCGACCTCTTCGGGGGTGATGGTCTCGCCGGAGGACACGGCCTCGACGGCGGGGGCGACGGGCTCAGAGGCCTCCGTCGCGGGAGCGTTCGTGGTCATTTCGGACACTGTTCAACTCTCTATCGGTGTTCGTGGACATGCTAGCCCGGCGCCGTGCGCGGGCCGTGGGTCGTGTGGGGGACGACTCGCCGCGCCGAGGAGACGATCGTGGCGAGCGGGACCCGAGGTGCGGCCCGTGCGGGCACGGACCGTGGTTGAGGGCGCTCTCCGATGACCGGTCATGGTGTCGGTGTCGGTGTCGGTGCGGTGGTCGGCGGGGTCTGCCCCGCCGGGTCCCCATCCGTCGTGGCCGGGCCGGCGGAGGCGTCGTCGCCCGGAGGGCTGGTCACGAGCGGCTGGTCGGTGATCCGCTCGTCGTCGGGGACCGTCTCCCCGGGGGAGATCGACGGCAGCGGGCTTCTGGAGGGGTCCTCGGTCACGGGGGACTCGGCGTCCTCGGGCACCACGAGCGGGTCGTCGTCGTCAGGCATCGCATGGCGCTGGATCGACACGGACACCAGGCCCAGGCCACCCATGGTGATGTCGTCGTAGGCCACGAGCTCGCCGGTGGCGCGGTCGAAGTGCAGGAGCCGCGCGTCCAGATCCAGGGGCTTGCCGCCGTCGGCCACGGGGCGGACCCCGCCCGAGGCGAGCGCCCCACCGGTGGAGCCGACGGTGAACCAGTCGGTGCCCGAGCCGTCCCGGTCCAGCTGGACGTCGTTCTTGTGCATGTGCCCGGACAGCACGAGCGGCGCCCGCCCCAGCAGTCCGTCGGGCTGGGTGGGGTCGTGGATCAGTGCGATGTCGACAGGCGCGTCGGGATGCTCGGCGTCGTACGCCTGGACCGTGTCGCCCAGCTGGCCGGCGGTCGCGGCGACCGCCGCGGTGCCCCGGGCGCGTCCTGCGGCACCGGAGTCGGAGTCGTCGTCGGCCGCGAATCGGGGGTCGCCGATCCCGGCGATGGTGAGGCCGTCCACGGTCGTGACCTGGTTGTTGAGCACCACGGCGTTGGGCTGGGCGGCGATCGTCGAGATCGCGCCCTGGCCGTCGTGGTTGCCCGCGATGAAGACGTACGGGACGCCGAGGCCCCCGATCACGTTCAGCTGGGCGTCCTCCCACGGTGTGCCCCAGGAGACGATGTCCCCGGTGTCGATGATGAACGACACGTCGAACTGCGCGGTGAGCTGGCGGATCACGTCGTAGGACTGCGGGTTGTCATGGATGTCCGAGACGTGCAGCACCGAGACGAGGTCCGCGTCGGAGCGGCCGGCCGAGGGCAGCGAGTCCGCCGCGATGTACAGCGCCGAGACCTGCCCGACGAAGTCCGCCAGGGTCGAACGGTAGGACCCGTAGTCGGCCATCGTCGTGTGGCCGATGTCCGCGACGTAGGCGGCCTGGGACAGCAGCCCGTCGAACTGCGGCTGGCGCAGCGAATCGGGGCGGAACGTCGCCGCGATGAGCCCGCAGGAGACGGTGGTGACGGCCAGCGCGGAGCCGCCGGCGACGACCGCGCGCCGCACGTGGCGGTACGTGAGGCCGACCGCGACCGAGGCGCCGATCATCGCGGCCAGCGCGTTGAGACCCGCGTTGCGCACCGCGCCGTCGGTGATGGCCTCCGGCGCGGTGCGCTCGAGCTCGCGCAGAGCCTCGTCGGAGTACAGCAGGTTCTCGGCCGCGGCGATGTCGACGCCCTGGACGGTCGCCTCGATCTCGACGGGGGCCGTGTGGGTCGCGAAGGAGACCTCGCCCACGGGGGGCAGGAGGATCACCGTGCGCGGGTCCATCGAGGGCCGCAGGTGGATCGTGGCCGTGACCGGACCCACGTCGACCGTGGTCGGCGGGGTCAGGAGGATCCCGACGAGGGCCCCGAGGATGCCGACGACGACGGGCACGAGGCGCCGCCAGGCGACGCCTCGCACACGGTCGATCAGCCGCACGTCGGGACCGGGAGGGGTGTCAGCCGAGGAAGCCGACGCGGCGCGGCTCCTCGGTGGCGAGCTCGGCGTAGGCGATCTTGGCGCCCGGGACGATGACGACGCGGCCCTTGGCGTCCGTGAGGGTCAGGGACTCGTCCTTGTCGATCGCGGCGGCGACGGCCGCGGTCAGCTCCTCGCTGCTCGACTCGGTCTCGATGACGATCTCGCGCGGGGAGTGCTGGACACCGATGCGGATCTCCATGGGTGCGGTCCTTTCGACAGATGTGATGACGGTTCACGATCCTACCGAGCGGCGGACGGTCACGGTCCGGCATCGCTGTCAGCGCAACCCCGGCGCGAGGGCGGCTGCGCGGTGATGTGCGCTCAGGCCTCGGAGGTGCGGCTGTGCCCCTCGGACACCGTCCCGCGGATCTCCGGGCGTGCCAGCGCCGGGAAGGTCGACAGGCCGTGGGTGAACAGGCTCGCGAGCAGGGCGATGGTGTGCCGACGCTCGTCGCGCGAGCCCGCGCGGGCGATCAGCTCGGCCGATTCCATGGCGATCGCGACGAGCGCGTGACCCAGGACCATGCTGTCGCTCTCGCCCATCTCGCGGGACTGGCGCAGCACGCGAGCACTGGCCTCGACCGAGCGCTGCAGGATCACCTCGATCTCCTGGTCCACCGGCTCGGACACCCGCTCGGCGCGATCGAACAGCAGCAGGGCGGAGTCCTGCCTCGCCATGATGTCGGCGAACTGCGACAGGGCATGGGCCAGGCGTGCCTCGGTGCCGCCGAGCCGGTAGGCGATGTCCTCGATCTCGTCGACCACGTCGTTGCCGAGCTCGCGGACGACCTCGACGTAGAGGGTCTCCTTCGAGGGGAAGTGCTGATAGAGAACCGGTTTGGTGACGCCGGCGGCGCGGGCGATGGACTCCATCGAGGTCCCGTGGTACCCGGCCGCGGTGAACTGGGCGACGGCGACCTCGAGGAGCTGGGTGCGTCGCTGGGGACGCGGCAGGCGGGGGACGGGTGCCATGGAAGTCCTTATGCACGGATTCGGGGTAGCCCCGGGCGTGCCCGGCGGTCCGTGCTGACACTGTAACGGCTCGTGCGTGCCTCGCCGGACGATTGTGGACAAGCCCGGGAGCAGGAGGTCGCCTGTGCCTGTGACCTGCGACGTCGTGCTCAGAGAGGGACCTACCGCGCGCTCGGTCCACCCGCGCTGGACCGTCCCTGCGATGTCCCGGCGACGTCCCTGCGACGTCCCTGCGACGTCGCTGCGATGCCGCTGCGACGCCGCGGCGATGTCCCTGCGACATCACTGCTGAGTCTTGTGAACGCATCGGCCGGACCTGCGGGACCCTGCCGATGAGGTGCCCGGAGCCCGGGGCACCCTGTGCGTCGAAGTGTCGGCGGGCCGTGGTCGAATGACGGACATGGCAGCGCAGGCGACGAGTACGCACGGGACACGGGCCGGGGCCTCCCGGGACCGCGGCTCCGTGGCGCGGCGGGTCGCTCTGCTCCCGCCGGATCCCTCGGCCCTCCCGGGGCCGCTCGGCGAGGAGATGACGGCCCCCCAGCGGCGTGCCCTCACGGCGTGGGCACAGGGCCGGGACGTGCAGGTGCACGGGGCGCCGGGCTCGGGCCGCACCCGGCTGGCCCTGGATGCCGCACTCGCCGGTGCCGTCGAGGGCGCGGCCACGGTCCTTCTGGCGCCGCGCCGCACGGCGGCATCCGCCCTCACCGATGTCGTCTCCCATCGCGGTGGTGGCGCCGGGGTCCGTGTGACCACGCCCGCCGGTCTCGCCTTCTCGACGGTGCGCGCGGACGCCGTCGCGCGCGGACGCGGGGAGCCCACCCTCGTCACCGGCCCGGATCAGGATTCCCTCATCCGGGATCTCGTCGAGGGCATCGAGGACTGGCACGTACCGCTCGACGCCGCGACGCGTCGCCTGCCCGGCTTCCGGACGGAGCTGCGGGACGTGATCCTGCGCGCCGGGGAGCTGGGACTGGGGCCCGACGACCTCGACCGCCTCGCCGCGGCCCGCCGCCGCCCTGCCTGGTTCGACGCCGCCCGGGTCCACCGGCTCTATCTCGACGTCCTGGACCTCGAGGCCTCTGCCGCGATCGACGCCGGCGAGCGCCTCGATGCGGGACGCATGCTCCGACGGGCCGCTCGGATCATCGCCGGCGGCGAGGGCCCGAGGATCGGCGCGGTCGTCGTGGACGACGCACAGGACCTCACCGTCGCCGGCATCGAGCTCGTGCGCGCGCTCAGGGCGTCCGGAGCGCACGTGCTCGTCACCTCCTGTCCCGACGCCGTGGTCGACGCCTTCCGCGGAGCGGTCCCGGACGCCGCAGCCCGCATCTTCGCGACGGTCGGCCGGGCAGAGGAGTCGGCGGCGCGCACCGCTGCGGGACGCCCCGGCCTGGACATCGACATGGGGCCCTCGCTGCGCACGCCCGTGACGGCCCGACCGATGATCGCCCACCTGCGTGCACGGCTGCCGCTGGCCGGCGCCGGGGCCGCTGCCCGGCGCGTCGAGCCCCCCGCTGCGCACGCCGGCGCTGAGCCCGCGAGCCCTGCGGTCGCGGTGCTCCGCGCGCCCGGCGAGATCGAGGAGGCCCGCCGGATCGCCTCCGTGCTGCGCGGGCTGCACCATGGTGAGGGCGTGGACTACGAGCAGATGGCGATCGTCTGCCGCTCCGGCTCCGCCGTGGACGATCTCGCGGACCAGCTGCAGCGCCAAGGGCTGCCCGTCTCGACCGCGCAGCGGCTGCGGCCCCTGCGGGAGGAGCCCGTCGTCGCCGACCTCCTGCGGATCGTCGAGCTCGCGGTCGAGCACGCGACGCCCGCGCCGGAGGAGGCCGACGCCCTGCTGCGGGGACCCTTCGGCGACGCCGACGCCCTGCGCCTGCGGCGGATCCGCCGTCTGCTGCTGCACACGGCCCCGCCGAGCACGGCCGACGACGCCTCCGACGGGGCGCCCCCGGATTCCGCCGAGCTCCTCGCACGGGCCCTCGTGGCCGAGCACGTCCCGGTCCTCGACCAGCCCGAGCGGGAGCGCACGGCCGTCCCTCTCGTGCGGATCCGTCGGATGATCGCGGCGGTCCGCGAGCTGGGGCCGCGCCCCGCCGCGGCGGACACGCTGTGGGCGGCGTGGTCGGCGGCACGCCTCGCCGAGGGGTGGCGCGACGCCTCCCTCGAGACCGACGACCTCGATGCGGCCGGAGCCCGCGGGCGCCTCGCGGGACGCCGCCTCGACGCCGTGACGGCGCTGTTCGCGTCGGTGGAGCGGTTCACCGACCGTCGACCGCTGGCCGACGCGCTCGTCTTCGCCGAGCACGTCCGCACCCAGGCCGTGGCCGAGGACTCCCTCGCACCTCGTGGCCGCATGGGCGCCCGGGTCCGGGTGCTGACGCCTGCCGCGATCGCCGGCGAGGAGGTCGACACCGTGGTCCTGGCCCGGGTCCAGGAAGGCATGTGGCCCAACACCCGGATCCGGTCGACGCTCTTCGGGGCGGCGGAGCTGCCGCTCGCCGCGGAGGACCCCGACCTCCCCCTTGATCCGGCCTCGCTGCGCGCCGTCCAGCGCGAGCTGGTGCTGGCCGACGAGCTGCGCCTGGCGGTGAGCGCCCTGTCACGGGCCCGGCGTCGGATCCTCGTCACCGCCGTCGACAGCGACGACCTGGCACCCTCCGCGCTCGTCGACGTGATCGCCCGCACGGGAGGGCCCAGCTGGGTCGATCCGGAGCAGATCGCCGCCGATCCCGGCCCCGCCCCGGACCCCCGGCGGCTCGTCGCCGCCCTGCGCCGCCGCCTCCTGGATGTTGCCGAGCCGCCCGCGGCGCGGCGCGACGCCGCGTCCCTGCTCGCGCGGCTGCGGGACGTCGATGCCCCCGGTGCCGACCCTCGCAGCTGGTACCACCAGAGCGCCTCGAGCGACACGGGGGTGCTCGACGCCGACGGGATCGTCGCCCTCAGCCCCTCGTCCCTCGAGCGCGCCCACGAGTGCCCGCAGGCCTGGCTGCTCGAGCGCGCCGGCGGCAGACCCGCGGCTGGCCCCGCGCAGAGCATCGGCACCGCCGTGCACCGGATCGCCCAGGACCACCCGGCCGGGCCCGCCGAGATCGGCCCCGACGGCGCTCCCCGCGACCTGCTGGCCGAGCTCACCGCGCTGCTGGCACCCCTGCACCTCGACCGCACCTGGTCCACCCGTCGGCTGCTGTCCCGCGCCGAGGACGCCGTCCGCCTGCTGTCCCAGCACCTGCAGGTCACGGGGCTGCCGCTGGCCGTCGAGGCACCGTTCGAGGTGCGGCGCGGCGACGTCGAGCTGCGCGGCTCGATCGACCGGGTCGAGGGGGACGCCACCGGGCTGCGGGTCGTCGACCTCAAGACGGGACGAGCCCCGAAGTCCGCGGCCGACGCCGCCGAGGATCTCCAGCTCGCCGCCTACCAGACCGCGGTCCGTGACGGCGCGCTCGCCGACCTCCTGGGGCAGGACGCGCCGTCCCGGCTGCACGGAGCGCAGCTCGTGTACGTCGGCACGGGAACCGCCAAGCCCTCCGTGCGGGTCCAGGGCGCCCTCGCCGAGGCCGAGAACCCCGCCTGGTTCGACGAGCTCCTCGCGGGCGTCGCCCGCGACGTGCGCGGCAGCCACGTCACGGCACGGCGCAACGCCCACTGCGATCGCTGCCCCGTGCGCCGCACCTGCGCGCTCTGGCCCGAGGGAGCCGAGCTGTGAGCGCCGCCCTCAGCGCCGCACGCCTCGCGGCCCTCATGGACCGACCGTCCCCCACGGCCGAGCAGACCGCCGTGATCGAGGCCGATCCGGGACCCATGCTCGTCGTCGCCGGCGCCGGCAGCGGCAAGACCGAGACCATGGCCTCCCGCGTGGTGTGGCTGATCGCCAACGGGATCGTCGAGCCCCGGCAGGTGCTGGGACTGACCTTCACCCGCAAGGCCTCCATCGAGCTGTCCGAGCGGATCGGATCGCGACTGGCGCTCCTGGCCACGGCGCTGCGAGGCGAGGGGATGGCCCTGCCGCCGGGCCTCGAACGCACCGACGAGGACCTGCTGGGCCAGCGCCCCGCCGTCCGCACCTACAACGGCTTCGCCCTGGACCTCGTGACCGAGCACGCGCTCGACGTGGGGCTGGACCCCGAGTTCTCGATGCTCTCGCCGTCGGCCTCCTGGCAGCTCGCACACGAGATCGTCGAGTCCTCCACGGACGAGCTGGCTCTGGATGCCTCGCCGTCCACGATCACCGCGGCCCTGGTCGCCTTCACCTCCTCCCTGTCCGACCACCTCGTCGCGCCCGCCGCGGCCGACGCCCTCCTGCGCAAGATCCGGGACCATCTCTCGGGCATCCCCCTGCAGGCCGAGGGCAAGCGTCGCGTGACCCCGAAGCCGGTGCTGGCTGCGCTCGCCGCGATCGAGGGGAGGCTCGCGCTGCTGCCGCTCGTCGAGCGGTTCGCCGCGGTGCGCCGCGAACGCGCCGCCCTCGACTTCTCCGACCAGGTGACGCTCGCCGCACGGATCGCCCAGGGTGTGCCTGCCGCAGGCGAGCTCTCGCGGGACCTGCACCGGGTGGTGCTGCTCGACGAGTTCCAGGACACCTCGGTTGCCCAGCTCGAGCTGCTGTCCGGTCTGTTCGGCGCCGGGCACGCGACCTGCGCAGTCGGGGACCCCCAGCAGGCGATCTACGGGTGGCGCGGCGCCTCCAGCGCGTCCCTCGCCGCCTTCGTGCGGGCCTTCGGCACGCCCGAGCGGCCCGTGGTCCAGCGCACCCTGTCGACCTCCTGGCGCAACGACGAGGCGCCGCTGGCCGTGGCCAACCGCATCGCGGGCCCCTTGCGCGCCGACGCCGGGGGTGTGCGGATCCCCGAGCTCGCCGCCCGGCCCGGCGCGGGGGAGGGGGCCGTCGAGGTCATGGAGACCGCCGACGAGGAGTCCGAGGCCCGCGCGATCGCCCGGTGGATCCTCGAGCGCCGGCACGAGACCGATCCACCGCGGGGCACCCCCGCGGCCGACGGCGGAGGCCCCTCCGTCGACCATCCCGCCGATCCCGGTGCGACCGCCGCCGTGCTGGTGCGGACCCGCCGCCAGATCGCCCCGCTCGTCCAGGGACTCGAGGAGGCCGGACTTGTCGTCGAGGTGGTGGGCCTGGGCGGGCTGCTGCACCGGCCCGAGGTGGCCGACGTCCGGGCGCTCCTCGAATGCGTCCACGACCCCGGGCGCGGCGATTCCCTGATGCGACTGCTCGCGGGACCCCGCTTCCGGCTCGGCGCCCGCGACCTCGCGGTCCTGGGGCGGTGGCGCGAGCACCTCGCCTCACGTGCCCGCCGGATCTCCGCGCACGACGCGGACGACGCCGTGCGGCGCCTCGTCGCCGACGACGCCGAGGACGTCACCCTCCTCGATGCCCTCGACGACCTCCCCTCCCTCACCTGGGAGGACAGGGAGGAACGCACGCTCAGTCCCACGGGGCGCCAGCGCCTGCTGGGGCTCCAGGAGGTCCTGCGGGGCATGCGACGACGCACCTCCCTCGCCCTGCCCGACCTCGTGACCGCCGCGACGCAGGCCTTGGGGGTGGACCTCGTGCTCCTGGCCGATCCCGCTCGGGACCCAGCCCGCGCGCTCCACGACCTCGAGGCCTTCCGCGACCATGCGGCCGAGTTCGAGCGGACGGCCCTGCGCCCGGGACTGGGGCCGTTCCTGGCTCTGCTGGACGTCAGCGAGGACAAGGAGGCGGGGCTCGCAGTCACCGCCGGGGAGGCCGCGACGGACCCCGCCGCCGTCACCATCGTGACGATGCACGCCGCCAAGGGGCTCGAATGGGACCTCGTGGTGGTCGCGGGCCTCGCCGAGGGAACCCTGCCCAGCTACGACCTGCGCCGCGCCCGGACGGGCGAGGACGGGGTCGTGCGGGTGCCGAGTCCCGGCTGGCTGGGGCCCCTGTCCGATGCCGCCGTGCCCACCGCGCTGCGCGGGGACGCCGATCAGCTCCCGGACCTCGCCTGGGCCGAGGCCGACACCCAGGTCGAGGCCGAGGAGCTGCTGCAGGACTACTACGAGCGGGCGGGGACCGCCGCGATGACCGAGGACCGTCGCCTCATGTATGTCGCCGTCACCCGCGCGCGTCGCCGCCTGCTGCTGACCACGGCCGCCTGGCGGGGCACCCGCAGGACCCCGCAGCCGCGCTCGCGCTACCTCACCGAGATCCTGCCGCTCGTCCCCGAGCGGTTCCGCACCCAGGAGGAGATCCCCGAGGAGAACCCGCTGGTGCGGGTCGCCGATCACGCGCAGTGGCCCCCGGAGCCCGCCGAACCCGAGAGGCTCCGGGCGGCCGCCGCCGAGCTCGTCGCCGGGGCAGGACCGGTGCCCGAGGACGCCGAGCTCGCCGAGCAGACCCGGCGCGTGATCGCGGACCTGGAGTCGCGTCGAGGCTCGATCCCCGTGCGGGCGCCCTCGCGCATGTCGGCCTCCGAGGTCGTCGCCCGCGCCCGCGATCCCGAGCAGGCCTCGTGGGACCTGCTGCGGCCCCTGCCACGGCGTCCGTCCCCCGCGGCGCGGCGCGGAACCAGCTTCCACGCCTGGCTCGAGGAGCGCTTCGGTGCGGCCACCCTCCTGGACCTCAGCGACCTCACCGAGCTGGCCGACGACTCGGATCCCTTCGAGGTCACGGACCAGGTCGACGGTCACGAGTCCGTCGACGACACGGAGCAGTTCGACGGCACGGCGAGCCGCGGCCGGAGCGACGCCGTGGTGCTCGCCGAGATGCGAGAGGCGTTCGAGCGGTCGCCCTGGGCCGAGCGGACCCCGGTGGCCGTCGAGGAGCCGGTCACCACCACGATCGGCGGCATCGCCGTGCGCGGCGTGATCGACGCGATCTACGAGGACGAGGACGGCGTCGTGATCGTCGACTGGAAGACCGGGCGCCCGCCCACGGGACGCGACCGTCGTGCCCGGGCGCTGCAGCTGTCGGTGTACCGGCTCGCGTGGCACGAGCGCACGGGTACGCCGCTCTCGAGGATCCGGACGATGTTCCACTACGTCGCCGCGGGGGTCACCCACGAGGTCCGCGACCACCCGGATCGCGAGGAGCTCGCCGAGCTGCTCTCCGCGGGGCCGGCCGGCGCCGGAGGGGACTGACCGGAGCTGAGCGGAGTCGGGCGGCGTCGGGCCGAGCCAGGTCGGGCCGAGCGGACCCGGTCAGCGTTCGATCGGACCGCGCTCGACCGGTCCGCGGTTGCGATCTGCGTCCCGATCCGCGACGGCCGGACCGTCGGTCTCGTCGGACACCGCCGTCCCGGCCTTGTGCTCCTCGGGCGCTCGCACCTCGACGTCCACCTCGACCTCGATCTCCTCGACCTCGATCGTCACGTCGCCGTCCTCCCCGGCGTGATCGGGGTCGAGGTCTCGATCGCCCTCGGCGTCCCATCCTGCATCGTCGGCATCGGCCGCCTCGGCGGCGCGCGACCCCGCGGCGAGGTCGTCGTATCGACGTTCGGCCTCCTCGCGGGCGAGCTGGGCCAGGTCGTGATCCAGATCGTCGAGCATCCCGCGGGCGTCCGCGATGATCTCCTCGTCCTCGGAGTCGATGCCGTGCAGCAGCCAGTCGACCACCGCGAACTCCCCGAGGACCTGCGCGCGCTCGAGCGTGCGGGGGTGCGGGGTGACCGGCAGGGCGGCCGTGTAGGCCGCGAACAGGGCGTCGACGTGATCGGGGTCCAGCGCCGAGACCAGCCAGGCCAGATCCGCGGCGGGATCGCCGGTGCTCGCCTCATGCCACCCCGTGACCCCGGTGATCGCCTCGCCGTCCCGGAACAGCGCCTCCTCGCTCAGGGCGCCGTGCACGAAGCAGGGGTGCAGGTCCCACAGGTCGTCGTCGGCCAGGACGGCATCCCAGCGCTGGGCGACCGTGGCGGGCAGCCCGGACTCCTCCCGGGCACGCTCGACGCGCGCGCGGTGCCCACGGCGCAGGGCGTCGGCGGTGAAGGTCTCGACCCCCGCCGACTCGGCGACGTAGGCGGGCACGGCGTGGATCCGGGCGATCACCTCGCCGAGGGATCGCGCCAGACGCAGGCTCGCGCCGAGCCGGTCGAACAGGACGGGCACACCGTGCGGCGGTGCGGTCACGGCGGCGCGGCCGCCCTCGGGCAGACGCGCGAAGCCGATCGCCGTGGTCACGAGGGGAGCCAGCGAGGTGCCCGCGAGGGCATCGGTGACGTGCACGTCCTTCTCCAGGTGCGCTCCGGCGGCGGCGGTCGTCGGGGCGGTCACGAGCACCCGGCGGCCGTCGGTGCCGATGATCCCCGCCACGTCGAACTCGTCGATCGGGGTCGCCACCGGGATGGTCCGCGCGGGCTCGAGTCCCGGGACGGCGGAGACCGCGAGCGCTGCCAGGGTGTAGGAGTTGCGTCGCACGCACCCCACCGTACTGTGTCGCCCCTGCGCCAGTACGGTGGGACACATGCCGACTGCCAGCGATGATCGAGGTTCTCACCCCACTCCCACCTCCGGGGCCCCGGGCCCCAGCACGCCTCGTCCCCGCGGCGCCCATGCGCCCGCGCCGCTCGCCGGGATCCGCGTCGAGCGCGATGCCGCTGAGCGCGAGGACGATGCCGCCCTCGCCCCGGGCGAGGACGTCCGCTACCTCGTGACCAGCGGTGTCTCCGTGAGCATCGAGGACGGAGCCGACGGGTCCCGTCTCGCCTGGGAGCGCGAGGACCCCCGCGGCGGGGCCACGGCGACCCTCGTCTACCTGGGCCGCACCGACGGCCTGCGACGGATCGCCGCGGAGATCCCCGAGCCCGGAGGCGAGCTCGACGACCCGGGCCGCGATCTCCGGGAGCTGCGGCGCGTCGCGGTCGACCTCCCGCGCGAGGAGGCGGGCCTGGCGCTGACGGCCGTGGGCATGGGCGGCTGGCACCGCTCGATGCGTCACTGCCCGCTGTGCGGCGAGCTCCTGGCCCCGGAATCCTCGGGCTGGGTGCTGCGCTGCACCGCGGACGGCTCCCTGCACTTCCCCCGCACCGATCCCGCGGTGATCATGGCGGTGCGCGACGAGACGGACCGCCTGCTCCTGGCGCGCAACGCCGGGTTCCGGGGCCGTTTCCACTCCGTCCTGGCCGGGTTCGTCGAGCCGGGGGAGACCCTCGAGGCGGCGGTCGCCCGGGAGGTCGAGGAGGAGGTCGGCGTGATCGTCGAGGAGGTCGAGTACGCCGGCAGCCAGCCATGGCCCTTCCCCCGCTCTCTGATGCTGGGATTCCGCGCCTGGGCACGGACCTCCGGCGCGCTGCGTCTGCAGGCGGAGGAGATCGCCGAGGCCGACTGGTTCACCCGCGAGGCGCTGACCACGGCGCTCGAGCAGGGGGAGGTGCTGCTCCCCGGATCGGCGTCGATCGCCCGCGCCCTCATCGAGGACTGGTACGGAGGGGCGCTGCCGGGCGAGGAATGAGCCGCGCCGGTTCGTCGGAGTCCGATGGGACACTGGAGACGATGTCCGACACCGAGAACGAGAACGTCACCGTGCACGGCACGCAGGACGTCGACGCCGAGCCCTCCCCGCGCCACGTGGCGACCGACGAGGAGATCCTCGCGGCCCTGGATCCCGAGCAGCGTGAGGTCGCCACCAGCTTCGACGGTCCGCTGTGCGTCCTGGCTGGCGCCGGCACCGGCAAGACCCGGGCGATCACCCACCGGATCGCCCACGGCGTGGCGATCGGCCGGCTGAACCCGCGTCACGTCCTGGCCGTGACGTTCACCGCCAAGGCCGCAGCGGAGATGCGATCGCGCCTGCGCGACCTGGGGGTCCCCGCCGTCCAGGCCCGGACCTTCCACGCCGCCGCCCTGCGCCAGCTGCGCCACTTCTGGCCGCGCGTGGTCGGTGGGGCGATGCCCGAGATCATGCCGCAGAAGTTCGCCGGCGTCGCCGAGGCCTGCCAGCGCCTCCATCTGTCCGTGGACCGTGCGGCCCTGCGCGACATCGTCTCCGAGGTCGAGTGGTCCCGCGTCTCGATGCTGACGCCCGAGACGTATGCCGAGGCCGCGGCCCGCTCGGGCCGGCCCGGTGTCGCGGGCTTCGAGCCCCGCTCCATCGCCCGCATCCTCACGCAGTACGAGGAGGTCAAGCGCGAGCGCCACGTCATCGACTTCGAGGACGTCCTGCTGCACATGGTGGGGATCCTCACCGATCGCCCCGATGTGGCGCGCGAGATCCGCGGGCAGTACCGCCACTTCGTGGTCGACGAGTACCAGGACGTCTCGACGCTGCAGCACGCCCTGCTGCGGCTGTGGCTGGGACCGAGCACGGACCTGTGCGTCGTCGGCGACGCCTCGCAGACGATCTACACCTTCGCGGGCGCCCGGGCATCGTTCCTGCTGGACTTCGCGCGGGAGTTCCGGGGCGCGCGGATGATCCGTCTCGAACGCAACTACCGCTCCACGCCCCAGATCGTGCGGCTGGCCAACACCGTGCTCGACGGCGCCCAGGGCCGCACGCGCGCCCAGCGCCTGACCCTCGTGGCCCAACGCCCCGACGGCCCCCCGCCGGTGATCGAGAGCTATCCGGACGATCCCGCGGAGGCCGAGGGCACCGCCGAGCGCATCGCGCTGCTCGTCGCGGAGGGGCGACCCGCTGCGGACATCGCCGTGCTGTTCCGCACCAACTCCCAGTCCGAAGCGCTCGAGCAGGCCCTGACAGCCCGCAGCATCGGCTATCTGGTGCGCGGCGGGGACCGCTTCTTCGAGCGTCAGGAGGTGCGGCGCGCCCTGATGGCCCTGCGCACCGCGGCGCGGGTCGACGCCGATGCAGAGCCCGGCCCGATGGCCCGCGACGTGCTCTCCCAGATGGGCTGGGCGCCCGCGGCACCGGAGTCCACCGGAGCCGTCCGCGAACGGTGGGACGCGCTGAACGCCCTCGTGGTCCTCGCCGACACGGTGGGTGCACGCCCGGGCGCCTCCCTGGTGGACCTGGTGCGCGAGCTCGACGAGCGCGCCGAGGCGCAGAGCGCTCCGACGGTGGACGGGGTCACCCTCGCCTCGATCCACGCCGCCAAGGGCCTCGAATGGCCCGTGGTGCACGTCGTCGGGGCCAGCGAGGGACTGCTGCCCATCTCCATGGCCAGGACCCGGCCCGAGATCGAGGAGGAGCGGCGGCTGTTCTACGTCGCGCTGACCCGTGCCCGGGACCTGCTGACCGTCTCCTGGTCCCAGGCCCGCACCCCCGGTGCCCGCGGCTCCCGCAAGCCCTCCCGCTTCCTCGACGGCGTGCTCGATGCCCCCGGGCGTGCCACCGGCACGGGACCCTCACCGCGCCGCACCGGACGACGCACGGCCACCCTGCACACCGAGTGCCGGGTGTGCGGGGGAGGGCTCGTGACCCCGCACGACCAGCGCCTGGGGCGCCACGCCACCTGCCCCTCGACCCGCGACGACGCCGTGCTGGAGGCCCTGAGGTCCTGGCGTCAGGACACCGCGGCCGATCACGGCGTGCCGGCCTTCGCGGTGCTCACCGAGAAGGCGCTGGAGGCCCTCGCCGAGCGGGACCCGCGCAGCCGCGCGGAGCTGCTGGCGGTCCCGGGGATCGGCGCGAGGAAGGTCGAGCGGTTCGCCGACGACGTCCTGCGGATCCTCCTCGACCATCGCCAGCGCGACGAAGACGCAGGTCAAAAATAGGTTCCGCAGTTCTGCGACGCGGTGTAGGCTCGCCGTGTCCGATGTCGTCATCGTGGCCCGGGAGACCGGACCACGCGAAGAAGAGAGGAGGTGTCGCAGTGATCGACAACATCAACGAACCAGCCGGCGTGACCACGCCCGCGCGCGCTCGGTATGCCGTCGACGGCGGCGCCTCCGAGCAGCACGGTCGTCCTCGTGGCGGGGAGTTCCTTCCCCTCCGAGGTCAGTCCTGACCCGACCCCCGGCCTGACGGCCACCGGTCCGGTCGCGCGGCACAGCCGCCGCCCTGCTGGTCATCGCACCACCCGCCTCACGGCCGGTCGGTCCCGATGCCCCCTCTCCTCTTCCAAACTCGACGATCCAGGAATCCACGACGATGACCGACGTCATGACCCGTGCCGTGTCCACACGTCCCACGACCGCCATGCTCCCGTGCCAGACCGAGGCGGCGGACCTGTTCTTCTCCGAACGTCCCGCCGACCTCGAGGCCGCCAAGGTCCTGTGCGCCGACTGCCCCCTCCGCCGCGAATGCCTCGAGGGCGCTGTCGCGCGCTCCGAGCCCTGGGGCGTCTGGGGCGGGGCCATCTTCCAGGCCGGCGAGATCATCGCCGTCAAGCGTCCCCGGGGCCGTCCCCGCAAGAACACCGAGATCACCGCGACCGCCACGAGCTCGTCGGCTCCTGCGCCCGCTGCGGCCCCCGCGCTGCACGGGCGGGCAGCCTGAGCCCGAGGCGCTCGTGCGCTCGACCAGGACGCGAGAGGCGGGACACCGATGTGGTGTCCCGCCTCTGGCGTTCCCGGGCGCGGCCCGGGGTCGGCGTGCCCTGCGATCAGGCCTTGCCGAGGATGCGGTTCAGCTTGGTGCCGCACACGGGGCACACGGCCTTGGCCATGCGACGGCCGTTGGAGACGACGACATCGCCCTCGGCCTCGCGCTTCTCGCGGCACTTCACGCAGTAGAACTCGCCGTTGTACTTCTCGTCAGCCATGCATACTCCTTCACTGGGTCCGCGGGAGGTGGCGGGCGGTATGCCTGCCGGTCCGGCGGAAGACGTCCGGCCCACTGTAGCGGCCTCACGCCTGAGCGGCGAAAGCACGAGGGTGCGGGCGCGTCGCCGCAGGCCCGCGCACGCTTCGGGAGAGGTGGCCCGCAAGGGCCGGGGAAGTGCGTGCAGCGGGGTGCCGACGGTCGTCGGGATGGGCCGGGTGGGGACCCGGGATCCGGACGGACCGGCACCGACGATGGTGCCGTGTCCGTGGGACCCCGGGGGCGCTCAGCACCACGCGCACCTTCCCCGTGTACGTCCTGCTAGTTATCCCGGGGTCCCACTGCCCCAGAACGTATGTCCCCTGCTGCTCGACGTCAAAAGAGCCACGGGGGACGACCTGTGGACAACTGCCCCGCGGACGGGGACGCGCTGTGGGCGGGGGTGTGGGTGCACTGTTGACGACACGCCGGAGCGGTCCGGATGCGACGCTGTGACCCGCACCGATCCCGTGCACAGCATGGGGACGACACGCGGGCGTGGGATCGTGGTGATCATGAACGATCGCGTACCACATGATGGGATCACCGGACCGAACGGTGAGCCGGTGTTCGTCCGGCGCTCGGCCCGTCGTCGGCGCACCGTGAGCGTGAGCCGGCGCGGCGGGGGCCTCGAGGTCGCGATCCCCTCGACCTTCTCCCGCCGCCAGGAGGCCGAGTGGGTCCGTACCATGGTCGAGCGGGTCCGGGCGCGTGAGGCCTCCGCGCCCCGCGACGACGCGGATCTCGCGGCCTTCGCGGCGCGGCTGAACGACCGGTACTTCGACGGACGGCTGCGACCGCGCTCGATCACCTGGAGCGTGCGGCAGCAGCGCTCCCGCTGGGGATCGTGCACGCCGTCGGAGCGCACCATCCGCATCTCGACACGGCTGCAGCACATGCCCGAGTACGTCCTGGGCTACGTGCTGGTCCACGAGCTGGCCCACCTGGTCGAGGGAGGCCATGGACCCGAGTTCTGGCGGCTCGTCGAGCGCTACCCGCAGACGGAACGGGCTCGCGGCTTCCTGGACGGCGTCAGCCACGCCGAGGGACACGCCGGGGCCGACCCCGAGGGGTGACGGAGCAGGCCGTGACGGGGCGAGATCAGCCCAAGGCCTCGTCGAGCACGGGGCCCAGGGCCGTGAGGGTGCGCGCGAGGTCCGGGACGGTGCCCGGTGGCACCTGCGGCGTGGCGCGCCGGCCCTGCGCGTCGCGCGGCCACGGGACCCAGATCACCTGGGGCGTCTCGCCGCTGGGTGCCAGCGGCAGGGCGGACGCCGGAGCGGAGCCACGCAGCAGCAGCTGGACGTCCCAGTGCTCGCGGCACCTGCCGAACGCCGCCGAGAGCGCATGGGCGTGGAGCATCGCGGGCCCCCGTCCCAGACGCTCCAGGTCATCCAGTCCGGTCTCCTCGCGCACCTCGCGCCGCGCCGCGGACTCGAAGGTGGTCTCGCCCGGATCCAGGTGGCCGCCCGGCTGGACCCAGAACCGACCCTTGGCGTGCCAGACGAGCGCCACATGCTCTCCCGGTCCGTCGACGACGATCGCGCTCGCGGTGAGGTGACGGGGCCCGCCGTCGCGCAGCAGGGCCTCGGGGTGCTCGCGCACGAGGGCGAGGAATCGCTCACGGAGTGCGGGGTCGATGGCCGGGGACTGGGCACGTTCGAGGTCGTCCAGGGCCGCGGTCGCCGCAGGCGGGTGCGCCCTCGAGCCCTGGGGATCCGCCGCGGGGGAGTGCGCCCTCGGGTCCGAGGGATCCTCCGCGGAGGAGGGCGCGGCGGCCTCAGGGGTCACCGGTACGTGGTGCCGGGGTCGACGTCCGGACGGTCGGCGTCGGGACCATCGGCGTCGGGACCATCGGTGACGGGGCCATCGGCGTCGGGGCCGTCATCGCTCGGGTCCGCGCCGGCGCCCGGGCTCGTCCCGGCGTCGCCGCCCGTGGTCGGGTGGACGCCGCCGATGCCGTCCTCGCGCGGCGCGTCCGCATCGCCCTCACCGGACAGCAGGCGCTCGAGCTCGGCGTCGAAGTCGACGGGGATCTCGACCGCGGCCTCGTCCTCCGCGCCGTCGGCCGGGGCCGCGGGTGCCTGCGGGCGCCCGCTCAGGACCTCGGCCGTGGGCAGCAGGTCGGGGTGCTCCCAGACCTTGTCGCGCCCCTCGACGCCCTCGGTGGCCGTGACGGACTCCCACCAGGCCAGCGCCTCGCGCACGCGGCGCGGGCGCAGCTCGATGCCCACCACCTGGGTCAGCATCTGCTCGGCGGGGCTGCCGGAGGCGCGGCGGCGTCGCACCACCTCGCGCATCGCCTCGAGACCCGGCAGCTTGTCGCCCAGGGCGGTCGCGACGACGTGGTCCACCCAGGCCTCGACGAGGGCCAGGGTCGTCGCGAGCTCCACGAGCGCGCGCTCCTGGGACTCGCGACGGGTGAAGACGAACATGCCCTCGGGGGAGTTCTGCGCCATCGCCTGGGGATCGGACATGTCGAGGTTGCGCACGGTCTCGTCGAGCGCGTCGAGGTCCAGGGTGATGCCCCGGGCGTAGTCCTCGATCGCGCCGAACAGCTGTCTCGGCAGCCAGGGCACCGCCGAGAACAGGGCCGTGTGCGCCAGCTCCCGTGCGGCCAGGAAGATCCGTGCCGCCGAGGGATCGAGCTGGTTGTCGCGGACCAGGTCGTCGACGTTGGCCGCGACCAGCGCCGGGGTGCCGTCAGGGCCCAGCGGGAGGGACAGGTCCGTCGTGCCCGACTCCTCGCGGGCCAGCGAGCCGATGGCATGACCGAACTGGACGCCGAACATCGTCCCGCCCATCCGCTCCATCATCGCGCGGGGGTCACCCGTGGGGAGGTCCGCGGCGAGCTGCTGCATCTGGGCGGCCAGCGCATCCCCGATCGCCCCGGACATGTAGGTCGCGACGGGCTCGACGATGCTCTGCCAGCGGGGGAGCGTGCGGTGGACCCAGGTGCCCCGGCTCCACACCTCCAGGGGACGGGCAGGCATGTCGACCGCGATCTGCGGATCCAGCCACAACGCGGCCACGTGCGCCGCCTCCTGCAGGCTCGAGATCTGCTCGGGCGTGGGGGAGGGGTCGCCGGGCGAGCCCACGACGTCCGGCGCGCCGGGGATCCGGACCTGACCCGAGGCGGTCTGCCGCGCGAGATCGTGGCCGAGCTTCCAGTTCACCGCGCCCTCGCCGGCGCTGTCGAACATGTGCTGCATCTGCTGGGCGGCCGCGCGCAGCTGGTCGGGGTTCTGCGGAAGGTTCGCCTGGCGCGCGAGCGCGGCCAGGTCCACGCCGTCCAGGGCGCCCTCGGGCAGCTGCCCGCCGAAGACCTCCTCGAGGAACTTGCGCAGGTTCTGCTCGTCGTCTCCGGCGCCACCGGCGCCGACGGGGTTCTCGCTCACGGGATCCTCCAGGTGTCGCCATGCGCCGGGCCACGGCGCGGGATGGATGCCTGCACCCTAGCCACGCTCTCTTGAAGACCGCAGGGAGCCGGCCGCATTCCGCGACGGGCGGACGGACGGTCCTCGGGCGGACACCGGGAGACGCGCGTGCCAGAGGATGCCCCGTGCCGGGGCACCGTGCCAGAGCCGCGAGCCAGGACCGCGCGCGGTACCGGACGGCCGTGCGGCACAATGTCCGGGTGGCCACCGCACCTGTTCCCGCCCCGCCCGAGCCGACGGCGACGCCGCCCGCTCGGTCGGAGGCGTCGCTGTCGCGACGACGGGTGGTGACCTCGCTCGTGTCGCTCGGCGTGATGACCGTGATGCTCCTGGTCGCGATGTTCCTGCCGGTCCCCTACGTCATCGAACGGCCGGGGCCCGCGATCAACGTGCTCGGCGACTACGAGGGGGCCAAGATCCTCACGATCGAGGGCCATGAGCAGTACCCCACAGACGGCGAGCTGATGATGACCACCGTCTCCGTGGACGGCGGTCCCGGATACACGGTCACCCCGGCCGAGGTGGTCCTGGCCTGGTTCGACCGCAGCCAGGCCGTGGTCCCGCGCGAGGCGGTGTTCCCCGACGCCGAGACCCGGCAGCAGACGTCCCTGCGCAACGCCACCTCCATGAGCTCCTCCCAGCAGGCCGCTGTCGCCGTCGCGCTCGAGGAGCTCGGCATCCCCTTCACCCCCGAGGTGATCGTCGGCGGCGTCCTCGAGGGCGGCCCGGCCGAGGGGACCCTCGAGGCCGGGGACGTCGTCGTCTCCGTCGAGGGGCAGAGCCGCGGCGACGCCGCCGGGTACCAGGCGCTCAGCCGTGCGGTCACCGCAGGCCAGCCCGTCACCATGGTCGTGCGACGCGACGGCGCCGAGCAGGAGCTGAAGGTCCCCACGAAGGACGTCGACGGACGCACCACCATGGGCATCCAGCTCGCCGCCGGCTACGACTTCCCCGTCGACGTCACGCTCACCGTCAAGGACGTCGGCGGCCCGAGCGCCGGCACGATGTTCGCCCTCGCGATCTACGACGAGCTCACCCCCGGCGCCCTCACCGGCGGCAAGGACATCGCCGGCACCGGGACGATCGACGCCGCGGGCACCGTGGGCGGCATCGGCGGGATCCGGCAGAAGATGGTGGGCGCCCGCGACGAGGGCGCCGACTACTTCCTGGCACCGTCGGCGAACTGCGACGAGGTCGTCGGGCACGTCCCCGAGGGTCTGCACGTCGTCTCCGTCTCGACGTTCCAGGACGCCCTGACCGCCACCGAGACCATCGGCCGCACCGGGTCCACCGACGGCCTGCCCACCTGCACCTCCTGAGGAGACCCGTGAGTCGCAAGCGCCCCCGTCCGTCTCGTGTCGTCGTCGTGTTCGACTTCGGAGGTGTCCTCAGCGCCGGGCACGATCCGATCGACGGCATCCACGCCCTGCTGGGGGGAGATCGCGAGACGCTGGCCACGGCGATCTGGGACGAGCGCCCCGCCTACGACCGCGGCGCGCTGACGGCCGCCGAGTACTGGGGTGCGGTCGCCGCGGGAGCAGGCGTCGACGCGCTCACGCCGAGCGAGGTCGCCGAGCTCCAGCAGGCCGACGACCGCTACTGGCTGCGCCTGGACCCCGAGTCCCGCACCCTCCTGCACGACCTCGCCCGCCACGAGACGCCGCTGGTGATCCTGTCCAACGCCTCCGTCGCCTTCGGTGAGGCGGTGCGCCGCGCCGACTGGTTCGAGGCGTTCGCCTTCGCCGTCATCTCCGGCGAGGAGCGCTGCGAGAAGCCCGATCCGGAGATCTACGAGATCCTGCTGTCGGCGCTGGCCCACGAATCCGGTGGCGTGGCCCGCCCCGGGGACGTCGTGTTCTTCGACGACCGCGCCGACAACGTCGCCGCGGCGCGGGCGCTGGGCATCGACGCCCACCGCTGGGAGCGCAACGACCCGGCCCGGGGCGAGGCGCCCAACCCCGGCGTCGCGATGGCGCGCGAGGTGCTCGCGGGGCGGGGCATCCTCCTGGACTGAGCCCGCCCGCCCCGGGACCGGGAGGGGTGCCCACGGACCGCCCACGGCATCACGGGCTATCGTGGTCCCGCGTGCCGCCCGATCGCGCACGCCCGCACGCCCGGCGCACCGACGCCGGAGACGTCCCGCACACCATCCACGCCCCGGTCCCGCACGCGCACGGCCGGCCGGCACCGCCGCACGACCCAGGGAGAGCAGTTGGCAGAGTTCATCTACACCATGTACAAGGCCCGCAAGGCCGTCGGGGACAAGGTCATCCTCGACGACGTCACCATGAGCTTCTACCCGGGCGCCAAGATCGGCATGGTCGGTCCCAACGGCGCCGGCAAGTCGACGATCCTGAAGATCATGGCCGGGCTCGACCAGCCGTCCAACGGCGAGGCCCGTCTGAGCCCCGGCTACAGCGTCGGGATCCTCCTGCAGGAACCGCCCCTGGACGAGACCAAGACGGTGCTCGAGAACGTCCAGGAGGGCATGGGGGACCTGTACCGCAAGGTCCAGCGCTTCAACGCGATCGGGGAGGAGATGGCGTCCCCGGATGCCGATTTCGACGCGCTCATGGCCGAGATGGGCACCCTGCAGACCGATATCGACGCCGCGGGCGGCTGGGACCTCGACTCCCAGCTCGAGCAGGCGATGGACGCCCTGCGGTGCCCGCCCGGCGACGAGCCCGTCACGCACCTCTCCGGCGGCGAGCGCCGTCGCGTGGCACTGTGCAGGCTGCTGCTGGAGAAGCCCGACCTGCTGCTGCTGGATGAGCCCACCAACCACCTCGACGCCGAGAGCGTGCTGTGGCTCGAGCAGCATCTCCAGCAGTACGACGGCGCCGTCATCGCCGTGACCCACGACCGGTACTTCCTGGACCACGTGGCCCAGTGGATCGCCGAGATCGACCGCGGCCACCTCTACCCCTACGAGGGCAACTACTCCACCTACCTGGAGAAGAAGGAGCAGCGCCTGGCCGTCCAGGGCAAGAAGGACGCCAAGCTCGCCAAGCGCCTCAAGGACGAGCTCGAGTGGGTGCGGTCCAGCGCCAAGGGCCGACAGACCAAGTCCAAGGCCCGTCTGGCCCGGTACGAGGAGATGGCCACCGAGGCCGAGCGCACCCGCAAGCTCGACTTCGAGGAGATCACGATCCCGCCGGGTCCGCGGCTGGGCACCCAGGTCATCGAGGCCAAGGACCTCCACAAGGGCTTCGGCGACCGCGTCCTCATCGACGGCCTCTCCTTCTCGTTGCCGCCCAACGGGATCGTCGGCGTCATCGGCCCCAACGGCGTCGGCAAGACGACCCTGTTCAAGACGATCGTCGGGCTCGAGGAGCTCGACGGCGGCGACCTCAAGGTCGGCGGCTCCGTCAAGATCAGCTACGTCGACCAGAACCGCGAGAACATCGACCCCGACAAGAACCTCTGGGAGGTCGTGTCCGACGGGCTCGACTTCATCCACGTCGGCAAGGTCGAGATCCCCTCGCGCGCCTACGTCTCCCAGTTCGGCTTCAAGGGTCCCGACCAGCAGAAGAAGGCGGGCATCCTCTCCGGCGGAGAGCGCAACCGGCTGAACCTCGCGCTGACCCTCAAGCAGGGCGGCAACGTGCTGCTGCTGGACGAGCCGACCAACGACCTCGACGTCCAGACCCTGGGCTCGCTCGAGAACGCGCTCCTGGAGTTCCCGGGCTGTGCCGTGGTCGTCTCGCACGACCGCTGGTTCCTGGACCGGGTGGCCACCCACATCCTGGCCTACGAGGGCACCGAGGAGAACCCGTCGAACTGGTACTGGTTCGAGGGCAACTTCGAGGCGTACGAGGAGAACAAGGTCCAGCGTCTGGGGGCCGATGCGGCCCGGCCGCACCGGGTCACCCACCGTCGCCTGACCCGCGACTGACCCCCTCCGCGAGCGCTGCGGCGACGGGCCCCTCCTGCTCGGGAGGGGCCCGTCGTGCGTCGTGGACGGACTCGGGCGAGGGGCCGGGCGCGCCGTCCGCCGGTCCACAGCACGGGGTGCGCAGGTCCGCTCGATGGCACGACCGCGAACGTCGGGGGAAGGTTCCGGGAACAGCGACCGCCCGCCGCTGACGCGAGCCGCCCGCCGTCGGCCCAGGTCGCGGGCGATGCCCCGTTCTCCCCCGTCCTGACCTCGCGCGATGGTGCGGCTCCGCGCGGTGGACCGAGGTGCTCGATCGTCCGGTCGCTCCTGTAGCCTCTCGCCCATGAAGCCGCTCAGCACCATCACGGTCGCCTCCGATCTCCCCGAGGCCCTCGCCCCCCTCCGAGAGATCGCCCTGAACCTCCGGTGGGCCTGGCGCCGCCAGAGCGTGGACCTGTTCCGCTCGATCGACGAGGCCGTCTGGCAGGCCAGCGGCGAGAACCCCATCGCGATGCTCCCGCAGGTCCCCGCGAGCCGCCTCGCCCAGCTGGCGCGCGACGAGGACTTCACCCAGCGCATGCGCTCCGAGCTCGGGGACCTGCACACCTACCTCACCTCGGACCGCTGGTTCCAGCGCGCCACCCCGAGCCTGGTCGGCGGTCCCACCGGCGACCGCCCCGCCGTCGCCTACTTCTCCATGGAGTTCGGGATCACCCCCACCCTCCCCATCTACTCCGGCGGCCTCGGCATCCTCGCGGGCGACCACCTCAAGTCCGCCTCGGACCTCGGCGTGCCGCTGATCGGGATCGGCCTGCTGTACCGCTGGGGCTACTTCTCCCAGAGCCTGGACCGGGCCGGCTGGCAGCAGGAGAACTACCGCCGCAACGATCCCGAGCAGCTGGCCGTCGAGCCCGTGCTCGGCGCCGACGGCGCACAGGTGACGGTCTCCGTCACGCTCCCCGGGGACCGCGAGGTCACCATCGCCGTCTGGAAGGCGCAGGTGGGGCGCGTCCCGCTGCTGCTCCTGGACACCGACGTCGAGGGCAACGACGACGCGGCGCGCGAGATCACCGACCGCCTCTACGGCGGGGACCACGAGCACCGCATCCTGCAGGAGATCGTCCTGGGGATCGGCGGGGTCCGCGCCGTGCAGGCCTTCTGCGACGCCACCGGGCACGTCGCCCCGGAGGTGTTCCACCTCAACGAGGGCCACGCCGGCTTCTCGGGCCTCGAGCGGATCGGCGAGCTGATGCAGTCCGACGCCGGCTTCGACGAGGCGCTCGGCGAGGTCCGCGCGGGCACCGTGTTCACCACCCACACGCCCGTGCCCGCGGGCATCGACCGCTTCGACGTCGCCGAGCTGCGCCGCTACCTCGACGCCGACGAGCACGGCGTGTCCCGCCTCGTGGCCGAGCTGCCCGTCGAGGCCGCCCTGGCGCTCGGCCAGGAGAACGGCGGCGCCGTCTTCAACATGGCGCACATGGGCTTCCGTCTGGCCCAGCGCGCCAACGGCGTCTCCAAGCTCCACGGGGCCGTCTCCCGTGAGATGTTCCAGGACCTCTACCCGGGCTTCGACGTGGCCGAGGTCCCGATCGGCTCGGTCACCAACGGCGTGCACCGCCGCACCTGGGTCAGCGACACCATGGACGACCTCTACAAGAAGGCCATGGGCGACATCGACATCTCCTCGACGGGGGACTGGAGCCAGCTGGCGTCCCTCACCGACCACGACCTCATCGACGCCCGGGACTCCCTGCGCGGCCACCTCGTGACGATGACACGACGCCACATGCACGACGCCTGGATCCGGCGCGGCGCCGACGAGGCCGAGCTCGCCTGGACCCGGGACATCCTGGACCCCGAGGTGCTCACCATCGGCTTCGCCCGACGCGTCTCGACCTACAAGCGCCTGACCCTCATGCTCAACGACCCCGAGCGCCTGCGGCGGATCCTCCTGGACCCCGAGCGTCCCGTGCAGTTCGTCATCGCGGGCAAGGCGCACCCGGCGGACATCCCCGGCAAGGAGTTCATGCAGCAGCTCGTGCGGTTCGCCGACGACGCGGGCGTGCGCCACCGGATCGCCTTCCTGCCCGACTACGACATCCAGATGGCCGAGGTCCTCGTCGCGGGCTCGGACGTGTGGCTGAACAACCCGATCCGTCCCGAGGAGGCTTCGGGCACCTCGGGCATGAAGGCCGTCATGAACGGCGGGCTCACCTTCTCGATCTCCGACGGCTGGTGGGACGAGATGGCCACCGACGAGGCCGGTTGGACCATCCCGACGGTCGACACCGAGGACCGCGAGCACCGCGACCGCGTCGAGGCCGACGCCCTGTACGAGATCCTCGAGCACCGCATCGCCCCGCTGTTCTACGACCGCGACGACCAGGGCGCACCGCGCGGCTGGCTCGAGAAGGTCCGCGCCTCCCTGGTGCAGATCGCCCCGCAGGTGACGGCGGCCCGCATGGTCCGTGACTACGTCAAGGACCTCTACCTCCCCGCCGCGGGCGCCGCGCGCACCTTCGCCGCGGATCCCTCGCTGCGCGCCGGCTTCACCGCCTGGAAGGCCGCCGTCTCCGACGCCTGGCCGCAGGTCGCGGTCACCGACGTGCGCCTGACCGGCACGCGCGAGGGCAGGGTCCCCACCGGCAGCGAGCTGACCCTCACGGCGACGGTGGACCTCGCCGGGCTCACCGACGAGGACGTCGTCGTCGAGGCGGTCGTGGGCACCGTGGGCGACGACGGCCAGATCGCCGCGCCGTCCCTGATCCCCCTGCAGCGCGATGCGGAGGGCCGCTACGGCGCCCGCTTCACCCTCGGACGCCCGGGGGAGCTCGGGTACACCGTCCGCGTCACGCCGCAGCACAGCGTCCTGGCCTCCCGCGCCGAGCTCGGTCTGGTCGCCACTGCGTGATCCGTGTCCGCGCCCTCGTCGCCTGGCTGCTGGTGGCGCCGAGCCTGCTCGGCGTCACCGCCTTCCTGGTGGTGCCCGTCGTGCTGGCCTTCGTCGTGTCCCTGTTCTCCTGGGACCTCATCGGCAGCCCGACGTTCATCGGCCTGGGCAACTACCAGGCGCTGCTGTCCACGGGCGCGCTGGCGAACTCCCTGCTGGTCACGGCGGTGTTCACGCTGATCTCGGTGCCCGTCTCCCTCGCGCTGGGGCTGCTGCTGGCCACCCAGCTGCACCGGGCGCTGCCCGGCAGCTCGCTGATCCGGGTGCTCGTGGTGATCCCCTGGGTGTGCGCGCCGTTGGCCCTGGGCGTCGTGTGGACGTGGATCCTGCAGCCCTCGACGGGCGCGCTGAACACGCTGCTGGGGGTGCGGATCGAGTGGCTCACCTCCCCGACGCTCGCGCTGCCCGCGGTCGCCTTCGTCGCGATCTGGCAGAACGTCGGCTACATCTCGCTGTTCTTCCAGGCCGGGATCGCCAAGATCCCGGTCTCGATCTACGAGGCCGCCCAGCTCGATGGCGCGGGTCCCGTGCGGCGGCTGTGGTCGATGACCGTCCCGCTGCTGCGTCCCACCACGTTCTTCCTGGCGGTGACGCAGGTGGTCGCGAGCTACCAGGTGTTCGACACCGTGTACGCGCTGACCGGCGGCGGGCCCGAGCATCGCACCGAGGTGGTGGCGTCGCTGATCTACAACGAGGCCTTCGACGCTTTCCGCGTGGGCCGGGCCGGTGCCGTGGCCGTCATCCTGTTCCTGGTGCTGGTCGTGATCACCCTGGTCCAGCAGCGGTACTTCTCGCGCCGCATCACCTACGACATGAGCTGAGAGGAGGCCGACCATGCGCAGCACCCGGATCCTCGGGCTCGTGGGCACGTACGCGATCCTCGTGGTCGCGGGGCTGCTGACGCTCGCGCCCTTCGTCGTGTCCGTCCTGACGGCGTTCACCACCCCCCAGCAGTTCGCCCAGCAGGGTGCCCTGTCCCTGCCCTCCCCGCCGACGCTCGCCAACTTCGCCGAGCTGTTCGCCGGGGCGAGCGGCTTCGCGACACCCGTCGCGGTCACCGTGCAGATGGTCCTCGTGATCCTGGTGGGCCAGCTGGTGTTCTCGGTGCTCGCCGCCTACGCCTTCGCGCTCCTGCGCTTCCCCGGTCGCGACCTGCTGTTCTGGGTGTACGTCGCCACGCTCATGGTGCCCCAGGTGGTCGTGGTGGTCCCGCTGTACCTGATGCTCTCCGCGGCCGACCTCCGCAACACCTTCTGGGCGCTCGTGATCCCCTTCGTGCTCGGGTCGCCGTACGCGATCTTCCTGCTGCGCGAGAACTTCCGCTCGATCCCCACCGAGCTCGTCGACGCGATGCGGATCGACGGCGCGGGCACGCTGCGCCTGCTGTGGTCGCTCGTCGTGCCGCTGAACCGGCCGATCATCGTCACCCTCGTGCTCATCACCGTGGTGACCCACTGGAACTCGTTCATGTGGCCGCTGGTGATCACCTCCGGACCCACCTGGGCGCCGGTCACGGTGGCCACCGCCAATCTGCAGAGCCAGTACTCGAACAACTGGACGCTCGTGATGGCGGCGACGACGCTCGCGATGCTGCCGCTGGTGCTGCTGTTCGTGGCGTTCCAGCGCCAGATCACCCGGTCCATCGGCGCCTCGACCCTGCGGTGACGGGCGCGAGGCTCCCCGCGGGAGGACATGCGCGGTCACGATGGGCCTCCGGAGCACGCGCCGGCGTTGCACAATGGGGTGTTGCCGAGCGGCCCCGACGCCGCATCAGCCCACGGAAGGAACCGCCCATGCTCTCCCGCCGCCACCTGATCGCCGGACTCGCAGCGACGGGCACCGCCGGTGCTCTCGCCGCCTGCTCCCCGTCCTCGGGCGGCTCCGGGACGGACGATCCCAAGACCCTCACGTTCCGCCTCTGGGACGAGACCGCCAAGCCCGCCTACGAGGAGTCGCTCACGGCGTTCACGGAGAAGTCCGGGTGGAAGGTCAAGATCGACCTCGTGGCCTGGGCCGACTACTGGACCAAGCTCCCGCTCGACGTCGCCAGCGGTGACGCCGCGGACGTCTACTGGATGAACTCGGCCAACTACGTGCAGTTCCAGGAGTCCGGCAACCTCCTGAACATCGACGACACGGTCACCGAGGGCACGGACCAGTGGGAGAAGAGCATCGTCGATCTCTACACCCGCGACGGCGGGCTGTGGGGGGTGCCGCAGCTGTGGGACTCGATCGCCCTGTTCTACAACCGTGCGCTCACCGATGCCGCGGGGATCGATCCTGCGACCCTGAGCTTCGACCCGGCCGCACCGACCGACCCGCTGCGCGATGCCGCGCGTGTGCTGACCGTCGACGGGGCCGGCAAGCACCCCGGTGACGAGGGCTTCGCGGTCGACTCCCGCGCGCAGTACGGGTTCAACTCCCAGGCCGACCGTCAGGCGATCATCGGCCCCTTCCTCGCCTCCAACGGCGCCGACTGGGAGGTCGACGACAAGTTCGCCTTCGCCTCCGACAAGGGCATCCAGGCATTCCAGTACCTCGCGGACCTCGTCAACGTCCAGCAGGTGGCACCGAGCGCCGCGGACAGCAACGAGAGCGGTGACGTGACCCGGGACCTGTTCACCCAGGGCAAGCTCGCGCTGTTCCAGTCCGGGCCCTACAACCTCAAGAACGTCGCCGACGGCGTGGGCGAGTCCTTCCCGTGGGGCATCGCCCCGCTGGTCAAGGGGCCTGCCGGGGGCAAGAGCGTCGTGCACGGCGTGGTCGCCGTGGGCAACGCCAAGGCCGAGGACACCAAGAAGGACGGCATCAAGGAGCTCCTGACGTGGCTGGGCTCGGTCGAGGGACAGACCCCGATCGCGAACCAGGGCGTGGCATTCCCCGGCAACACGGGCGCCCAGCAGGCCTTCGTGGACTTCTGGAACGCCAAGGGTGTGGACGTCCACCAGTTCGTCGAGGCCACGAAGGACACGACCCCGGCGGACACCGGCGCCAAGGCCAACGCGGGCCTGACCGCGGCCATCCCGATCTTCCAGGAGATCTTCATCGGCCGCACCACCGCCGCCGACGGGCTCCCCAAGGCGCAGCAGGCGGGCAACGACGCGATGAAGTGACTCCTGCGGGACGCGAACCTGCGGGCCGCGAACCTGTGGACCGTGACCCTGTGGGACGTGACCCGAGGCCGGGGCCCGGGCCGGCCGCGGACCGGAGCCGGCCGCGGCCCCGCATCAGCCCTTGACGCGGATCATGCCCTCCTGGGTCACCGTGGCCACGAGCTCGCCCGCGCGGTCGAAGAACCGGCCCTCGGTGAGGCCGCGGCCGCCGGAGGCCGAGGGGGAGTGCTGGACGTAGAGCAGCCACTCGTTGACGTCGACGTGGCGGTGCCACCAGATCGCGTGGTCGATCGTCGCCGCGCGCAGGCCGGGCGTCATCCAGGACAGACCCTGACGGCGCAGGATCGCCTCGAAGGGCGTGTAGTCGCTCGCGAAGGCGAGGATCGCGTCCTGGACGATCGGGGCCGCCTCGATGGGGGCGATCGTGCGCATCCACACCATCTGGGTGGCCTGCGCCGATCCCGCCGGGCGCAGGTAGATCGGGTCGGTGACGTGGCGGATGTCGATGGGCCGCTGGGTGGACCAGTACCGCGCGACGGGATGCTCGATCCCCGCGAGGACCTCGGCCGTCGTGGGCAGGCCCTCGGGATCGGGAGCCTCCGGGGCGCGCTCGGAATGCTCGAGCCCCTCCTGGGCCTCCTGGAAGGAGCTGGTCATCGCCAGCAGCGTCGTCTCCGCACCCGCGGCGTCCCGCTGGGAGGCCAGGACGCGGCGCACCGAGAAGGAGCCGCCGTCGCGCAGGGTGTCCACGCTGAACCTGATCGGGAGGTCCGGTGCGGCCGGGGCCAGGAAGTAGGAGTACGAGGAGTGGATGCGCCGCCCCTCGGGCACCGTGTGCCCCATCGCGACGATCGCCTGGCCCATCACCTGGCCGCCGAACACGTGGCCTCCCGGCTGGGGGGCCGAATGGCCGATCAGGACGTCCTCACCCTCGGATGCGCCATCCTCCTCCGGGTGCAGCGTCAGCACGTCCACGAGGCCGGCGGCGACGGCACGGGCCGCGGTGATGTCATCATCCGTCGAGGTCATGCATGCAGGATAGGGGGCATGGCTCATCTCGACATCACCGTCCCCATGCGCTGGGGCGACCTCGACGCCTACGGGCACGTCAACAACGTGGCGATGCTGTCGCTGCTCGAGGAGGCGAGGATCCGGGCGTTCTGGGACGCCCCTCCGGAGCAGGTCGCTCTCGGCGCGGAGGTCGCGCCGACGGCCCTGCCGACGTTCAGCGGCGAGAACGCCCCGCACACGGTGGTCGCCAGCCACCGCGTCGAGTACGCGCGGGAGCTGGGGTTCCGTCGCGACGGCGTGCTGGTGCGGGTGTGGATCTCGCGCCTGGGCGGCGCGAGCATGTCGATCGACTACGTCGTGCTGACCCACGACGACCCCGACGCCACCGCGCCGTACGCGACGGCCCGCACCGTGATCGTGCTGGTCGATGCGGTGACCGGCAGGCCCACCCGTCTGGACGGGGACGTCCGGGACGCTCTCGCGGCCTACGTCGATCCGCCCCTGCGGTTCCGCGACTGATCCGCGGCGCGGCGCAGAGGGGTCGGTGCGCCGCACCGCGGGTCGTGGCCTCGGGTCCGTGGCCTCGCCGGGCCGCCCCCGGGGGCGTATGCCGGACAGTCCCCCGGGGGCCGATGCGGGACGGTCGCCCCCGAGGGGTGATGGCGGACGGGCGGCGCCGGACGGGCGCCGTCAGGCCGGGTGCTCGTCCGTCTCGCGTGAGCTGGTCAGGGTCAGGGCGCCCCACACGGTGATCGCCCCGACGGCCACGGCGAGCACCGCATAGGTGATGCCCTCGCCGCTGAAGAACCGCTCGACGAGTGCGCGGTCCCAGGTCTCGGCCGGGAGCGTCGTGGTCACGAGCACCGCGATGAGGGTGCCCACGACGGCCGTCCCGACGCTGGTGCCCACCTCCTGCGCGGTGTCGTTGAGCGCGGCGCCGATCGAGGTGCGATGGGCCGGCATCTCGCCGATGAGGGCGACGGCACAGGTCGTCATGACGGTCCGCAGGCCGACGGTCATGATCACCATGCACACGGCGATGACGAGGTACCCGTGGCCCACGCCCCAGGCGAGACCCGCCAGGGACACGACCAGGCAGGCCGCGCCGACGAGGCAGGCGCCGCGGTGGCCGAGCCGGCGCACCAGGGCCTCGGACACCGGCGAGGCCGCCAGCATCGTGAGGATCAGCGGGAGGTTGGCCAGGCCCGCCTTCACGGGGCTCCAGCCGTAGGCGTACTGGAAGTGCAGGATCAGGCCGAACATGACGCCGGCCATGGCGATCGAGGTGCCGATCTGGGCCAGAGCGGCCCCCCGCACGGTGCGGTTGGTGAAGAGCGCGAGATCCAGCATGGGCGCCGGGGTGCGCCGTTCGTGGGCGATGAATCCCCAGATCCCCGCCACGGCCAGGGCGACGCAGCCGATGGTCACCCACGAGGTCCAGCCGTTCTCGACCCCGCTGGTCAGGGCGTAGCAGGCGGCGCCGATCGCCACGATGCTCAGTGCCGAGCCGGGCAGGTCCAGGCGGTCGCGGGTGAGGTCCTCGCGGCGGTCGGCCGGGACGCCCAGGCGCACGCCGATCCAGGCGGCGAGGGCGATGGGGGCGTTGATCAGCAGCAGCCATTCCCAGCTCACGTGGGCCAGGAGCGTCCCGCCCACCAGCGGGCCGAGGATGAACCCGCTCATCCCGACGATCATCATGACGGTGATCGCCCGGGCGCGGACCGCGTCGCTGTCGAACAGGCGGAACACGAGGGAGTTGGTGATCGGCGCCATCGCGGCGGCCGCGATGCCGAGTGCCGCGCGCAGGGCGATGAGCTCACCCATCGAGGACACGAGCGCGACGAGCAGGCTCAGGAGGCCGAACACGGCGAGCCCGACGAGCAGCACGCGGCGGCGACCCAGACGGTCGGCCATGGAACCGGCCGTCAGGAGCAGACCGCCGAAGGTCAGGGAGTAGGCGCCGGAGACCCATTGCAGGGCGGTGGTGCCGCCGCCGAGATCACGGGCGATGGTGGGCAGGGCGATCGACATCAGCGTGTTGTCGACCATCTCGACGAAGAACGCGAGGCACAGCGCGAGCATGGGGATCCAGGCGGCGCGGAGGGACGGATAGGCGCGCGACGTGGACGCCGCGGTGGGGGCGGGAGAGGGAGCGGTCATGGGGACCCCAGGTGGATGAGAGCGAATCGAACAGCGTTCGATAACCGAACGATGTTCGATAAGCTAGACCCGTCACCGTGTCCGCGCAAGAGCGCGAGAGGATGAGGACATGCCATCTGCATCACAGGAGAGAACGCCCCGCCGGCGACGCGCCTCCCACTCCTACGAGGCCGTCGTCGGCGAGGCCGTCGCCCTGCTCGACGAGGCGGGGGAGGGGGCGCTGACCTTCCGGAGCCTCGCCGCGCGCCTGGGCGGCGGGGTCGGGAGCATCTACTGGTACGTCGACTCCAAGGACGCGCTCCTGGACGCCGCGACGGACATGGTGCTGGCGCGTCACCTGGAGGACACGGCGGGGCTGGGCAGCGAGAAGGACCCGCTCGCGGCCATGCACTCCCTGGCCGTGGCGCTGTTCGACACGATCCGCGAGCATCCCTGGACCGGCGCGTACATGATGCGCACGGCCGCCGACCAGCCCCACGTCCTCGAGGTCTACGAGCGACTGGGGCAGCCGTCCCTCCAGCTGGGACTGACCCCGCGCGACACGTTCTTCGCGGTCTCGGCGGTGTTCGGGTTCGTGGTCGGCACCGCCATCGACCTCGGACAGCAGCCTCCGGCCGAGGTCATGGACGGGCAGGGCCGGGACGTCCATCTCGAGCGCTACGCCCAGCACTGGCGCGACCTGGATCCCGAGCGCTTCCCGTTCGTACGTCAGGTGGCCGACGAGATGGCCACGCACGACGATGCGGAGCAGTTCCGCGCCGGGCTCGACCTCATCCTCGAGGGGATCCACCTGCAGTCAGGTCGTGCCCGCCGTCGCCGTCAGTCGAGATAGCCGGGGATGGGCATGTCGGGCCGTGGTGCCTGCCCGCCGTCCTCGGTGTTCACGAGCGAGCGGGCGGCCCGTTCGAGGTAGTCCCACAGGGTCTCGCTCTGCAGGGGCGGCAGCTCCAGGGCGTCCACCGCATGGCGCATGTGCCGCAGCCACGCATCGCGGGCGGCGGGGGAGACCGCGAACGGCGCGTGGCGCATCCGCAGGCGCGGATGCCCGCGACGCTCCCCGTACTCCTTGGGACCGCCCCAGAACTGCACGAGGAACATCGTCAGGCGTTCCCGCGCGGCCGCGAGATCCTCCTCGGGGTACAGCGGGCGCAGCAGCGGATCCTCGGCCACCCCGTCGTAGAAGACGTCGACGAGATGCACGAAGGTGTCGCGCCCGCCCACGGCGTCGTAGAACGTCTGCTGGGGGTCCTCGGTCGGGCCCTGGGGTCGCAGCGGGATCGTCATGGGGTTGCCTCGCATCGGGGGTGTGCGGTCACGGATCGGGAGTCGGGGGACGGGCGGCAGGCGGTCGACCGGAGGTGAGCGATGGAGGCGGCGCGGCGGTTCACGGGGCCGTCGGCTCCACGATCCGCGGCATCGCGAACTCGATCCCGGCATCGGAGAACGCCACCCGCACGCGCTGGCGCAGGTCCTCCTCGAGCGCCCACTGCTGGCCTGGCTGGACCTTCGCGACGATCCGCCGCTGATAGCGGGCGCCGTCGACCGCGAGGACCCCGGAGATGCTGGGGCGGTCCAGGAGCACCTCGTGCCAGTCCTGGTCCTCCCACACGGCGTCGACGAGCTTCTGCAGCACCTCGGTGACCTTCGCGTTGTGGGCGGCGTTGGCGATGTCGAGCTGCACCACGGCGTTGGAGTAGCCGCGGGACATGTTGCCGATCCGCACGATCTCACCGTTGCGCACGGTCCACAGGGCGCCGTCGAGGCTGCGGACCTGGGTGACCCGGAGGTTCACGGTGACCACGGTGCCGGTGGCGTGCTCGAGGTCGACCACATCGCCCACGGCCACGATGTCCTCGAAGAGCATCACGAGGCCTGCCACGAAGTCCTTGATGATCGTCTGGGCGCCGATGCCGGCCGCCAGGCCCACCACGCCGATCGAGGCGATGATCGGGCCCACGTTGACGTTGAACTCCGAGAGGATCATGACGAAGGCGATCACGCCGATCACGAGCGCCGCGACGTTCTTGGAGACCGAGGACAGGGTCTCCGCGCGCTGCTCGCGCCGTTCCTTCATCGCCTTCATCGACCGTCTGTCGCGACGGACCATCGTGTTGGTCATCGAGGAGAGCGCGGAGCCGGAGCTGATCATCGTGCGGAAGAACCGCTTGATCAGCCATCCGGCGACGACGCGCGCCACGGCCGCGACGACCACGATCAGCACGATGGTGACGCCGCTGGAGGTCAGCCACGCCATCAGTCGGTCCAGCAGCGAGACGGCCGTGCCCGTCCCGCCCTCTGCGAACAGCCAGGAGAGATCCATGGCCCCGAGCGTAACGATCGACGCTCCATGCTCGCTGGCCGCCCGCGGACGGCGATCGGCCGCATCCGTCGCAGGGACGGACACGGCCGATCCCTGAGGGCGGGAGACCCGGTGCGTCCGGCCCGGTGCGGCCAGCTCGGTGCGATCGACGCCCCGGTGCCGCCGTGGACGGACGCCCCGGGTCAGGCGCGGTCGGCGGCCTGGACCCGCAGGGCCCGCGCCACGCCGTCGCGACCCTCGATCACGGGCCGGCGCAGACCGTAGGCGGCGCCCTCGTGCTCGGCGAGCCAGGTGTCGGCACGGTCCACGACGTCCTGGGACGGGAAGCGGCTCGGGAAGTACCCCAGGATCAGACGGTTGGCGATCTCCTTGGAGCGGTTCTCCCAGACGTCGTCGAGCATCGCGAAGAACGGTCCCGTGTACACGCCGACGAGGGCCTCGTCGTGCACGCGCTCGAAGCCCTGGGTGACGGCGGTGATCGATTCGTTGGCCAGCACGTCCTCCTCGACCGTGAGGCGCCACGCCTCGGCCTTGGCCTCGGCGGTGGGGACCGCGGCGCGGGCCGTCAGGGCGCCCTTGCGCCCGGACTGCGTGTCGTCCTGGGCGAGCACGGCGGCGATCGCGGCCTCGTCCGCCCCGCCGAGCGCCGCCAGTGCGATGAGGAGCTTCCACCGCAGGTCCGTGTCGATCTCGCGTCCGACCAGCGCCACCGTCCCGTCGAGCAGGCCCTCCAGGCTCTTCTGGTGGTCGGCGGAGACGGCCAGGTGCGCGAAGGACTCGAGGAACTGCAGCTGGGCGTCGGAGCCCGGTGCCGCCTGCCGGGTGAGGGCCCACACGGCGTCGGCGGCGGCAGAGGTCCGGTCCGCCCGCTCCTCGGGGGCGGCGTACCGGGTCGCGACGGCCTCGAGCTGGCCCAGCAGCGTGCGCAGCACCGAGGACTGCGGCTCGCCGGTGATGTTGGCGATCACGAGCTCCTGGAAGCGGCGGCTCGCGAGCTCGGCATCGCGCACCATGTCCCAGGCCGCGCCCCAGATGAGCGTACGGGCCAGCGGGTCGTCGATGTCGCGCAGATGCGCGATCGCGGTCGACAGCGAGGCGTCGTCGAGCCGGATCTTGGCGTAGGCGAGGTCGCCGTCGTTGACGAGCCAGAGATCGGCGCGCTCGCCGACGAGACCGGGGACCTCGGTGCTCTCGCCGTCGACGTCGATCTCGACGGAGGTCGTGCGGCTCAGGTGCTCGCCGCGCACCGTGTACCCGGCGATCCGCAGCCGGTGCGGGCGCAGGGTCGGGTGCTCGGGGATCGCGGTCTGCTCGACCGCGAAGGCCGTGACGGTGCCGTCGGCATCGCGCTCGATGACCGGGCGCAGCAGGTTCACCCCGGCCGTCTCGAGCCACAGGGCGGACCAGGCGCGCAGGTCGCGGCCGCTGGTGGCCTCGAGCTCGACCAGGAGGTCCGCGAGCTCGGTGTTGCCCCAGGCGTGCTTGCGGAAGTACGCGCGCAGGCCCTCGAAGAACGACTCCTCGCCCACGTAGGCCACGAGCTGGCGCAGCACCGAGGCGCCCTTGGCGTAGGTGATGCCGTCGAAGTTGGTGGCCACCGCATCGAGGTCGACCATGTCGGCGACGATCGGGTGGGTGGACGGCAGCTGGTCCTGGTTGTAGGCCCACGACTTCTCCTGGGAGGAGAACGTGGTCCAGGCGTCCTTCCAGGCCGTGGACTCGGCCATGCAGGTGGTCGAGGCGAACTCGGCGAAGGACTCGTTGAGCCAGAGGTCGTCCCACCAGCGCATGGTCACGAGATCCCCGAACCACATGTGGGCCAGCTCGTGGAGGATCGTGAGGTCGCGGCGCTCGCGCGTCGCATCGGAGACCTCGGAGCGGAACACGTAGGACTCCACGAAGGTGACCGCGCCCGGGTTCTCCATCGCGCCCATGTTGTACTCCGGCACGAACACCTGGTCGTAGCTGGGGAAGGGGAAGTCCTGGTCGAAGCGCTCCTCGTAGAACGCCAGGCCGCCCGCGGCGACGTCGATGATCCGCTGGGCGTCGAGGTGCTCGACGAGGCTCGCCCGGCAGTACACGCCCATCGGGATCGTGCGGCCGTCGCGCGTGGTGGTGCTGCCCTCGCTGCCGGTGTACCCGCCGGCGATGAGCGCGGTGAGGTAGGTCGAGATCCGCTCGGTGGGGGCGAACGACCAGACGGCGACGCCGTCCCCGACGGCCTCGGGCTCCGGGGTCACGGAGTTGGAGATGACCCGCCAGTGCTCGGGGGCGGTCACCGTGATCGTGAACGTCGCCTTGAGGTCGGGCTGCTCGAAGCAGGCGAACATGCGGCGGGCGTCGGCGACCTCGAACTGGGTGTAGAGGTACACCTCGTCGTCGACGGGGTCCACGAAGCGGTGCAGGCCCTCGCCGGTGTTCATGTAGGCGCCGTCGGCGAGGATGCGCACGACGTTCTCGCCCTCGACGAGGGCGGGCAGCTGGACGCGCGCGCCGTCGAAACGTGCGGCCGCATCGTCACCGGTCAGCAGCGCGCCGTTGACCTCGATCTCGCGCACCGCGGGCGCCAGCAGGTCCACGAAGGTCTCGCGCGCCGCGGTGGAGGTGAAGCGGATGGTCGACTCGGTGCGGAACGTCGTGCCGTCGCCCGTCAGGTCGAGGCGCACGGCGTAGCTGTCGGTCGCGAGGAAGGAGGCGCGCTCGCGCGCCTCGTCACGGGTCAGGTTCTCGGTGGAGGGCATGCGTCCATCCTGCCACCGCCCGGGATGACCGGGCTCAGCGGCGGGTGAGGTCCAGATCCCAGGCGTACTGCTCGGGCAGGCGGGGGATCTCCCACCGCGGGTCCGGGAAGAAGTGCTCGAAGCCCGCGTTGAACGGGTAGGCCCAGCTCTCGATGTCGCGGACGGCGCGGCGTCCGGCGTCGCGGATCCCCTCGGCCTCTGCGGGCGTGAAGTAGCCGACGCGCTCGGCGCCCTCGAGCTCGTCCTCGTCCTTGTAGTGCCAGTCGTGGCGCGGCAGCACCACGAGGTCGAGCACGAGGTCGCGGGTACGCACACCTTCGTCGGTGTGCTCCAGCGGTGTCTCGAGGTTGACGTAGTAGCAGCCCAGGGAGCCGTCGTCCTTGTAGAACAGCCACACCGAGTACGGGCGGTCGGGCAGCCCGATCATGAGGATCCCGTTGCCGGTCCACAGCTGCTTGGACTGCACGCGGCGCTCGGTGAACATGCCTTCGTCACCTGCTCGCCGCAGGGCGGCGCCGTTCTCGAGCACCGGGAGCAGCACCTCGGTGCCGGGGGCGATCCACAGCACCGTGCCGCGGTCGTCGTCGAGCACCACCGTCCCGGGCCGGACGGTCCGGGTCTCGTGCTGGGGCGTGTAGTAGGTCCAGGTCATGTGGTCGCCAGGCGACCGGCGTCGCGTCGTGGGCATGGGGGTTCCTGGCCGGGTCGGCCCGCGCGGGCCGTGCCGGGGCGATCGGCCGGCCGCCTCGACGTGCTTCGCTGCCCGCGCGGGGGAAGGTGTATGCCTCGACCTTAGCGCGTCCCCCCGGCGGGCCGTGGGACCTGCGGCACACCCGCCCGCGGTCTCGGCGCGCCATGCGCCCCGCACGCCCGTGCACCCGGACGGGTGCACGGGCCCGGGTCATCGGCTCCAGGCGGCCCACAGCCCGGCGTACGCGCCGCCGAGGCCCACGAGCTCCTCGTGGGTGCCCTGCTCGACCACGCGACCGTCGTCCATGACGAGGATCCGGTCGGCCAAGCGTGCCTGGGAGAGCCGGTGGGCCACGATCACGGTGGTGCGGCCGCGGGCCACCTCGACGGCTGCCCGCTCGAGGGCGCGGGCGCCCGAGGAGCCCTCGTCGGCGGTCGCCTCGTCCATCACGAGCACGGCCGGGTCCTGCAGGACCACGCGGGCCAGGGCGAGCTGCTGGGCCTGCTCGGGGGTGAGCTGCTCACCCTTCTCGCCGACCTCGGTGGCCAGTCCCTGGGGCAGCGCCTCGACCCAGCCCAGGGCTCCCACCCGCGTCAGCGCCGCGCGCAGCTCCTCGTCGCTCGCGTCCTCGCGGGCCAGCCGCAGGTCCGCGGCGAGCGTCCCGCGGAACACGTGGACGTCCTGGCTGACGATGCTGGCGTGGGTCCGCACCGCCTCGAGGTCCGCGTGGGCCAGGTCCGCCCCTCCATGGAGCACGCGCCCGTGGCGGGGCGCGAGGGTGCCCGTGATGATCGCGGCCAGGGTCGACTTGCCGGCCCCCGAGGCGCCCACCAGCGCGATGGTCTCCGCCGGGGCGATGTGCAGGTCCAGGGGCTGCAGGATGGTGCGTTCGCTGCCGTCCTCGGCCTCGCCGTAGGCGTGCGAGACGCCCTGCAGGTCGATCGACGCGTCCCGCGGGCGCTCGTCACCGGGGGAGGTGGCCGGGTCGATCGTCTCGATGACGCCGACCATGCGGGTCAGGCTCGCCGCGGCCGACTGCACGTCGTCCAGCATGAAGATCATCATCATCATCGGCCAGATCAGCGAGGTGACGTAGATGCCGGCGGCGGTGACCAGCCCCAGCGGCGCGTCGAGGGAGTGGACGAGGAAGTAGCCGATGACCAGGACAGCCGCGATCGCGATGTTCTCGGGCACGTTCAGGCCCTTGACCACGCGGGAGACGAGCACGAGCACCCGCATCCCGAGCACGGCGGCGGCCTTGGACAGCAGCGCGACGTGGGCGGTCTCGCGATGCTCGAGACCGTAGGCGTGGACGGTGCGCGAGCCGTGGATCGCCGACAGCAGCCCCTGCGCGCGGGCGCCCATCGCAATGCGCTCGGCCCGGTAGATGCGGCCGGAGCGCGGGAGGTACCAGCGCCCGGCGAGCACGTACATGGGGACGACGACGGCCACGAGGATCAGCAGCCACGGCGACAGCGTCGCCATGCCCACCAGCGTCAGGATCACGAAGAACGAGATCTGCACGAGGCCCGGCACGACGTTGTTGACGGCACGGGCCGTCACGTCGACGTCGTCGGCCACCCGCGACAGCGCGTCGCCGATCCCGGCCTTCTCCATCGTCTGGGCGGGGAGGTCCAGCGCGCGGTCGATGACGTCCTCGCGCATGCCCGCGAGGATCCGCTGCCCGAGGGCGCTGACCTGCGCCCAGGCGAGCGCCGCGAACACGGCCTGCAGGACGCCCGCCAGGACGATCAGGGCGCCGAGGCGCCACAGGACGTCCCCGTCGCCCTCCTGGACGACGGTCACGGCATCGCCGATCAAGCGGGGGAGCCACGCGGCGCACAGCGCGGCCAGGGTGCTCGAGACGAGCATGAGCAGCGTCTCGAGCCCGTGCCCGCGTAGACGGCGCAGCATGAAGCGCGCCGTCGTGCCACCGGAGGCGATCGGCAGCAGCGCGGCGTGCTCGGTGAGCCGGCGGCGCAGCTCGGCGTCGTCGGTCAAAGCGTCGTCCGCCGAGCCCTGCCAGTCCGCGCGCGTCAGGGCGATGCCCTGGGGTGCGCGCTGCGGTGCGGCAGACACCATGTCCTCCTGGGCGCTCATCGCTGCACCATCTCCCGGTAGTCGTCATGGTCCATGAGGTCGGCGTGCGTGCCGTGATCGGTCACGGTGCCGTCGCGCACGAACACCACCTCGTCGGCCTCGCGCAGGAGGGCCGGGGCCCGCGTGATGACGAGGGTCGCGCGGTCCGGTCCGCGGCGCGCCGCGGCGAGGGCCTCGGCGATCCGCTGCTCGGTGACGGCGTCGACCGCGGTGGTCGGGTCCTGCAGGACCAGGGCGGGGGTGTCGGCGGCGACGGCGCGGGCCAGCGCGATGCGCTGACGCTGCCCGCCGGAGAGGTTCGCACCGCGATCCAGGATCCGGGAGTCGAAGCCCTCGGGCAGGATCCGCAGCATGTCGCTCGCCCCGGCCGCCTCGAGGGAGGCGTGCGCCCACGCGTCGTCCCCGGCATCGGCGACCCCCGCAGGGGCCCGGGTCGCGAGCTGATCGCGCAGCGTCCCGTCGAAGAGGTCCACCCGGTGCGGCTCGACCAGCAGGTCGCGACGCAGCGCGTACCGGCTGTCCGGGGTGATCTCGGTGTCGCCCAGCCGGGCGCCGCGGTGCTCGCCGGAGACCACCTGGACGAGCGCCTCGGCATCGGCCGGATCCGCGCACGCGACGGCGACGATGCGTCCGTCGGGCACGTCGATCGCAAGGTCGCCGAGGGTGTCGCTCGCTCGCCCGTCGATGTGCAGGCCACCGGCTCCGCCGCGGCGCGGCGCACCGGTCAGCGGGTCTGTCGTGCGGTCGGCGGAGAGCCGCGCGAGGCGCGGGTCCTCGACGGTCCAGCCCAGATCGGCCAGGAGATCGCGGACGCGTCGCGCCGAGGTCGACATGCTGGCCCACCAGACCGGGACGCCGGACAGGCCTTGCAGCTGGCCCATCACCGAGCGGGTCACGCCGACCACGGCGATGAGGGTGCCCAGGGTCATCGCCCCGGAGAGGGTGTGCCGCGCAGCGATCACGACGACGGCGGCGAGCATGACCGCCGAGACGAAGGTGGTCAGCCCGCTCGAGACGCCGGAGAAGCGGGCGTTGACGAGGGCGGCGCGCAGCGCCACCCGCGACTTCTGGCGATACCGGGCGCGGGCACGGGACTGGACGCCGAGGCCCTGGAGCACGCGGAGGCCCTGCACGAGGTCCGTCGCGGTCGCGGCGGCCTCGGCGGCCTCGGACTGCTGGGCGTCGTAGCGCGTGGACAGGGCGGGGGTCACGATCCGGATCACGATGATCAGCGCGAGGATCCCCAGGGCCAGAGCCAGGCCCAGCCACACGTCCAGGACCGTGAACCAGACGGCGCAGCCCAGCACGACGGCCGAGGCGGGCACGGCCCAGGGAAGCATGTCCAGGAGGTCCGAGGCCTTGTCGGCGTCGGACGTGGCGATGGACAGGACCTCTCCCGCCGGGCGCTCGGACGGCGTGGACCGGGGATCCAGGACCGCCGCGGTGAGCGAGACCCGCAGGCGGTGGCGCTCGCGCATCCGTCCCTCCTGGGTGCGGAGGAACACGTACACCCAGGTGAACAGGCCCGCGACCCGTGCCGCGACGATGATGAGCGCACCGAGGACGGTGACCAGCAGGCTGCCGCCGACGATCCCGCGGTCGATGACGATCCCGATGCCGATCGGCACGATCACTTCGATGCCCTCGGACATGAGGGACAGGGGCATGGTGCGGGCGAGCATCGAGCGGTTCGAGCGCACGATCGAGCGCATGACCGACGGAGGGGTCGCCGGACGCGAGGAGGCGTCCGCACGGGGCGGGGAGGAGGGCACCCCACGATCCAAGCGCCCGGGCGCGCGGCGTGCAACGGGTTTCCCCTGCGGGCGGACCTCCCGGACCGCCGATGGTCGGGGTGCGGTGACACAATGAGTCCGAACCCACACCGAGATCCGCCGGCGCAGGCCGGCACCACGGAGGCCTCCATGTCCGCACGCCCCGTCACGCTCTACATCGACCCCATCTGCCCCTTCGCCTGGATGACGAGCCGCTGGCTGCTGCACGCCGCCGAGGTCCGCGAGATCGCCCCGACGTTCTCCGTGATGTCCCTGGCCGTTCTCAATGAGGACAAGGACCTCGACGCGGGCTACCGCAGGGCGATGGACGACGCATGGGGCCCTGCCCGGGTGGCCCTGGCGATCGAGCGCACCCGCGGCCAGGAGGACTTCGCCGCGTTCTACACGGCGTTCGGCGAGGACTACCACGTGGGTGGCTCCGGCGACCGTCGCGCGAGCGTCCGCACGGCGCTGGCCGCGGCAGGCCTGCCCGCGGAGCTGAACGACGCCTACGACGTGACGGACCGCGACCAGGATCTCCGCGACTCCCAGGCCAAGGTCATCGACCTGGTCGGAGACGACGTCGGCACCCCCGTGATCTCCTTCGGCGAGGGCGTGGCCTACTTCGGTCCCGTGCTCTCCCCGGCGCCCCGCGGCGAGGACGCCGGAAAGCTCTTCGACGCCGTGTCCGCCGCGAGCGAGGTGCCCGGGTTCTTCGAGCTCAAGCGCTCGCGCACCGGCGGCATCGACTTCTCCTGACCCGTCGTCCGCGGCAGGACCATCATCGACCCGGACGTCCGACGACGTCCCCCGACCCCGGAACCCCGGGATCCCGAGCGAAAGGCATTCCCCTCCCATGCACGTCCACATCGGGACCGACCATGCGGGCTTCGAGCTGAAGAACAGGCTCGTGGCTGTGCTCACCGAGAAGGGCCACGAGGTCACCGACCACGGCGCCCACAGCTACGAGCCCCTCGACGACTACCCGCCGTTCTGCACCGCCGTCGGCCAGGGCGTCGTCGCCGATCCGGGCTCGCTCGGCATCGTGATCGGCGGCAGCGGCAACGGCGAGCAGATCGCCGCGAACAAGGTCCACGGGGTGCGGGCCGCGCTCGTGTGGAACGAGGACACAGCGCGTCTGGCGCGCGAGCACAACGACGCCAACGTCATCTCGGTGGGCGCCCGCCAGCATTCCGAGGACGAGCTCGTCCACCTCATCGACCTGTTCCTCGCGACCCCGTTCAGCCACGAGGAGCGCCACCAGCGGCGCATCGACCTGGTCACGCGGTTCGAGGAGACCGGCGGGTACGACGACCCGATCGATGCCTGAGGGGCATACCGTCCATCGGCTCGCCCGGGCCTTCGAGGCCGCCTTCGCGGGACACCGGGTGCGCCTGGCCAGTCCGCAGGGACGCTTCTCCGCGGAGGCGGCACGCCTGGACGGGCGCGTGATGCTCTCGGCGGAGGCCGTGGGCAAGCACCTCCTGCTCGCGCTGGCCCCCGAGGCGGACGTCGACCCCGCCGATCCCTCCGTCGCCTTCGTCCACGTGCACCTGGGCCTGTACGGCGCGTGGACCTTCGCCGGCGACGAGGGCTTCGCGGTCGCCTCCGCGATCGGGGCGCCGCGCCGGCGGATCGGCGAGATCGAGGTCGCCGGGGACCCCGAGGGCACCGCGGACTGGCGCCGCCTCGTGCCGCGGGAGACCGTGCGGCTGCGGATCATCGGTCCCTCGGGTCTGGCCGATCTCACCGGCCCGACGGCCTGCGAGGTCTACGACGCCGCCCGGCGCGCCGAGCTCCTGGCACGGCTGGGGCCCGATCCGCTGCGGGCCGACGCCGATCCGGTGCGGTTCCTCGCCCGGGTCCGTGCTTCCCGCACCGCGATCGGGGTGCTCCTGATGAACCAGGAGGTCATCTCCGGGGTAGGCAACATCTACCGCGCCGAGGCCCTGTTCCGTGCGCGGCTGGATCCGCAGGTCCCCGGGCGCGACCTCACCGTGCCGATGCTCGAAGGGATCTGGGACGACCTCGCCGAGCTCATGGCCTACGGGGCGCGCACCGGCAGGATCGTCACCACCGAGCCCGAGGACCGCGACATCGAGGCGCGCATCATCGAGCGCTCCCGGGGTCCCCACCAGAACGGCGACGAGGACCCGTCCGTGGTGCCCCGCGAGAAGTCCTTCTACGTCTACCACCGGCAGACCCTGCCCTGCCGGATCTGCGGGACACCCGTGCGCTCCGCGGACCTCGCCGGCCGCACGCTGTTCTGGTGCCCGAGGTGCCAGAGGCGCCGGGTCCGACGCGCGGCGTGGAGCCGTGAGCACCCGGCGGCACGGTGGGCGGGGCCGAGCTCGGGGTCGACGCCGCCGGGCGGATCGCTCCCCGACGTCGCCCGCCGGGAACGGCCCGCGGACGCGTGACCGCGAGGCGTCAGTCCTCGGGATTGCGGGCCGAGATCGCCAGGCTCAGCACGGTCGCGAAGGCGCACCAGGCGGGGTAGGGGGCCAGGGCGACGCCGTACCGGGCCTTGGCCCGCCCGACGCGGCGCACCAGCCGCGCGCTCGAGATGGTCAGGGCCGCCGCGACGGGGACCGACAGGGCCACCTCGCGCCGGCCGAAGAAGGTCCAGCACCAGGCGGCGTTGAGCCCCAGGTTCAGGGCGAGGGAGCGCAGCAGTGCCGCGCGCTCCTCGCGGGGTAGCGCGTCCAGCGCCTTGGCGGTGGTGACCGCGATGTCCGCGAACAGGGCGCTCCACACCGCCGGGAAGGCCCAGGTGGGCGGGTAGAAGCCGGGCTTGTCCAGCGCCTCGAACCACGCCGAGTCCACGCTCTCGCGGGTCGCGAGGGAGCCGGCCGTCGCGCAGGCCGCGGTCGCGAGCGCCGTGGGCACGAGATGGCGGGCGCTGGGGATGAGGTGAGGACGAGAGGCCGGATCGATGGACGGCCGCCCGTGACGGGTGCGAGGGGTACGGGACATGAGGGCTCTCCTGGACTCGTCGGACGGTCCGGATCGCTGTCTCCGGCCGGATCGTGGCCCGACCCTACTCGCGCCGTGCGCCACCGCGCGGATCGGGGAGTACACGGGACGCTGCCGTGGTCCCCGGCGCCCTCGTGCACTCGAAACCTTGCGTTCGAGCGCACTCGACCCCCTAACGTCCTGGGCATGAACACAGAACCGACCATGAACGCCGACCGGGGCACGACATCCGAGAAGACCTGGATCATCACGGGCGCGAGCTCCGGACTGGGGCGTGCGCTGGCGGAAGCCGCTCTCGACGCCGGAGAGCGCGTCGTCGCGACCGCACGTCGGCCCGAGCGCCTCGAGAGCCTCGTCGCCCTCCATGGGGAGCGACTTCTGATCGTCGCGCACGACGTGCGGGACACCGACACGGCGCCTGCTCTCGTCGAGCGGGCGATGGATGCCTTCGGTGGTGTCGACGTGCTGGTGAACAATGCGGGGGTCGGCCAGGTGGGCACGGCCGAGGAGGTCTCCGACGGCCAGCTGCGGGACATGCTGGCCCAGCATCTGCTCGGCCCCGCGGCCCTCGTGCGGGCGGTGCTCCCGAGCATGCGGGCCGCCGGCCACGGGGCCATCGTCCAGATGAGCAGCCAGGGGGGTCGGACGTCCTTCGCCGGGGTCGGCAGCTACTCGGCCGGGAAGTTCGCCCTCGAAGGGTGGTCCGAGGCCCTCGCGGCGGAGATCGCACCCTTTGGGATCCGCACCCTGATCGTCGAGCCCAGCCGCTTCCGCACCGGTTTCAACAGCGGGGACGTCCTGCTGCGGGCGCGGCGGAGCGCCGTGTACGACGACGTCGCGGGGGCCGTCCGCACGGACATGGACCGTGCCGACGGCGTGCAGGAAGGCGATCCCGTGCGGGCGGCGCGCGTGATCCGACAGGTGCTCGCCCTGGACGACGCGCCGTTGCGGCTGCCGCTGGGCGCCGAGTCCGTGCGGAGGCTCTCCGCGGTCTACTCGCGGGAGCTGGCGAACGTGGAATGCTGGGCGGAGCTGTCGGCCTCGGCGGATTACCCCGGGGTCGCCCCCTCGGTCCGTCCCGTCTGAGCAGGAGCCGCGCACGATGCCGACCACATCCCTCATCGACACCCTCGTGGCCCGTGTCGAGGGCTCTGACCCCGCCGGGGCCGTCGAGGTCCTGCACCAGCTGCTCGATGACTCGACCATCGAGGACGACGCGCGGCCGGTGGGGATCGCCGCCGCGGCGACGCTCGTGGGACTGACACCGCACACCTTGCGCTACTACGAGGGGCAAGGGCTCGTGCGGCCCTCCCGGAGCGCCGCCGGGCATCGCCTCTATGGTCCGGCGGAGCTCCGTCGCCTCGTGTTCCTGGTCCGGATGCGTGTCTCGGGTATGCCGATGCAGGAGCTGACCTCGTACATCGCGCTGGTCGACCAGGGTGAGGTGACGATCCCGGAGCGCCGGACGAAGATGCTCGCCCAGCGCGATCGCATCGATCGGATGCTCCGTGAGCTGACGCTCGCGCGCGAGGCGACCGAGTTCAAGCTGCGGGTCTACGGCGGCGCGCCGGGCTGACGGCGGAGGCATGCCAGACCTCTGGACGCGGCGTGACGCGACCGGCCGTCCGGTCCTCGCCCCCGGGGCCGGGCGCGTCCTTGCTACGGTGCCGTCATGTCGGTCTCGGAGCTCTCGGTGAGCAGCCAGAACTACCTCAAGGCGATCTGGAGCCTTCGGGAGTGGTCCGAGGACCCGGTGATCACCTCGGCGCTCGCCGCCAAGGTGGGCGTGCGACAGTCCACCGTCTCGGACGCCGTCCGCAAGCTCGCGGAGCAGGGCCTCGTCGAGCACGCGCCGTACGGCGCGATCACCCTCAGCACGGCGGGTCTCACGCACGCGGTCGCGATGGTGCGCAGGCACCGCCTCCTCGAGACCTTCCTCGTGGACGTGCTCGGCTACCGTTGGGACCAGGTCCACGACGAGGCCGAGCACCTCGAGCACGCGGTCTCGGACTTTCTGGTCGAGCGCATCGACGAGCACCTGGGCCACCCCTCGCGCGACCCGCACGGAGACCCGATCCCCACCGCGGACGGTGAGGTCGAACGTCCCGACGCGGGCCTCCTCACCGCGGCGCCACCCGGTGGATCGGTGCGGGTCGAGAGGATCTCCGACGCCGATCCCGGCCTGCTCGCGCATCTGACCCGGCACGGGATCGGTGTGGGCACCGTCCTCGGCGTGCTCCCGGCCTCGCCCTACTCCGAGGCGCTCGAGATCTCGGTGCCCGGTGCCGAGGGCGCGATCCCGCTGGGGAGGGCGGCCACCGACGCGATCTGGGTGTCCACCGCCCAGGCGGCCGGCCGCTAGGCCGCGGCGCCGCCGACGGAGGTGCCCGCTCCCCGTCGTCGCGCCCCGAGCACCCTGCGCGCCACGCCGTGACGCGGTGCGAACAGGTACACGAGGGTGAACACGCCGCCCTGGACCAGGACAACCAGGCCGCCGGAGGACGCGTCGACCCAGTAGCTCGCGAGGATCCCGACCATCGAGCAGGCCAGCGAGATCGCCGGGGCGATCACCAGCATCCGGGAGAACCGATCGGTGAGCAGATGGGCGGTCGCCCCGGGGATGATGAGCATGGCGACGACGAGGATCACGCCCACCACCTGCAGCGCCACGACGCAGGTCATGGCAAGCAGGCCCAGCAGCAGGGCCCCGAGGCGTCGCGGGGACAGGCCGATGGCTCGGGCGTGGGTCGCATCGAAGGCGTAGAGCATCAGGTCCCGTCGCGTGAGGAGGACCACCGCGAGCACGCACCCCGAGAGGATCCCGATCTGCGCGAGGTCCGCTGAGGACACCCCGAGGATGTTGCCGAACACGATGTGGTTCAGGTCCGTCTGGCTGGGGGTGATGGAGATCAGCACGAGTCCGAGGGCGAAGAGGGTCGTGAACACGATGCCGATCGCGGCGTCCTCCTTGATCCTGCCCGTCCCGCGCACCGCACCGATGAGCGCGACGGCCAGGAGCCCGAAGACGAGGGCCCCGATCGCGAACGGCACCCCGAGCACGTAGGCGAGGACCACTCCGGGCAGCACCGCGTGGGACACGGCGTCGCCCATGAGCGACCAGCCGATCAGCACCAGCCAGCACGACAGGAGCGCGCAGACGATCGCCGCCGCGCCGGTCGCCGCGAGCGCACGGACCATGAACTCGTACTGGAGGGGTTCGAGGACGAGTCCGAGGACGCTCATGCTCCGGCCTCCCGGGCGATCGGGTCCAGGCCGAAGGTGCGGGCGAGGTTCTCCGGGGCCAGCGCCTGCTCGACGGGGCCGTGGAACAGCACCCGGTGGAGCAGGAGCACGGCTTCGTCGGCCAGCCGGGGCAGGGCGTGCAGGTCATGCGTGGAGACGAGGACCGTGCAGCCCTCGGCGGCGAGCTCGCGCAGCAGCGCGACGATCGTCCCCTCGCTGCGGGTGTCCACCCCCGCGAAGGGCTCGTCCAGGAGCAGGATCCCGGCCTCCTGCGCCAGCCCGCGGGCCACGAAGGCACGTTTGCGCTGACCGCCCGAGAGGCGGCCGATCTGCCGGTCCGCGAGATCGGTGAGCTCGACGCGTGCGAGCGCGTCGTCCACCGCCGTGCGGTCGGCGCCGCGCGCTCGGCGGGTGGGCCCCAGGAGGCCGTAGCGCCCCATCATCACGACCTCTCGCACGGACACCGGGAAGTCCCAGTCGATGTCCTCGCTCTGCGGCACGTAGCCGATCCGACCGCGACGGCGCGCCGCCGCCGGATCCCCGCCCTCGATGGTGACGCGGCCCGCGGCGGGACGCACCATGCCCATGATCGCCTTGAACAGGGTCGACTTGCCGGATCCGTTCATGCCGATGAGTCCGGTGACGCGACCGGCGGGCACCTCGAGGCTCGCGTGGTCCAGGGCCACGACCTCGCCGTATCGCACCGCGAGGTCGTGCACGGCGACGGCCGCGGTCATGCGGCCCCTCCCGTGAGCCCGGCGACGATCGTGTCGGCGTCGTGGCGCAGCAGGTCGAGGTAGGTGGGGACGGGGCCATCGGAGGCGGAGAGCGAGTCGACGTACAGGGTCCCGCCGAAGCGGGCACCGGTGGCCCCGACGACCTGCTGCATCGGCGCGTCCGAGACGGTCGACTCGCAGAACACGGCCGGGATGCCCTCGGCGCGGACGGTGTCGATCACGGCGGAGATCTGCTGCGGGGTGGCCTGCTGCTCCGCGTTGACGGGCCAGATGTAGTGCTCGGTCAGGCCCGCGTCCCGCGCGAGGTAGGAGAAGGCGCCCTCGCAGGTCACGAGCGCACGCTGGTTCTCGGGAAGTGCCGACAGCTCGGAGACGAGGTCGTCCTGGACCCCTTGCAGCTGTGCCTTGTACGCGGCGCCGCGGGCCGCGTAGTCCGCGGCATGGTCGGGGTCGAGGTCGCTGAAGGCCGTGACCATGTTGTCGACGTACACCTGCGCATTGGTCGGGCTCATCCACGCGTGAGGGTTGGGCTTGCCGGCGTAGGCGTCGCCGGTGATGTCCATCGGCTCGATCCCCTCGGAGACGACCACGTGGGGCACGTCGGCGGACTCCACGAACTGCGAGAACCACAGCTCGAGGTTCAGTCCGTTGTCCAGGATCAGATCGGCCTCCGAGGCCTTGGCGACGTCCCCGGGCGTGGGCTCGTAGCCGTGGATCTCCGCGCCGGGCTTGGTGATCGAGCGGACCGTGAGGTGGTCGCCGGCCACGTTCTGGGCCATGTCCTGCAGCACGGTGAAGGTGGTCAGGACCACGGGTCTGTCCTTCGAGGTGCCGGGGGAGACGCCACCGCACCCGGCGAGCACGAGCACCGAGGTGAGGGCCGAGGCGAGGAGGGGGAGGAGCACGCGGGGCCGGGGCATCGAGCAGCCTTTCGAAGATGCGAAGGAGCAAGTTCGGTACGACGAACTTTGAAGATCGTAGCGCACGGCAGATGGCGAGGAGGCGTGTCGCCGCGATCGTCGGCGGGTGCCGCGCCCGTGAGAACCATGCTCATCAAGTAGAAGTATTGCAATATGTCTATATGTATGGTCGGATGGGGTCATGGACGTGGACGACGGACTGGCCCCTGCGGCGCAGCTGTTCAAGGTCCTCGGCAACCCGTCGAGGCTCCGACTCATGCGCCTTCTCGAGCACGCGCCGACGACGGTCGGCGAGCTCGCCTCGAGAGCGGATCTGTCCCAGCCCCTCGTCTCCCAGCATCTGCGGACGCTGCGGGACGCGGGCCTCGTGATCGCCGAGCGTCACGGCAAGGAGGTCACCTACCAGGTGGCCGACGAACACGTGGCCCATGTGATCGCCGACGCCGTCGCCCATGTCCTCGAGCCCGCCGGCGCAGCGGGCCCTTCCGCATCGACACCCGAGAGCACCTCACGAAAGGCCTGATCATGAGCACCACCGACATCCACGCCGAGCACTCCGTCTCCGGGCACCAGCACGGCGAGAGCTGTGGCCACGAGGCCGTCCAGCACGGCGACCACGTCGACTACGTGCACGGCACGCACCACCACGCGCTGCACGGCGACCACTACGACGAGCACGAGTCCGTCGCCGAGCACACCGTGGCCGAGCACACCCACGGCCAGGACTGCGGCCACGAGTCCGTCCAGCACGGCGACCACGTCGACTACGTCCACGACGGTCACAAGCACGCCGCCCACGGCGAGCACTACGACGAGCACTGAGCCGACCGGGCCGACGAGGCCCTGAGCGACGGACGTCGAGCACTCGGCGCCGAGCATCGCACCCCGGGAGCGGGCGCACGGAGGGATCCGGGCGCCCGCTCCTGGCGTCCGAGACCCGTCGTTCAGCCGCTGAGCCGGCGGTAGCGGAACAGGCGCCGCAGATCGTCCGGTGCCGAACGACACGCCGGGGCGAGGGCCCGCCGGAGTGCCGCGCGGACGGCTTCGTGGTCGATGTGCACGCCGATTGCGACGAGCCCGTCCGTGCCGCCCGGCGGCGCGGCGTCGACGTGCACGTGGCGCCCCACCAGATGGACGGCGTACCGGCGCACCGATCTCCCGGTGTCGATCCCGATCAGGCCCTTCAAGCGATGCACCCCCGCGGGCGGGGACTCCAGGAGATCGAGCACGGCCCCGGCGTCGACCGCGCCCGCGGCCGTCTCCGAGACGGCATCGGCGTGGACGTGCGCGGGCAGCGGGTGCTCCGCGCGCAGGAGCTCGGCCAGCGGCAGGGTCCCGGGATCGTCCTGCGCGCTCGCGACATCGAGCACGAGCCGCGGATCGACCGCACCCCGCGGCGCCTCGATCACGGGGAGGTCCGGTCGATGCGCGTGGAGCGCGGCGGTGAGCTCCGTGAGGACACGTCGACGCTCCGCATCCGGCAGGTGCTCGGTGCGCGTGAGAAGGACGAGGGACGCGGCGTCGAAGCGCGCCGTGGCGGTGGGGGAGACCGGGCTGCCGGCCGGTCCCAGGTCCGGCGGTGCGCTGGCGTCGACGAGGTCGACGACGCCGCCCGGACGGGTGCCACGCGCCCCCGTGAAGCGGATCAGCCGGGCCACGGCGCGCGGTTCGGCCACGCCGCTGGCCTCGACCACGATCGCGTCCAGGCGCAGCTCCGGGCGCGCCAGGCGCTCCAGGGCGGTGTCGAGGCCGTCGTGGTCGGGGAGGCAGCACAGGCAGCCGCCGGTGATGGCGCTCGCCTCGTCGATCTGGCCGGTGACCAGCACCGAGTCGACGTCGAGGGATCCGAAGTCGTTGATCACCACCCCGAGGCGCGCACCGGGCGTGCGCAGGACGGTGTTCAGCACCGTCGTCTTGCCGGCACCGAGAGGTCCGGTCAGGGCGATCACGGGGACCCGGGGACGCGCACTCACGCGCGCACCGGAGGATCGACGCGTCGCGGCGCGTGGTGGGCCGGTGCGGCCCGAGCCGGTGTGCGGGGGATCGGAACGGTGCGGGACATCGCCCAAACGATAACCGTTCTCTGCTAGGAGGTCGTGCAGGCGGCTGCTCGGCGCGGGTCGGCCGTACGCTGGCAGCCATGTCGACCCCCTCGTCCCCGGACCTCTCGCACCTCGTCCCGAGAGCCGGCGCATGACCGCACCGACCTCTGCCGAATCCGCTCTCCGCCCGCTTGCCCCGCTGCTGTCCGAGGACGTGCTGACCCTCTCGGACGGCACGTACCTGGCCCACGAGATCTCCGGGACCGAGGACGGAATCCCGGCCGTGTACCTGCACGGCGGGCCCGGCGGGCGCCTGACCCCCGGGTACCGCCGCAACGTGCCGGGGGACCGGTACCGCCTCGTGGGCCTGGCCCAGCGGGGCACGGGCGCCAGCACGCCGGCCGTGACAGACCCCGGGTACGACCTCGCGCGGAACACCACGCCCCGCCTGGTCGAGGACCTCGAGGAGCTCCGCGAGCACCTGGGGATCGAGGCCTGGGTGCTCCAGGGCGTCTCGTGGGGGTCGACGCTGGCCCTGGCGTACGCGCAGGCGCATCCCGACCGGGTCCTCGCGATCGTCCTGATGGCGGTCACCGCGACATCGCGGCGCGAGGTCGACTGGATCACCGAGGGCGTCGGCATCTTGTACCCCGAGGCATGGGACGCCTTCGCCGCCTTCGCCGAGGAGCACGGCGCGTTCGATCGCACGGACCGGGGACCGCACCGCGTGCGGATCGTCGAGGCGTACCGGCGGATGCTGACCAGTGGCGATCCGGACCTCGGGGCCGCCGCCGCGCAGGCGTGGATGACATGGGAGGACGCCCACATCGGGATCGGCACCCCGGCCCCGGGACAGCCGCATGCGTCCCCCGAGCCCTCCGCGGAGCAGGCGCGTCATGCCCTGGGCTTCGCGCGCCTGGTCACGCACTACTGGGCGCACGACGGCTTCGCCCGCCAGGGCGGGATCCTCGCGGGGATGGAGCGGATCTCCCACGTGCCGGCGGTGCTCGTCCACGGACGCCGTGACGTCTCCGGGCCCGCGATCACCCCCTGGGAGCTGCATCGCGCCTGGCCCACGAGCGAGCTCGTGATCGTCGAGGAGGAGGGCCACGGCGGCCCGGAGATGGCCGCGCACTGGCATCGCGCGATGGTCGAGCTCGTCGATCGCCTGGACACGGGGAGGGGCGACCCGCCGGCGAGGGCTACCGTGTCCCGGTGACCGCACCGCGCCCCCTCGCCACCCCGTCCGTCGTCGACCTCCCCGCGCCCGCAGGTGCCCGCGTGCATCGCGCGCGGCTGCGAGAGCTCGATCCCGCGACGCTCTACGGGATCCTGCGGCTGCGCGAGACGGTGTTCTGCCTCGAACAGGGCGCGACCGACGCCGACCTCGACGGGCGTGAGCTCGAGGAGGGCACGACCCTCATGTGGGTCTCGGTGCCCGATCCCGCCGTCCCGGACGGTGCGAGGATCGCCGTGGCCCACGCCCGTGTGCTCACCGATCCCGAGGCCATGCGGATCGGCCGGGTCGTCGTCGCGGCATCACGCCGGCGTGACGGTCTGGGCCGCGTGGTCATGCAGGCCGCGCTCGAGCACTGCCGTGCCGTCGCCCCCGAGCGCGAGGTGCGGATCGACGCGCAGGCCTACCTCGAGCGGTGGTACGCCTCGATGGGCTTCGTCGCCCACGGAGACCTCTTCCTCGAGGCCGGGATCGAGCACGTTGCGATGGTCCGCCCGGCGGACGCCTGACAGGACGGTCGCGCTCGCGGGGCGCGCGCGGGCTCGTGCCCGCGGCAGGACGACTCAGGCCGAGGGCAGCAGAGCGGCCAGCTCGGAACGCCCGAAGTAGGCGGCGGACTCCCGCGCGCTCGGCGTGCCCAGATCGGGGTCCGCCCCGGCCTCCACGAGCGCCCGCACCACGGCCTCGTCGCCCTTGAAGACGGCGCCTGCCAGAGGGGTCTGCCCACGGTCGTTCACGGCGTCGACATCGGCGCCGCGCTGCGCCAGCGCGGCGGTGAGCTCGGCGTGCCCGTGGTACGCCGCGAGCATGAGCAGGGAGTTCCCGGAGGCGTCCTGCATCGAGGCCGGGGCGCCGGCGTCGAGGTAGGGGAGCACGCCGGAGGCGTCGCCCGCACGGCAGGCGTCGAAGAGCGCCTGGGCCAGCGCGACCGCGTCGGCGTCGGGGGCGGAGGAAGCATCGGAGGAGGTCATGGCCACCAGCGTAGGCGTCCTTGCACCGGCCCGGACATCGCGTCCCGGCGCGTGCCGCGCGCCGGCCCCCCGCATATGGCACGGTGGGCGGATGACGAGACGACCCGCATGGAAGCGTGCCCGAGACCTGACGATCACCTTCGGCATCCTGGCCGTCGGCTCCTCGATCGTGCGGTGGCTCCGGCACGACGAGGTGCTGGACATCTCCACAGCCCTGTTCGGCTCCGCGGCCGTCGTCGCACTGGTCGTGTTCCTCGCCACCTGGGTCCGACGTCGCTCGGAGGGCGCTCGGTAGCGCGCGGGGACTCCCGGCGTCGGGTCCGAGAGCGGTCGCGGGACCTGGGTCGCATCGATCGCCGCCGCTCCCTCACGGAGAGCAGGTCGTATGACGGGCTGGGATCCTCGCGCTGCGGCCTCAGCCTCCGGTCGCCCAACGGGCGGCCCACGGCAGCGCCAGCAGCACCACCGCGACGAGCACGCCGATGACATCGGCCCGACCGAACGTGCTGGGCAGCGCCCAGGTCCGGTGCTCGACGCCGGCGAAGCCACGGGCGTCCATCGCGAGCGCCTGCCAGGAGGCGGCGCGCAGCACGTCGACCAGCAGCGCGAAGGTCGCCGAGAACAGGACCGTGACGGTGCTCGTGAGCGTCCGCACGGGATGCCGCCAGGAGCGGGTCGCACCGAGACCGCGCAGGCGACGGGCGGTCATGATGACGTCCCACTGCCGGCCGATGTGCCCCACCCGCACGAGCCCGCCGACCGAGGCCGCGACGACGCGACCGGGCAGGCGCAGCCGTCCGCCCAGCGCGTCTCCCAGCGCCGTGGGGTCCATGCAGCCCAGCACGAGCACACCGGGCAGCACGAAGGCCAGGATCCGCAGGGCCTCCTTGACGCCCAGCAGCCAGGCCTCGGGGGACAGGGACGGCGCCGCAGAGAGCAGGGCCGTCGACCACAGCAGCCCGGCCGCGCTCAGGAGGACGGGGGAGGAGCGCAGCAGCGTGCCGCGGACGGTGCGGGTCGCCAGCGGCGCGAGCAGCAGCGTCGGCAGGATCGCCACGAGGCCGATCTGCCAGGTGTCGACCGCGAAGGAGCCGATGGCGGCGAAGGCGCCGATCAGGCACGCGGTCAGCGGGTTCAGGAGGACCGCCGGGGCGCGGTGGGCCAGGCGGGCGCGCCCGATGGTCGTGTCGACCGACGTCGGGTCCGCGCCGGTCCCGGGAGCCTCGGACCTGCCCGCCGCGGCCTCGGACCGGTGGCGGGTGAGATCGAGGACGTGGTCGGCACGGGCCACGAGCTCGGGGTCGTGGCTCGCCGCGAGCACCGCGCAGCCGTCCTTCCGGGCCGTCGCCAGCAGCCCCAGGAGCGCGTCGAAGCGGTGGGCGTCCAGCCCGACCGTGGGCTCGTCCAGCACGAGCAGGGCCGGACGCTCCGCGAGCGCGGCCACGACGGCGAGGCGTCTCTGCTCGCCCCCGGACAGCGCATAGGGGCTCGCCCGCTCGAGATGCTCGAGGCCTGCCGCAGACAGGAGCGCACGGGCGTGGTCGGGGTCGGTGGCCCGCGGGGAGGCGGTGGCCTCGGCCAGCACGGTCGGGGCCACGAACGAGTGCTCCGGATCCTGGGGCACCCAGGCGATCCGCCCCGCGCCCGGACCGGTGATCGTGCCGCCGCGCGCCCCATCGACCCCGAGCACGACCCGCAGCAGGGACGTCTTCCCGCTGCCGCTGGGACCGGTGACGGCCACGAGCTCGCCGGGGCAGACGCCCAGGTCCAGGTCGGTCAGGAGAGCGGGCCGGGGTGCCCGGCGCGGACCGCGAGAGCCGCGCACGGCCACCGAGAGGCCACGGAGGCTCAGGACCTCGTCGCTCCTGACCGCACCGTCCGGCCCGGCAGCCCCGACCGGCCGGTCCAGCCCGCCCACTGTGTCCGGTCCGCCGATCGCTTCCGGCCCGCCCACCATGTCCGGTCCGCCCACCGTGTCCGCCGTGGCGACCCCGCCCGGCGTCGCCGACGCGCCGGTCGTGCCCGCGTCATCTGCGCTCTCGACCGCTGTGCCGTCGCCGCCCTCGGCCGGCGGCAGTCGCAGACCCGCCTCGAGCAGGAGGTGCCGCTGCGAGGCGAGGAGCTCTGCGGGCGGCCCGTCGGCCACGACGTGCGCCTGAGGGCCGAGCACCACGAGTCGATCGACGTGCGGCAACCAGGGCCCGACGCGATGCTCGGCCACCACCAGGGTGCGGCCGTGCACGGCCTCGAGCACCGCGGTGCGGACGCGGGCGGCCGCCTCGGCGTCGAGCATGCTCGTCGGCTCGTCCAGGAGCAGCGCGCCGGGTGCCAGGGCCAGCGCCCCCGCGAGCGCGATCCGCTGCTGCTGGCCGCCCGAGGCGTCCAGGCACCGGTCCCGGGCCCCGACGTCGACCGAGGCCGCCCGCAGTGCCCGGGTGACGCGGTGCTGGATCCCTGCGTGGTCGGCACCGATGTTCTCGGGGCCGAAGGCGGTGTCGCGGCCCACCGTCTCCCCGACCAGCGCGTGCACGGGGTTCTGCAGCAGCAGACCGCGCTCACCGGGGCGGGACGGCGCGGTCACCGTGCCGGTGAGGTCCCCGCCCGTGGGGTCCAGGAGCCCTGCCAGCGCCGTGAGCACCGTCGACTTGCCGCTGCCGCTGGCACCCGCGAGGAGCACCCGCTCGCCGGGGGCGATGTGCAGGGTGAGGTCGTCGATCGTGGGCAGACGCCGGGTGGCGGGGCGCCACGAGACCCCGTCCAGCGCGAGCTCGACGGGGTGCTCGGCGGCGTCGGGTGCCCGGTGCTCCGCCTCCGTGGTCGGCGCGCTCAGACCAGTCGCTCCTCGGCGCGTTCGGTCCCGGCCGGGAACGCGTCGAGCGCGCCGGTGCGGGCGAGCGCCCGCGTCAGCGCCCAGCCGACCACCCCGGCCAGCACGATGCCCGAGACGAGGAAGAACACCAGCAGCATGAGGCCGAAGAAGGTCGAGAACTCCGGGTAGTAGGCGAAGCGCTCGTAGACCCATTCGAAGGCGGCCGCGAGGACACCGCCCAGCATCGCCACGGGCAGCGTGAAGCGCCGGTAGGCGGTCAGCAGGAAGGCGAGCTCGACGCCACCGCCCTGCAGGAATCCGGAGACGAGGGTGCCGAACCCCCAGTGACCGCCCAGCAGCGCCTCCAGGCACGCCGCGATGAGCTCGGCGAGCAGGGCCGCGCCGGGGCGGCGCACCACGAGCGCGGCGACGATCGCGGGCAGGAACCAGAATCCGGTCAGCAGACCGACCAGCGGTCGGAACGCCGCGAACAACGGGTCCAGGAGGGTGTAGAGCTGGCCGTAGCCCAGGAACGCCACGCCGAAGGCCACGCCGATCGCGACCGTCACGACCAGGTCGATCGTGCGGTACTTCAGCAGGGGGCGCGAGGCCAGACCCGCGCCGCGGGAGGACGGGGGCGCGGTGCGCTCCGTCGAGGTGGTGGTCATCATGAGCTCCTTCCATCGGGGGAAGGGCCGTCGCACACGCGCACCGGAGCCCGGCGCGAGCGTGCCACGAGAGAAATCCCGACTCCCTACGCCGGTATTGACCGGATCAGGTTCGAGGGTCTGCGCCGTTCACGCACTCTCAGCACCTCGTGGTGCTCCCCTGTCAGTGGATGACGAGCAGATCCTACCCCGTGCACGGGGCTACGGGCGGCGACGCCCCCGATGGATCAGGGCGTCCAGCGCCTCGGCGGTCGCCCGGGGGTCGTCCGCCGACAGCAGGTAGTTCTCCGCACCGCGCCCCACGATCTCGACCATCGTCCCGGCTCGGGAGACCACCATCCTGGAGCGGCGGCGCTGGTCCCCGGGTGTGAGGATGCGGCGACCCGGCAGAGCGGTCACGTCCCCGGGCATCGGCGGCAGGAGCAGGCCCGCGCGGCGTCCCACCCCGCCCACGGTCGCGCCGAGCCGCTCCGCGGGGATCGTGCGCAGCTGCACGCCGCGGAAGTCGGGGAGCGGCCAGGTGCGCTGGCGCCAGAACCCGCCCAGGCGCACCGTGACCCCGTCGGTGTCGACGACGAACGTCGTGCGCAGCCCCATCCAGGTCCATGCCGCGATCGACAGGAGCGCGACGAGGGCGAACACCGCGAGCGCCGGCCCGCTGGTCATCCCGCCCAGCAGGGGCACCACCGCCAGGACGAGGGCCGCGCCGACCACGATCCCCACGCGCGTCCAGCCCACCACGCCCGGGGTCGTGGTGCCCCGGTAGACGGCGGAGTCGGCGCCGGACCCGGCGTCGTCGTTCACGCGGTCACCAGATCCGCACGCGGTCGGCGGGGGCGAGGTACAGCGCATCGCCCTCGATCACGCCGAAGGCGTCGTAGAACGCGTCGATGTGGCCCACGGGCACGTTGCACCGGAACTCCGCGGGGGAGTGGGGGTCCGTGGCCAGACGTCGCACGGACTCCTGGGGACGGTTCTTCCCGCGCCACACGGTGGCCCAGGACCAGAACAGCCGCTGCAGACCGGTCAGGCCGTCGAGCTCGACGGCCGCGGAGTCCCCGGCGGTGCGCAGGTAGGCCTTGACGGCGATCGACAGCCCACCGAGGTCGCCGATGTTCTCCCCGATCGTCAGCGCGCCGGAGACCGTGTGCGAGTCGTCCAGCTCGCGGGGGCTGAGCTCGGAGAACTGGGCGATCAGGGCGGCGGTGCGCCGCTCGAACTCCTCGCGGTCGGCCTCGGTCCACCACGAACGGAGGTTGCCCTCGCCGTCGTACTTCGAGCCCTGGTCGTCGAAGCCGTGTCCGATCTCGTGGCCGATCACGGCGCCGATCCCGCCGAAGTTCACGGCGTCCTCGGCGTCGGCGTCGAAGAACGGGGCCTGCAGGATCGCCGCGGGAAACACGATCTCGTTGGCGCCCGGGTTGTAGTAGGCGTTGACGGTCTGCGGGGTCATGTGCCACTCGTAGGGATCCACGGGCCCGGCGACCTTGGCGTACTCGTAGGCGGCGTCGAAGCGGCGGCTCGCACGGACGGTGGCCACGAGGTCCTCGGGGTCCACCGTGAGTCCCTCGTAGCTGCGCCACCGCTCGGGGTAGCCCACCTTGGGGGTGAAGCGCTCGAGCTTGTCGAGGGCGCGCTCACGGGTCTCGGGGGTCATCCAGTCGAGGTCCTGGATGGACGCGCGGTAGGCGTCCAGCAGGGCGGTGACCAGGGCGTCCATGCGCTCCTTGTGGGTGGGCGGGAAGTGCCGGTCGACGTACTGGCGTCCCACGTCGAACCCGACGGCGCCCTCGACGAAGGCGACGCCCCGCTTCCAGCGCTCACGCAGCTCCTCGGCCCCGGACAGCACCCGCCCGGAGAAGTCGAACTCCTCGGCGACGAGATCCGCGGGCAGGTACGGGGCGTAGGCCGAGACGGTGTGCAGCGCCAGCCACGTGCGCAGCACAGGAAGCGGCGTGCCGGCCCACACGGGGGCGGCCGCGGACAGGAACTCGGGCTGGCCCACGTTGACCACGTCGAAGGCGACGGCGTCCGCGCCGGTCCCCTCGACGTAGGAGTCCCAGTCGAAGCCGGGGGAGGTCGCGGCCAGCGCCGCGCGGTCCATGGGGTTGTCGGACTTCTCGGAGTCCCGCACCCGGACGACGTCCACGTGCGCATGCGCGATCGCGGTCTCGAGCTCCAGGACCGCACGGGCCATCTCGTCGGCGTCGCCCTCGAGGAGACCCGGGCGGCCCTCGAGGCCGGCGAGCCGGGCCAGCTGTGCGAGGTGGTGGACGTAGGCCTCGCGGACCTCGGCGTAGCGCTCGTCGCGGTAGTAGGACTCGTCGGGCAGCCCCAGGCCGCCCTGGTGCAGCTTGACCTGGTAGCGCGTGGAATCCCGGTCGTCGGTCCACACGTAGGCGTGGATCAGCGAGGTGCCGGCGTCGGGAGAGGCGGTCAGACGCGTCAGCGCGGCGAGATCGGGCGTGTCCCCGATCGCGGCCAGCAGCGGCTCCAGCGGTGCGGTGCCGCGCGCCTCGATCGCCTCCTCGTCCATGAACTGGCGGTAGAGCGCGCCGATCCGTGCGGTCGCGCCCTCGGCGGCGTCGTCGGCCGCGGCGTCCTCGATGATCTCGCGCACCTGGGACTCCGAGAGGTCCCGCAGGCGGCGGAACTCCCCGTCGCTCGACCGGTCGCCCGGGATCACGTGGTCGCGCAGCCAGAGGCCGTTGACGTGTCCGAAGAGGTCGTCCTGGAGACGCACGGACGGGTCCACGGCGCTGCGGTCGAGGCCCGCGGCGAGGGTTCCGGCGGAGTCGGGTCGGGTGGTCGGTTCGGTGGCGCTCACGGGTTCTCCTCGGTGCTGGACTGCGGGGTCGGTCGGGCGGTTCCGGTGCTCGTGCAGGTGCGGTGCTGCGGGGTCGTGCGCCGCGCCGCGGGTCAGGCGGACAGGGAGGCGAGGAGGGCCAGCGCCGCGGTGAGCAGGCCGATCCCCAGCGGGGCGAAGGCCCAGGGCGATCCGGTCCGTGCCGACGGGGCGCGGCGCTGCAGGGCCAGGGTCGAGAACCCGGTGGCCACCGACAGCACGATCGTCGCGACGACCATCACGGGCGACGCCGCGACCAGGACGGTCGCGCCGAGCTGGAAGAGCATCAGCCCCACCACGTCGGCGGCGCGGATCACCATCGAGCGGCGCACGGACACCCGCTCGAGCAGCAGGGTCGCGACCATCTCCTGGGACCAGGACGACGGGGAGGCGATGCGCTGCCGAGCGGAGGCCAGCTGCACCGTGGTCAGCACCACCCACACGAGCGCGCAGCCCGCGCCGACCCACAGCCCCATGGGACCGCGGGCCTCGGCGGGCCACAGCACGAGCGCCAGCAGCACCGCCGCGACGCGCAGCACCTCCTCGAGCACCGAGCGGGCGGTCAGCAGCCCGGGATGCAGTGCGAGACGGGCGTGCGAGCGGGAGACGAACACGCTGGTGGCCACGAGCACGGCGAGCTGCAGGCCGCCGAGCACGGTGCCCACGAACAGCACCAGCGGCGTCGAGGGGGTCGCGGCGAGGCACGCGATGAGCATGGCCAGACCCAGCGCGGGGACCACGAGGGTCAGGACCGAGAAGCCCCGGATCAGGCCGGTCACGATCTCCGCGCCGGTGGGCGGATGGTCGTGATCGCTGTGGTCGTGGGGGTCGCCGCAGGCGTCGGTCACGGCGTCGTCGGAGGGCGCGGGCGCAGGGGTCCCGTGCGCGCCGTCCGGACGGGGGGTCGAGGTGGTCGACATACAACTCCTTCTGTGCGTGGCCAGACTACCGGGAGGGGCCCTGCGCGTCCCTGTGCCGCCCCGAGCGCGAGCAACGTCTCGCCCGGGTCGCGTCGTTGGTGCCGATCCGTTCTGATGTGGGACGATGTCGCGGTGACGACGCCGACGGACCACGGTGGGGCCGAGGGCCTCACGCCTGCCCAGCGCACCCGCGCCGTGGGCTGCGTGGTCGCCGCCGCGACCGGGGACGCCCTGGGCGCCCCGTACGAGTTCCAGGCACCGATCCCGGAGTCCGACGACGTCGGCATGGTCGGCGGCGGGATCCTGGGCTGGGACGTCGGCGAGTGGACCGACGACACCGCCATGGCGATCGTGCTCCTCGAGGCCGCCGCGGCCGCCCCGCTGCCCCGGGACCTGCGCCTGGCCTCGACACTGGACCACGTGGCCCGCGACTGGTTCTCCTGGTCGCTGGGAACCCCCGATATCGGCCAGCTCACCTCGCACGTGGTGCGCCGCGCGATCGAGGCCGCCCAGGCCCGCGGACGCACCGCGCCGCTGGCAGAGGACTACCGCGAGGCCGCCGTCGCGGCCCACGCCGCGACCACCAGCAACGCCGGCAACGGCTCGCTCATGCGCACCCACGTCGTGGCGCTGCCCTACCTCCTGCGGGCCGACGACGATCTCCACGAGGCGGTCCTCGAGGTCTGCCGTCTCACCCACTGCGGCGACGACGTCGAGGAGGCGTGCCTGCTGTGGACCTTCGCGGTGCGCCGGGCGATCCTCACCGGCGAGATCGACGTGCGTGCCGGCATGTCCCGGATCCGCGCCGAGAGGGTCCCGATCTGGGAGGACCGGATCCTCGAGGCGGAGTCCGCACCGCCTGCGGCCTTCCCGCGCAACGGCTGGGTCGTCCACGCCTTCCAGGCGGCCTGGTCCGCGATCGCCCAGGTCGGCCCGATCCCCGAGGGCAGGTTCGCCCAGCGCGAGTCGATGACGGCGGCGCTGGACGGCGCGGTCCGTGCGGGCTACGACACCGACACGGTCGCGTGCATCGCCGGGGCGCTCATCGGCGCGGCGCTGGGTCCCAAGGCCGTGCAGCCCGAGTGGCGACGCAGCCTGTTCGGCTGGCCCGGGTACGAGGTCGACGAGATCATGCTGCTCGCCGAGCGGGTCGCCGACGGCGGTGCCGCCGGGATCTGCCCGGACGCCACCGGCGGCGCGCTCGCGGGCTGAGCCCCATACTGGTCGCCATGAGCGACCTCGACCGCGGCCCCGTGCGCCGCCTGCGCATCCTGAGCTGGAACATCTGCGAGCTGCGCGGGGACCTCAGCGCCCTCGTCGAGGCCGTCCGCGACCTCGACCCCGATGTGTTCCTGGTCCAGGAGGCGCCGCGCCTCGTGCTGCCGCAGACCCGCCTGGACTGGTTCGCGCGACGCATCGACCGGCGGATCCTGGTGGGAGGCCGCTTCGGGCGCGGCCTCGCGATCCTGGGCACCGACGAGGTGGCTCGGCAGGTGATCCGGCGGGGCATGCACAAGGTCCGCCAGGTCATCACCGACGGCAAGTCCACCTACCCGCGGGGCGTCGCCGCGGTGCGGCTCTCGGTGGGCGACGGCCAGGAGCTCCTGGTCTCCTGCATCCACTTCGCCCTCCAGGAGGACAACCGCCTCACGCACGCGCGGCACGTGGTCGAGCTCATCGAGGGCGCGGGAGCCCCGGTGGTGATCGGCGGAGACCTCAACGAGGTCGCGACGGGACCGGCCCGGTCCCTGCTGGCGGAGGTCTCCCGGGACCCGGCGGAGCCGGCCCAGTGGACGTTCCCCGCCTCCGGTCCCACGCGTCGGATCGACGCCCTCTACGCGACCCCGGGCGTGCGGGTGCTCGACGCGCGACGCGTCACCGAGACGGAGCATGTGCCGGCCGACCGCTTCTCGGCCGCCTCGGATCACCTGCCCACGCTGCTGGACATCGAGGTCCCCGCCTTCTGAACGGCCGGGGCCCCTGGCTCACGCCTCGCGCAGCCGGATCCCCGTGCGCAGGGGCAGCAGGTGCTCCTGCCCGCCGCTGAGCCGCAGCCGGACGCCGCCGGGGTGCCCGGCACCGGGCTCCTCGCGGCCGAGCACGTCGAGCTGCGTGCGGTGGGCCTCGAGCGCGGCGGCGACCGCCTCCATCGCCTCGGGGGTGTCGCGCCAGGAGAACGACGGGTCGGGCGTGTCGTCGTCCAGATAGCTCGCGACCTCGACGAACGGCACCGAGGTGCGGTCCGCGGCCGCGCTCGTGATCGTGTGCACGAGCACGTGGTCGGGATGCCCGTAGGTCCCGTCGTCGTCGTAGGAGACGAGCACGTCGGGGCGGACGTGGTCGATCAGCGCCACGAGGTCCGCGACGGCGTCCTCGACGGGACGCCGGGTGAAGGCGTCGGGGCCGGTGTCCTCGGCGGGCCCCGCGAGCTCGGGCGTCACCCAGCGCATCCCGGAGTCCCGGTAGCGGCGTTCGGGAGCGCCGGGAGCGAGGGCGGGCGGTGTGCCCAGGGTGTGCCGCTCGGAGATCCCGAGGGCGGAGGAGGCGGCGTCCAGCTCGGCCGAGCGCACCGCCTCGAAGGGGCGTTCGTCCCCGTCGGGCCGCGATCCGGGGATCGTCTCGCCCTCTTCGCCGCGCGTCGCGGTCACGAGCACCACGCGGGCTCCGCCGAGGGTCAGGTGGGCCAGGATCGGACCGGTCGAGAGGGTCTCGTCGTCGGGATGCGCCTGGACCGTCAGGACGGTGCGGGCTCCGTCGAGCAGGCTCCACGGATCGTCCGCGGACGTGCCGCCTGCGAGGACGGCCCGAGGGGCAGCTCCCCGCCCGGCGACGACCTCGCGGTACACCTCCGCGAGGTGCTCGGCGCTGGCATCCCAGGTGCGGTGGGTGGCGAACTCGCGCGCGAGGCGGGACCGGCGTCCGTGCTCCGCGGCGTCGCTGAGGATTGTCTCGGTCGCGTGCGCCCAGACGTCGGCGTCGCGGCTGTCCAGGACGATCCCGCCGTCGCCGACCGCCTCGGCGACGCCGCCGGCGCTGCGCCAGGCGATGACGGGGGTGCCGCTGGCCTGTGCCTCGAGGGCCACCAGGCCGAACGTCTCCGACCAGCTGGGCAGCAGCAGCACCGTGGCCCGGCGCATGAGCTCCGAGAGCTCCTCGCGGGAGGCGGGGCCGTGGACGTCGACGCGGTCCTGGACCCCGAGCGCGCGGGCCAGGTCGTGGAGCTCGTCGGTGTACGCGGCGAAGTCCTCCGACGCGGCCCCGGCGAGCACGAGCCGTGCCCCCCGCGTGGCATCGAGGCGCGCGAGCACCTCGATCGCGAGGTCCGGTGCCTTCAGCGGCTGCAGGCGTGCGGCGAACAGCAGGGTGGGCGGACCGTCGAGATCTGGGCGCTCCGCCGGGTGGAACACCGTCGTGTCGACGCCGGGACGCACCACGGCCACCCGGGAGGCGGGGACCTCGTACCGCTCGCGCACGGTGCGGGCCTCGGCCTCGGAGACGGCGACGACGAGGTCGGCCTCCTGAGCGGTGAGGCGCTCCCCGGCGATCCGGCCCCCGGACTCGGCGGGCTCGCCCGCACGGAGGGACGAGGCATCACTCGGTGCCGCGACGGAATGGAAGGACTGGACAATCGGGATGCCGTGCTCGCGGGCGACCGGCAGGGCCGCGACGCCGCTGAACCAGTGGTGGGCGTGCACCACGTCGTAGTGGTCGTCGTGGGCAGCCAGGTGCGCACGGAGGGCGACCTCGAAGGGCGCCACGGCCTGCTCCATGTCGCTCTTGGCCAGGGGGCGCGGCGGGCCGGCGTCGAGGCGGATCAGCCGAATCCCTGCGGAGACATCCTCCACGGCGGGCTCGGCGGTGCCGGTGCGGCGGGTGAAGAGGTCGACGCTGTGCCCGAGGCGGGCCAGAGCACGAGCCTCCTCGAGGACGACGACGTTCATCCCTCCGGCATCGGCGCTCCCGGGACGGGCCAGGGGCGAGGTGTGCAGCGAGATCGCCGCGACGTGCAGGGGCGCCGGTGACATGCGGACATCCTAGGAGGTGCGGGCACCGTCCGCTGTCGCCGTGACCTCCGATGGCGCGGTGCGGGGGAGCGCCCACCACAGCGCGCATGCGGCGAGCAGTCCGATCGCCGCAGCCGTCACGGGGCGCGTCGCGAGGAGGAAGACGATGTCGCGCGGCGGCATCGTCCCCCAGCTCGCCCCGAGCACGGTGCCGGCGGTCCCCGCGGCGAGCACGGCGGGGAGGACCAGCACCAGCAGGGTGGCGTGGGCGTGGAGACGGGGGACCGGACGCGCGACGCCACGACCGAGCGCCAGCACGGCGAGGGCCGCGATCCCCACCAGGCCCACGACGGAGCTGAGGTACTGCAGCCAGGCGTGGACCGGGAGCCCCTCGATGACGGAGGACAGCCACGGCACCCGCTGGACCATCCAGCCATGGGAGTGCGTGAAGGCGTCCCAGGTGATGTGGGTCCAGGCGCCGATCACGAGTGCCACCGCGGCCAGAAGCACGGTGCGCAGCCTCCCGAGGGCGCTGCGATCCGGGGTGCGGAGCGCAGGGAGGCGCTCCCGCACCCAGTCCGGTGCGGCGTCCATGAGGGGCACGCGGAGGAGCAGCCGCCACAGCAGCAGCAACGCGGCACCGAGCACGAGATCCACGCTCACGGTCCCGAGCGGCGCGTGGGTGGTCGAGTAGGCGACGGGCAGGCCGGTGAACAGCACGAGGTCCGGGATCATCGCGCCGATCGCCAGCGCGTCCAGCGGCAGGCCGGTGCGGCGCAGCGGGACGACGGCGAGCGGGTGGGCGAGGGTGAAGGGCACATCGCGATCGTAGGTGGACGCAGGGTGCGGTCACGAGGGAGGGGCGAGATGTGCGCCGCACCTTCACCGGGCCACCACACCCCGCCCTCCCGCGGGACTGTCGGGTGTCGGGTGTCGGGTGTCGGGTGTCGGGTGGTGGGTGCTGGGTGCTGGGTGTCGGGCGCCGGATGTCGCGTTGCGGGCGCGGGGATCCGGGTCAGGCGTCGTGCTCGAGGACCTCGCGCAGGCGCTCGAGGTCCTCGGCGACAGCTGCGGCGTCCTCGTCCAGGGCCTCGGGGGAATCCTGTCGCACCGTGAACACGACCTCGCTGGCCTCGGGGCCCAGCGCCAGGACCCGCATGGGGTTCAGCACGGATGTGCCGTCTGCGAGGGTGACCACGTGATCGAGGACCCCCAGGTCGTTGGGAGCCGCGAAGCGGACCAGCACCCGCCCCATCGGGGAGTCCATCGACCAGGCCTCGGCCTCGCGGCGGACGTCGGATCCGGCCAGGCCGCGAGCCCATCGGGGCAGGTTCTGCGGATCGGCCGCGAAGGCGTAGACCTCTGCGAGGGGTCGCCGGATGATCTGGGTGACGTGGCGGGACGCGGGGGGTCGGGGCGTGATGGGGCTCATCGGCCCGACCGTAGCAGCGGCGCTCCGCGCCGTCCCGGGCCGTCCCGCCCACGCGATCAGTTCTCCGACCACGCTCCGCGGTCGACGGGCCGCCCGATCACCAGGGACGCCAGCATCCCGGCCACCGCCAGGGCGATCGGCAGCAGCAGGGAGTCGCCCATCGCGGTGGCGAACGGAGCGTGGAGGACTGCGGGCAGGACGCCCGTCTGCGCGGCCTCCCCGGCACCGCCGGCGGGCGCCGCGCCGCCGGGGGAGACCGCCGCGATCTGGCTCGCGATGTTCGAGCTCATGATCGAGGCGATCGCGGCCGAGCCCAGCACGGAGCCGATCTGGCGCGTCTCGTTGTAGACGCCGGACCCGGCACCCGCCATGCGGGGTGGGAGGTTGCGGGTGGCGGTCATCGACAGCGGCCCCCAGATCAGGGCGTTGCCCAGGCCCAGCAGCAGGAACGGCAGCAGCAGGAGAAGACGCGAGGTGTCCGGCTCCATGAGTGCCCGCAGCCACACAAGGCCGACGGCGATGCTCGCGAAGCCGCCCACGGCGAGCCAGCGCGGGTTCACGCGGTTGATGAGGCGACCGACCACGGGGGCCAGCACCCCGGACAGCACGGCCATCGGCGTGGTCATGAGGGCCGCACCGGTGGGGGAGAGCCCGTGCACCTGCTGGAAGTACAGGGTGATCGGGAAGGCCAGGGTGAGCACCGTCGCGCCCATCATGGCGATGGCGATGTTGGCGACCGAGAAGTTGCGGTCCCGGAACAGCGAGAGCGGGACGAGGGGCTCGCGCGGGTTGACGGCCTGCCAGAGGACGAAGGCGATCATGACGACGATGCCGGCGATGATGAGCGCGGGCACCGTCACCGGGATGCCGGTGCTCCAGCTGCCGATTTGCAGGTTGCTCGTGATGGTGCCCCAGTCGTAGACGTTGCCCTCCTGCACGCCGAAGACGAGGAGGAACAGGCCGACCGCCGACAGCACCACGCCGATCCAGTCGAACCCGTGGGAGCGGCGTGAGAACCGCGGGACGTTGCGCACGGCGAGGACGAGCGCGACGATGCCCACGGGGATGTTGACGAAGAAGATCCAGGTCCACCCGGGGCCGTCGACGAGCAGGCCGCCCGCGATGGGGCCCACGAGGGTGGCCAGGCCCGCGGTGGCTCCCCAGATCGACATGGCCTGGGCGCGCTGGGCGGGCGGGAACATGCGGGTGATCATGGACATCGTCTGCGGTGTCATCATACCGGCGCCGAGCCCCTGGACCACGCGCGCCACGATGAGCATCTCGACGCTGCCCGAGAGCCCGCACCACAGGGAGGCCGCGGTGAACGTGACCAGCCCGATCAGGTACAGGTTCTTCATCCCGAACCGGTCCCCGAGGCGACCGGTGATCAGCAGCGGGACGGCGTAGGCCAGGAGATAGGCGCTGGTGACCCAGATCAGGGAGTTCAGCGAGGTGCCCAGGTCCTCCTGCATGCGGGGCAGGGCCACCGTGACGATGGTCGTGTCGACGAGGATCATGAAGAAGCCCAGCACGATGGACCACATCGCTGGCCAGGGCCGATCCATCCGCGGGTCGCGGTCGGTCGCGGCCTCCGCGTTGACGTCGGTGGGGGTCGATGGGGTGCTCACGGGCGCCTCCTGGGGAACGGATCGATGCGGCCCTCACGGGCTCCCGGGTGCCGGGGGCAGGTCGCGCAGAGGAAATGTATGCCCCCGCCCCGACATCCGGAACGCCATGGAGGCCGGACGTGATGCGGGAGACGTCCCGGTCGTCCGGAGGTGCTCGGCCCGAGGACCTCAGAGCTCCTGGCGCATCTCGACCACGTCGAGGACGGCCCCGGTGAGGCTGCGGCGGCTGCCGCGGGAGACCACCCGCAGCCCCAGGTGCGTGTACAGGTCGATGTTGCCCTGCTCGGCGGCGCGGACGACGCATCCGAGCTCGGGGGCGCCCATCTCCCGCGCGCGGTCGCGCGCCCAGTCCACGAGGGCACGGGCCAGGCCCGCGCCCCGTGCGTCGGGCACGACCGCCAGACGCGAGAAGTGCGGGATCCGGTCCTCGCCCACGGCGATCCGAACGCTGGCGACGGGCTCGCCGTCGCGCTCGACGATCGCGATGCGCACCCCGGAGGCGAGCGCCTCGCGCACCGAGGACACGGTCTCGAGCATCGCGCCCGACGGTGCTCCCCGGGACGTGTACTCGGCGAAGGCGGCGTGGAGCACCGCGACCGCGAGCGGCACGTCCTCGGGGCCGATCTCGCGCGGTGCGGCGGGCACCGGCTCCTGCGGAGGTGCGGCGTGGGTCACAGGCGGAACGGTCGGGGCCGGACCGGGTGGTCGGGGCGCAGATGACGAGGCTGGGTGCGGCTCGATGGGCGTGTCGTCGTCGTCCGCGCAGGTCATCGATGGATCATAGGGCGGGATGTCCCGAGCCCGCGGACGAGGCTCCGCTCCTCGATGGCCTCGCATGTCGACGTTCGCCCGCGGCGTAGTCACGATGGTGGACAACGACGCCCGTATCGTTACCCTGGAAAACATGCAGACGGCACCAGACATGGATTGGCACGCGTATAATGCGTCGGCTGCGGGGCGTCCCGCGCGACGGCTCGTCGCCAAGGCCATCCTCGCGGCGGGCGGCGGCCAGGGCCGGACGGTCCTCGAGATCGGAGCGGGCGGGGGCGCCGACGCCCTCGAGTTCGCGCGGCATGGATGGATGGTCCACGCCTACGACTCCGACGACACTCTCACGGCCCGCCTGGTCGAGAACACCCGCATGAGCGGCCACGTGCAGTTCCACCACGGCGATGCCGCTCAGGTCGAGACCTTCCCCGAGGCGGACGTGGTCTACGCCGCGTACTCCCTGCCGATGCTCGGCGCGGACCTCCCGGCCGTGTGGGCCCGCCTGCGCGCGGCCCTGAAGCCCGGGGGTGTGGTCGCGGTGGACCTGTTCGGAGATCGCGACACCTGGGCGGGTCAGGACGACGTGGCCACCGTGACCCAGAGCGAGCTCGCATCGATGTTCGAGGACCTCGTGATCCTGGAGCAGAACGTCCGCGACGAGGACGGCCGCTCCTTCCGCGACGACAAGAAGCACTGGCACGTCATCTCGACCCTCGCGCGCCGCCCCCGCTGACCGGGGAGCCCCTGGGGGCGAAAACCCGTGCGCTCGACCTTCCCTGCCCCGTACGGTCGTCCCGTGATGATGACCTGCTCGGCATTCGTGCGGACCCGCCGTCCCTGACGGCGCGGATCCCAGCGACACCCCTGTCCCGACGCTTCCGCGCCGCCCTCGGCCCATGGCCGGGCGGTGCGTCGTGCTGCCCGGCTCCCTCCTTCGGACAGGAGCCATCCCATGTCCCATCCCCATCGCCCCGGCCGCCACGAGCTGGGCCAGAACTTCCTCACCGACCCTCGCGTCATCGCTCACGTGGTGCGCCTCGCCGCGGCCTCGCGCGGGCCGCTCGTCGAATGGGGCACGGGCGACGGAGCTCTGACCCGACCTCTCGGGGAGCTGGGCCGTCCTCTCGAGGGCGTCGAGATCGATCCGGAGCGTGCCGCGCGGCAGCGCCACAGGGTCGGACCCGACGTCACCATCACCGAGGGCGACCTCCTGCGTCATGCCCCGCCCCGCGGCTCGACCGTGGTGGGCAACGTCCCCTTCCACATCACCACCCCCGTGCTGCGCCACCTGTTCCGCCGCCACGGCTGGCACCGGGCGGTTCTCATCGTGCAATGGGAGGTGGCGCGCAAGCGGGCCGGTGTCGGCGGCGCGACCCGCATGACCGCCGCGGTCTGGCCCTGGTTCGAGATGCGGCTCGAGGCACGCGTGCCCGCCCGCGCGTTCCGGCCGGTGCCCTCTGTCGACGGCGGGATCCTGGTGATCGAGCGCCGGAGGCGTCCGCTCCTGCCGCAGGGCGACGCGGGGGCCTATCGCGCCTTCGTGGGCCGGGTGTTCACCGGTCGCGGCCACGGGGTGCGCGACATCCTGGCGCGGACGGGCTGGGGCTCGCGCACGGCCGCCGCCGACGCGTGCGCGCAGCTCGGCATCTCGCCCCGCGCTCTGCCGCGCGATCTCGATGCCCGGCAGTGGGCCGGGCTGTTCAGCGGACGGCCCGGAGGGCCGCCTCGAGGTAGCGCGCGGTGATCCGTCGCTGGACCGCGCGGGCCACCGGCGCGCCGACCCGGGCCCACCACGGGCCGGGGCGGGAGAGGGCGTCCAGGGTGAACCGGACGGTGCCGGCGGCATCGTCGACGGTCACCGCGAACGTCTCCTCGCCCTCCTCGGGATGTCCGGGCAGCGCCCGGTAGGTGAAGGCCGCACGCAGGGAGGTCCGTTCGACGGCGACGAGTCGGACCGGTGCACGCATGGTCACGGGCCCGCACCGCACGTGCAGGGTCGCCGTCACCTCGCGGGATCCGAGCGGCTCGACCCGTGCCGGACCCTCGACCCGCAGGCCCGCACTTCGGTGGAACTCCCAGGAGAACAGGGCGCGCGCGGCGCGATCGAAGACCTCCGGTCCGGAGCCCAGCGCGATGGACTCCTCGGTGCGGGTCCACCGCCGTGCGCGCGTCATGGCGCGATCGTAGGCACGTAAGCACGTAAGCCCGTAAGCCCGTGTGCTCGTGAGCTCGTGAGCTCGTGAGCTCGTGTGCCCGTGTGCCTGTGATCCCGTCGGCGCCGGCATGCTGCGATTTCGGTCCGAGGACGTCCGACTTCTCCGGAGGCGCCACGTCCGTCGGGCTCCGACGGTACGGTCGGGTCACCCGGGCCGTTCCGGGCGCAGGGACAGAGCCCGGGAGGGACACCATGCAGCTGCGCTTCTACACCGTCGTCATCGACTGCCGCGACATCCACGCCCAGGCCCGGTGGTGGGCCGAGGCCCTGGGCTGGCGCATCGTCTTCGAGAACGACGAGGAGGTGGCGGTGATCCCGCCCGAGCTCGAGGACGCCCCGATCCCCGCCGCGGCCTGGGCGAGCGCACCGCCCGGGCTCGTGTTCGTCCATGTCGACGAGCCCAAGACGCTCAAGAACCGTCTCCACATCGACCTCGCACCGCATCTCGAGGACGATCGCGACGCCCAGATCCAGCGACTCCTGGACCATGGCGCCACCCGAGCCGACGTCGGACAGTCCGCCGACGTGAGCTGGGAGGTCCTCGCCGATCCCGAGGGCAACGAGTTCTGCGTGCTGTCCTCCCGGGAACGCTGAGCGCCCCGCATCGCGAGCCGACCGCGCCCGGGCGGTCCGGCGCCCAGGACGTGACGCCGATCCTCGCGCGCCCGCCGGCATCGAGGGCGTCGCGGGGATCCTCGCGTGGCAGCGCGCCGAGCCCGCGGACCCTCGCGTGTCACCGCGCCGAGCCCTCGGCCACCGTAGCGGCGCGCCCGGTGCCGACGAGCAGCGAGATCGCACGATCCCGGAGCCCGGCACCGCGTCGGGCGGTGCCCAGCCCCAGCACCGCCGTCGAGCCGATCCTCCATGCCTGGTCCGGGAGGTGCCGGGCCACGGCGTAGGAGGCGAGGGCTCCGGGCACGGTCCGCGCGGTGCGCAGACGATCGGCGAGCACGCGGGCGTCGACGAGCGCGGTGTTCGCGCCGTGTCCGAGGTTGGGGGCCATCGCGTGGGCGGCGTCCCCGATCAGCACCACGTTCTCGCGCACGGGCACGACGCCGGGGACGGTCGCGATGCCGTGGACCACGGTGCAGGCGGGATCTGCGGCCGCCGGCGATGCCGCGCAGATGCTCGATGGCCTCGGTGATGCGCGCGGACCGGTGCTCGGGGACGGCCGCGAACCAGTTGGTGCCGCCGTCGGCCAGGGGCGTGATCCCGAACAGGAACCGAGGGTTCCAGGTCTCGGAGATCTCCGGAGGAGGGATCGTGGCCGTCCCCCGCAGGACCGTCCGTCCGCAGTTCCGCACCCGTGCGCGATCCCCCCAACCCGAACGCCGCACGAGGGAGTGCAGGCCGTCGGCACCGACCAGGACGTCCGCGTCCGCGCGGAGGGGGCGGATGTCCTCGATGCGCTCGTGATGTCTCCGCACCGTCGAGGGCAGGGCCTCCAGCAGGAGCCCGACCAGTTCCGTCCGCGCCACGAGGAAGGCGCCGCCGGCCGGGATCCGGGCGATCACCTGGCCCCGCGCGCCTCGCACCACACCTGATCGGGGGCGCGCCGAGATCTCGCGGACCTGCTCGAGGACGCCGAGGCGGCGCAGGACCTCCTGCGCCGCGCCGAACAGTCCCAGGGAGGTGCCCACGGACGGCAGGGCGAAGGCCTCGTCGTACAGGTGCACACGGTGGCCGTCCCGGGCCAGCAGCGAGGCCGCGGCGAGACCCGCGACGCCCGCGCCGAGGATCCGGATGGTCGAGGACCCGCTCATGCGGCCCGAGTCTAGGGCGAGGGTCCTCCGCGGGAACCCGTTTGACCGCACGGGGCGGCGCGTGACAGGTTCGTGTTCGGCGATGGCTCATCGCCCAGTCGGCGTCCGGCCCCGGACCGCGCGCTCGACGAAGGGGAGCAGATCCTCGGGCCGTCCGATGCTCATGACCGCGTCCGCATGCCGACGCACTCCGGGGGTGCACCCGGCACGAAGGACCCGCCATGACCACCGACCGTGACTTCAAGAGGGTCGTGCGTGCTCGCTCGGCCCGCACCGGCGAGAGCTACACCGCCGCCCGCGCCGCGCTGATCGCCGAGCGCGCCGTCGATCCCGCACTCCTGCCGACCTCGGCCCCGAGCGCTCCTGGCGCTGCGCGGACGGAACGGCCGGACCCGCATCGGGCGCGCGCCGAGCACGAGCGCCTCCTGCGCCCCTTCGTCGTCGACGGGCGGATCGTGCAGATCCCCGCACGACGACGCCCGCTGTTCGCGCTCCTGCTCGAACTCCTCGCGCGCTTCGTGCCGGGGGAGACCGTCTCCGAGAGGGAGGTCGGGCAGATCATCGGTCCGGTGCACGAGGACGTGGCGTTCTGGCGCCGGGAGCTCGTCGACTACGGACTGCTGTGTCGGGATTCCCTGGGGACCTATTGGGTCACCGACACCCTGCCGCTCCGTGAGGGCAACGCGGTCCAGGAGCAGACGGACTGGGAACACGTGTGGCTGCCGGCGTTCCTCGCCCGAGCATCCCGGGGCTCCCCGGACGACGTCAGCTGATCAGGCGCAGCAGACCGAAGGCCAGGGCGGAGACGACGATCCACAGCACGGCGCCCACCACGAGCGGGAGCCACGGGAGCGCCCCGCGGCGCAGGAGATTCCAGGCTCCGACGATGGCCAGCACGCCGACCCCGAGGCTCAGCAGTCCCCAGACGATCGCCACGACGATCAGCGGGACCTGATCCGGGATCAGCCCGGCCTCGTCCCGGGCGGCGCTGGTGAGGGCGACGAGCATGAGGAGCTCGGCGACGACGAGCACGACGCCGGCCACCAGCAACGGCAGCGCGGCGCGCAGGGCCGAGGTGCCGGCTGTGAGGTCATCGGTCCGGGGCTCTGAGCTGTCCACAGGTCCACCTCGCGCTCGGGTGCGGCACCCTGGCCGGGCGCCTGCCGTGCGTCCATCATCGCGCAGCGCCGCGACGGCTCCCGGCAGGGGCCCGCTCACAGCGAGTCCTCGTGGTGGCGGAGGGAGGCAGAAGGGTCCGCCGGTGCTACGGTCTGCATCCAGGGCATCGGCGCAGACGCGATGTCTCGAATCCATCGACATGAGGACGTCCCATGCGGCTCGTCGTTCCTCCCCTGACCGAGGTCCTGTGGGGCCTGGGCATCCTCTTCGTGCTCGCCGTGCTCGCGACCCTGGTCATCGCGGCATGCATCGGCGCCTTCCGATTGCTCGCCCGACCTCGGGCGATGCCGTGTCGCGAGCACACACCGACGGCAACGGAAGATCCTCAGCCGTAGGTGGGGTGCTGGGGCCAGCCCTCGGGGCTGTCCTCCCAGTCCTGTCGACGGCCGTAGACCGTGCGGTCCATGATCTGGGCGACCGGCAGGATCGCCTCGGTCCCGCGTGCCCGCGTCGCGTATGTCAGATGGATCCGGTCGCCGCGCCGCAGGTAGTAGGAGTAGCCGGGCACCGGGCCGGAGTACCCGCCGTCGGGGTTCTCCAGCGTCCATCCCCAGTCCCGGTGGTAGCCCGTGCCCTCGGAGGAGACCCAGGTGTGGGGCCAGCCGCGCCGCGCACGCCAGGCCTCGAGCTTGTCGATGCCCGCCTCGGAGATCAGGGCGAAGGCGATGCCCTCGTCCGCGAGACGGGTCATGTCCGCGGGGAGGTTGTCGACCGCCCACGTGCACGACGGGCAGCCCTCGTCCCAGTCGGGCGCGAACATCACGTTCTGCACGAGCAGCACATCGTGCTCGCCGAACAGCTCGGACAGGTGCACCGTCCCGTCCGGGCCGGTGAACGCGTAGTCCTCCACCTCGACCATCGGGAGCCGACGGCGCGCCGCGGCAGCCGCATCGCCGGCCCGGGTGACCTGCTTGTCCAAAACCACCTGCTGGGCCAGAGCGGCCTCGAAGGCGGCGCGATCGACCACGGGCGGTGCCGCAGCGGGGGCCGAGGTCCCGGGGGTCGTGGCCTCCGGCTCGGGGTTCGGGTCCTGCGCGGTCTCAGCCATAGCTGCTCCTCGTCGTCGCGGGACGTGCGCCCCTCGGGGGTGGTCGGAGCGCGCCGGACGCGGCGTCACCGGCCTGTGCACCTACGGTAGGGCCACGGGTGCCCGGTGGAGGCGGGAATGGGCAGAATCCGAACGGGAGCCCTTCCGGGCGCACGTCGGGTGCCACCGCGGTCCCGATACCTGGCCTGTGGGGGCCGTGGACGGCGGTGGTCAGGGCACCGCGCGCAGCGTCCCGCGCCGGGGCACGGGTCCAGGGTGCTCCTCACAGAGGCCCTCCGCGCAGGCCCGGGTCGCCGACCAGCGGGCCAGCGCCCCCAGGGCCAGGTCCGCACAGTCCTCGAGCGACCGCGGGCGGAGCACCCGCACTCCGTCGGCGACGGGTTCGACGACCACCCACGTCGGGACCCCGCTCTGCGGCAGCCGGCCGAGCTCGATCGCGCGCCCTGCCGAGACCGGCAGGGTCAGGGACCCGCTGGGCCCCACGACCAGACGGTGGGTGAGAGCGGGCCGGGCATCGACCAGCCGTGCACGGATGCGTTCACGCTCGCACAGGGCTGTGCTTCGAGGGTGGGCCATCGGACCTCCAGGGGAGCGCCGACGATGGAGGGCATCGCCGGGACGTCGGGACGAGCTCGACCGTAGGGGGAGGGACCGACAGACGAGCAGACCGGCACATCAGGTAACGAAGCGAGCACCGGAGCGGCAAGGCGTGGTTACCACCGAGGACCGTTCGAGGCCGCTCCTACATTGACCGCAATCCGCAACGGCGCGGACCCCGCACACAGGCGGGATGACGAGGAGACGAATCTCGTGGATCGACGGACGTTCTTCTCCGGTACGGCAGGACTCATGGGCGGAGCCCTCGCGTTCAGCGCCTGCGGCGGCGAAGGGGGCGACGGCGGCGGCATCGACGGGGCGGGCAAGACCATCTCGGTCCTCATCGCCGCCAACTCCAACCTCCCCGAGCAGCAGCGAGACTGGTTCACCGAGATCTCCACCGAGTTCGGGGAGCAGACCAAGGCGAAGGTCTCGTTCGACACCTTCGCGAGCGCCAACGACGAGCTCCAGCACATCCGGACCGCGGTCACCTCGGGACAGGCCCCCGACGTCTACATGCTGGGGACGACCTTCACCGCGCTCGCGGCGTCGACCGGCGCGTTCGTGCCGCTCGACGACGCGGCGTGGACGAAGGTCGGGGGCGGGGATCGCTTCGATCCGGCGTCCCTGGGCATCTCCGGCAAGGACGAGGACAACCTCGTCGCGGTCCCCCTGCGCAGCCACCCCTTCGTGCTCGCCTACAACACCGAGCTCTTCTCGCAGGCCGGGATCACCGACGTGCCCACCAGCTGGGACGAGCTGCGCGAGGTCGCCAAGGACCTCACCAAGGACGGCGTGTACGGGCTCGCGGTCGCCTACGCCGACACGTTCGATCCGTGGAAGTTCATCTGGGCGATGGCGCTGCAGGCCGGCACCGAGATCGTCACCAAGGACAAGAAGGCCCAGCTGGACGACCCGGCCGTGCTCGCGGCGTACCAGACCCACTTCGGTGGCTCACCGACGACAAGGTCGTGGACCCGGCATCGATCGGCTGGACCAATGCCCAGGCGCTCGCCGAGTTCGCCTCCGGCAAGGCGGCGATCATGCTCATGACGACGGCCACCTCGTTCCCCACGCTCGAATCCTCGGCGGTCGCCGGCAAGTACGCCTACGCGCTCATGCCCACGATCCCCCCGGGCGCGACCGAGCTGCCCTCGGGCGGCAGGGAGGTGGCGTCGATCCTCTCCGGCGACAACGTCGTGGTCGCCGACTACTCCGAGGTCAAGGACCTGGCGTTCGCCTTCCTCAAGCTGCTGACCGACAAGGATCCGCAGATCGGCTACCAGAAGACCTTCGGCGACTTCCCGACCAACGTCGAGGCCCTGGCCGCGGTGTCGGCCGAGACGGAGGCGTTCGGTCCCATCGCGGCGGCGGCCAAGCAGTCCTTCGGCACCCCGTTCGTGGGGTCGTGGTCGCAGATCCAGGTGTCGCTCACGGAGATCTCGACCAAGAACTGCCCGAGCTCGCCAAGGGCCCATCCCCGAGAGCACGCTCACCCAGCAGCTCTCCGACGCGCAGACGGCCGCCCAGAAGGCGCTCGACTCCGAGCCGACGTGAGTGCCACTGTCCGTCCCGCGGAGGTCACCCCCGACCTCCGGAGATCCGGGTCCCGGACCCGCCGGGACCGTGGTCGACGGGAGCCTCGACCCTGGTGGATGATCGCGCCGCTGGGGGTCCTGCTCACCGTCGTCATCCTGATCCCGGCGGCGATGGCCGTGTGGTTCTCCCTCCTCGGCCTGAACCAGTACACGCTGCGCACGTGGACGCGATCGGCGTTCGTGGGTCTCAGCAACTACCAGGACGCCTCCACGAGCTCGCCGCGTATCGACAGCAACGGGACGAGCGTGTTCATCGCGGCCACCGCGCCGATCATCGTCATCCCCCTCGGGGTGGCGGGGGCGCTGGCGACCCACACGGCCTTCCCCGGTCGCGGACTGGTCCGCTCTCCGTGCCCGCCCTGATCTTCGTGACCGCCTGGTCCAGCTGGCCGTTCGTCTACCTGCTGGTGCTCTCAGGCCTGCAGTCGATCCCCGTCGAGGGGCACGAGGCCTCGGCGCTGGATGGTGCCGGCTACGGGAAGAAGCTGCGTCGGATCGTCCTGCCCTATCTCAAGGGCCCCGTCGGCCTGGCCTCGGTGATCTCTGTGCTGCACGACTTCGACGCGTACACCCTGCCGGCGCTGATGTTCGGCGTCCCGGCCCCGGATGCCGTCAACGTGCTGCCGGTCCTCACCTTCACCACCACCTTCACCACCTCGCAGTTCGGGCTGGGCGCCGCGATGTCGATCGTGTCCCTGATCCTCGTGCTCATCCCGCTGCTGGTGTGCCTGCGCATCATCACGCTCGACAAGGGGGATGGCTGACATGGCCGCATCTCGCGTGGGCTCCCGGGCCACCGAACGGATCCTCCCGGGCTGGCTGCGGGTCGTGGTGCTCGCGGTGCTGCTGGCCTTCGCCCTGGTCCCGGTCCTCTACGTGATCATCGCGTCGATCTCCTCGGACGTGGACGTCGCCGCGGGCAACCTCTGGCCCGAGGACTTCAACTTCGGCAACTACCAGCAGATCTGGAACACCGTTCCCCTCGCCCGGGGGCTGGCCAACTCCTTCCTCGTCGCCGGCGTCGTGGCGATCGTGTCCTCCCTGCTCGCCGCCGCCGCGGCGTACTTCCTGGTGCGCTACCGCTTCCGGGGGCGCCTGACGGTGCTGCGCTCGCTCGTGGGGCTGCAGTCGATCCCCGGCACCCTGCTGCTCGTGCCGATCTTCGTGCTGTTCGCCTTCCTCGGGAGCAAGATCGGGATCTCGATCATCGGGACCACTTGGGGCCTGATCATCACGTACCTGACGTTCGCGATGCCGTTCGCCACCTGGGTGATGGTCACCTACATGCGGGGCCTGCCGCGCGAGCTCGACGAGGCGGCGCGGATCGACGGGGCGAGCTCCTTCACCCTGTTCCGCACGGTGATCCTCCCGTTGAGCTGGCCGGGGATCGTCGTGGCCGCCGTCTTCAGCTTCCTGCTGGGCTGGAACGACGTGATGTACGCCCAGATCATGACCAAGCCCAGCAGCCGCACGGTCGCCGTCGTGCTGCAGGTGTTCAGCACCGGCAGCGAGGGCGGGGCGCTGCCGCCCTACGGGCAGATGATGGCGGCCTCCCTCGTCTGCGCGATCCCCGTCGTGGCCCTCGACCTGGGCTTCCAGCGGTTCCTGGTCACGGGGCTCACCGCGGGGTCGGACAAGTAGTGTCCGTGAGCTCGTCCTCGACGACGACGAGCTCGCGGGTCGCGCGGGTCATCGCGACGTAGCGCGCCGCGGCGCCGTGGCGCCCGGTGCCCAGGGTCCCGGGCTCCACGAGCACGACCGTGTCGAACTCGAGCCCCTTGGCGAGGTCGGGGGTCGTGACCTGGAGGCGATCGGTCCCGAGCCTCTCGGCGAGCTCCCGGACCTCGGACGGAAGCGCCAGGCCGATGATCGCGGTCGTGCCCTGGTGCCCGGCCTCGATGCGGAGGCGCACCTCGTCCAGCACCCTCGACAGGCCGTCCCGGGGGACCCGCCGCACGGGCACGCCGCTGCGGCGGATCGAGTGGGGCACGTTCGCCTCGGGGACCGCCGCCCGGATCTCCGGCCCCGCGATCTCCATGATCTCGGCAGGAGTGCGGTAGTTGATGGAGAGAGGGGAGACGGTCACCCGGTCCAGGCCCACCCGGGACAGGCGCTCGGCCCAGGTGCCCTCGAAACCCTCCGCCGCCTGGGCGCGATCGCCCACGATCGTCAGCGACCGCGAGGGGCAGCGGCGCAGGATCACCTGCCAGGCGGTGTCGCCGAGCTCCTGGGCCTCGTCCACGACGACATGCAGGAACGGCCCCGCCAGGGCGTCCAACTTGGGCGGTGCGGTGCCGACCGCGGCATCGAGATCGGCGCGCAGATCCTCGCCCCGCAGCATCGACATCTGCAGCATCTCGGTGTCGTCGCTCGCGATGAGGTCGGCGACGACGTCGTCCAGCTCCGTGCGAGCCCGCACGCGCGCGGCCTCCCGGCGGCGGTCCCGCGTCTCGGCGTCCGGGTCCCCGAGGCGGTCTCGCGCCGCATCCAGCAGGGGCAGGTCCGCGATCGTCCACATCTGCGGGGACTGCCGTCACAGCAGGGAGCGGTCCTCGGGCGAGAGCCACGGCGCGCAGTGGCGCAGCAGTGCGGGGACCTCCCACAGGTCGGCCACGACCTGCGGGGCGCGCAGGGTGGGCCAGTCGCGCCGCAACGAGGCGGTCACCTCCTCGTCGCGTGCGAGCGCCGCCTGGACGGCGTCGGCGCCGGGGGCGTCCTCGTCGTCCCCGAGACGTTCGACGACGATGGCTGCCAGCTCGGCCAGGATCAGCCGCGGTGCGAGGTTGTGGGGCGTGCCCTCGGGGACCCCGTCGATCGCCAGGGTCCAGTCCGTTGCACGCACGGGCACCGGCCCCGTCCCGGGGCCGACCTCGTGCGGCGAGGTCGGTGCGTCCTCGGAGAATGCGATCGCGCGCTCGACGGCCTCGAGCATCCGCGGATCCTCCTTGAGATCTCGCACCCGCGGGTCGGTCTCGGGCTCGGCCCGGGCGCCCTCGGGCACGAGATCGGCCAGGGTGCAGGTCACGACGTCGTCCTCGCCGAGGCCCGGGAGGACGTCTGCCACGTAGCGCAGGTAGGGCCGGTGCGGGCCGACGACCAGCAGGCGGCCCCGGCCCTCGCGCAGGCGCGGGTCGAAGTACTGCAGGTACGCGGCGCGGTGCAGGGCGACCACGGTCTTGCCGGTGCCGGGCCCGCCGTCGACCACCAGGGGGCGCCGGGCATCTGCGCGGACGATCGCGTCCTGGTCGGCGGCGATGGTCGACAGCACGTCGCGCATCCGAGGTGTGCGCACCTCGGCCAGCTGGTCGAGGAAGGAGGATTCGTCGTCCGGAGCGGTGTCCGCGTCGCGGGTCGCGAACCCGAGGGCTTCATCGGAGTAGTCGCGCACGCGGCCGCCGGACCAGCGATACCGGCGGCGGCTCGTGAGCCCCAGGGGCTCGGCGCGGGTCGCCGCGAAGAACGGCTCGGCGGCGGGGGAGCGCCAGTCGACCAGGAGGGTGGTGCCGTCGGAGTCCTGGAGACCCAGGCGGCCGATGTGCACGCGCTCACCGCTGTCGCGCGTCATCCGTCCCAGGCAGGCGTCGTGCCCGACTCCTCGGAGCGACCGCAGACGCGCGTCCAGGCGCCGCAGCTCGGCATCGCGCTGGACGGACTCCTGGCCGCCGCGCACGGGCGCGCGGCGGATGCCGGCGGTGCGGTCCTCGAGATCGCTGACCTCCGCGGCGAGCGCCTGCGCGATGGCGGCGAGGTGGACCTCGTCGGAGGCGACGAGCGCGGGATCCGCGCGGGGAGAGGGGCCGGGGGGCAGGTCGAAGAACCGGTCGGGAGATGCGTGCTGCACAGGTGCTCCAGGGGTGGGGTCCTCGTGCCCGACGGGGCACGAGCGAGTGATCCTCCACCCGGGAGGGGGCCTTGCCGCAAGCCCCCATCTGCGAGATATCCTGGTCATGGCGGACGAGCGGAGCGCCGAGCGGCCAGCACCGAGGCCCGCAGGTCGCACCGGGGGATCGCGCTCGACGGCACCGCATCTGCGCGACGACGTTCAGCCTCGTGCCCACCTCTCGAACTGCTCCTGCGCCTCGTCGAGGAACACGGTCTTGGCGCGGGTGTAGTCGTCGTAGTCGTCCTTGCCGACATTCTGGGCGCTGAGATCCGCCTTGAGCGCCCCGTACCGATCACGCTCATGGGGATGCGCCCGCAACCAGTCCCGGAACCACACGGTGTAGCGGCCCCACGGAGAATCTGTGCGCCGGATGTGCAGGATCACGTGCTGCTCCTCGTGGACGAAGATCGCCTTGGCCCAGACCTCCTGGGGCACGACCTCGTCGCCTCGGGGGATGTCCCGATCGATGCCCGGTGGATCCGCGCGTGCCCCCCGGGCCCGCACGTAGCCCAGGTCCCCGATCCGCGCGTCAACCGCCTCTTCATCGGGCAGGGGCAGGATCCGCACCTGCAGGTCGAGGAACGGCTTGGCCGCGAGCCCGGGAACCGCCGTCGAACCGATGTGGTCGACGAGAGCGCTCCGAGCGCCCGGGAGGTCCGCGAAACGAGCCCGGAGCTGCGCGAGGTGGCGATGGGCCTGCGCGGCCCAGCGAGGATCCGGGGCGCTCAGCGCCGCAGGATTGTGCTCGGGTCCGCTGCGGGCATCCATGGTTCCAGGCTAGG
>NZ_JBQSXW010000010.1:0-131055 GCF_052378625.1 Brachybacterium sp. AOP25-B2-12 | reverse complement strand
CTAGCCGGCCTCCCCCGGCGCGATCACCGCATCCGGCACGATCAGCGGCGCCCCGCCCTCGGGATCCGGCAGGACCCGCGCCCGCACGTCGAAGAGCGTCCGCAGCAGCTCCGGGGTGACGACGTCTCGCGGCGCCCCCTGCGCCAGGACGGCGCCGTCGCGCATCGCCACCAGATGCGTCGCGTAGCGTGCGGCGAGCGTGATCTCGTGGAGCACCGCGACGACCGTGCGCCCCTCGCTCCGCAGCCGGGCCAGCAGGTCCAGCACCTCGATCTGGTGGCCGATGTCCAGGAAGGTCGTGGGTTCGTCCAACAGCAGCAGCGGGGTCTCCTGCGCCAGGGCCAGCGCGATCCAGACCCGCTGGCGCTGCCCGCCCGAGAGGGCGTCGACGGGCCGGTCGCGCAGGTCGGTGACGCGTGTGGCGGCCAGCGCCGCGTCGACCGCGGCCTCGTCCTGCGGGGACCAGGAGCGCAGCAGCGACTGGTGGGGGTAGCGGCCGCGCGCGACGAGGTCGGCGACGGTGATGCCCTCCGGGGAGAGCGGCGTCTGGGGGAGCACGCCGATCCGGCGGGCGGTCTCCTTGGTGCGCAGGGTCGCGATGTCGGTGCCGTCGAGCACCACCGTCCCGGTGCGCGGGCGCAGCAGGCGTGCCAGGGCGTGCAGCAGGGTCGACTTGCCGCAGGCGTTGGGGCCGATGATGGAGGTGAACTCGCCCTCGGGGATCGTGAGGTCGAGCGCGTCGATGACGGTGCGGTCGTCGTAGCCGACGACGAGGTCGTGCGCGGTCAGCTGGGGCACGGGATCCTCCTGGCAGGGGTGCGGTCTCGGCGTGGGGCAGGGATGGGGCTGCGGACGAGCGGGGACGCCCCGCGGCGAGCCGGCCCGCTCATGCGCGCCGCGTCCGTCGGGTCAGCAGCATGACGAGGTACAGGCCGCCGAGCGTGGTGGTGACGGCGCCGACGGGCAGGCCGATGCCCGGGACGGCGTGCTGGGCCACCAGGTCCCCGCCCAGCAGCAAGGCGGAGCCCAGCAGCGCCGCGGTCCCCCAGGGCACGCCGTCCCCGGGACCCACGATCCTCCGGGCCAGGTGGGGGGCGGCCAGGGACACGAAGGCGATGGGTCCCGCGGTGGCCGTGACCAGGGCGGTGGTGACCACGCCCAGCAGGATCAGCAGCGCGCGGGCGCGTTCGGGCTCGACCCCGAGGGCGCGCGCGGCGGGGTCGCCCAGCTCGAGCGCCCGCAGCCATCGTCCTGCCGGCGGCATCACGAGCAGCACGACCGCGAGGGCGAGCGCGGAGCCCGCCACGGCCGTCCAGGTGACGCCGTGCAGGGATCCGGCGCCCCACACGGCGGCGCGCAGCGCGAGGTCCAGATCGGCCTTGACGCTGAACCACGAGGTCAGCGAGGAGAGGAAGGCGCCCACGGCGATCCCGACGATGATGAAGCGGAAGCCGCTGACGCCCTGCCGGAATGCGAGCGCGTAGACGATCGCGGCGGCGAGGATCCCTCCGACGAGGGCGCCGCCGGCGAGCGCCGCGAAGCCGGTGCCGCCGAGCAGCAGCACGAGAACCACCCCGGTGTAGGCACCGCTGTTGAACCCGATGATGTCGGGGCTGCCCAGCGGGTTGCGGGTCAGGGACTGCATGATCGCGCCGCTGAGCCCGAGGCTGGCCCCGAGCACCACGGCGGCGGTGATCCGCGGGAGCCGCCATTCGAGGACGACGGCCCGCAGGATCCCGTCCTCCCGGCCCAGGAGCACGGCGATGACCTGCCCGGGGGTGATCGCCGCGGAGCCGAGGGTGGCGGCCCACAGCACCAGGGCGCCGATCACCGCGATCAGCACCACCCCGACGAGGAGGCTCCGCGTCCGCACCCGCGCGGACAGCCCGCCCAGGCGGACGGTGCGCGGGACCGACAGCGCGCTCACAGGCCCACCACCCGGCGCCGCCGGACCAGGGCGACGGCGACCGGTGCGCCCAGCAGCGGCAGGATGATCCCCACCTGCAGCTCCGAGGGCAGCACGATCAGCCGTCCGGCGATGTCCGCGGCCAGCAGCACCGCCGGGCCCAGCAGCAGGCTGAGCGCCAGCACCCACCGCAGATCGGCCCCGACGATCCAGCGGGCGATGTGGGGCACCATGAGCCCGAGGAAGCCGATGGGGCCGGCGGCGGCCGTGGCGGCGCCGCACAGCAGCACGACGGCCACGACCACCCCGGCTCGGACCAGGGCGATCGGCACGCCCATCGCCCGCGCGAGGTCGTCGCCGAGCGCCAGGGCGTTCAGGGCGGGGGTCGTGCACGCCCCGAGCACCAGCCCGGCGGCCACGAACGGCAGGATCGCGCCGATGGTCGCGGCGGGGCGGTCGGCCAGGGTGCCCGCGCCCCAGAAGCGCATCGCGTCGAAGGTCCGGGGGCTGACCAGGGCGATCGACTGGCTGATGCCGATGAGCACCGCACCGAGCGCCAGGCCCACCAGCGTCAGGCGCAGCGGGGTCGGGGCGTGGCGGCCCTGCGCGGCGATCGCGTACACCGCCACCGCCGCGCAGGCCGCCCCGCAGAAGGCGAAGACCAGGTAGTCGCGGATGTCGGTGATCCGCAGCAGGGCCACCGCGAGGGTCACGGCGAAGGCGGCGCCGGCGTTGACGCCCAGCAGCCCGGGATCTGCCAGGGGGTTGCGGGTCAGGCCCTGCATGAGGGTGCCGGCGACGGCCAGGGCCGCTCCGACCAGCAGGCCGATGAGCGTCCGCGGGACCCGCAGCGACCAGATCGTCGAGCGGGTGATCGACCCGCCGGGGTCGAGGAGCCCGGCGATCACCTCGCCCGGGGGCAGCATCCCCGAGCCGATCGCGATGCTGCCCACGACGGCGAGTGCCAGGGCGAGCCCCGCGCCCACCAGGGCCAGGACGCGCAACGAGCGCCGGCGGGCCCGGGCATCGGGCACGGCCCGCACGGGCCCGTCGGCCGCCGTCATGCACTGGCCCGTTCGGGCTCGGCCCGGCGAGCGCCGCGGCGCAGATGCCCCAGCGGATCGGCCGTGACGGCGGCGATGTCGGCACCGGTCTCCCGTGCGATGGCCCGCAGCAACCCGGTACGGGTCCCGTAGCCGGACCTCCGCGCCGCCGAGGTCAGGCCCCATCCGGCCTCCAGCTGCCGCGCGGCGTGGTCGAGCCGGGCGCGGGACCGCCAGAGGCTGAAGGTGGTGCCGAGCTCGGCACGGAACACCCGCTGGACCTGGCGAGGGCTCAGGCGGTGCCGCGCGGCGAGCACGTCGAGGTGGGCGTCGCAGCGCACCGCCTCCTGCGCGAGCGCGCGCACGGCGGGATGGGCGGGCAGGGCGTCGCCGAAGGGGTCGCGGGTCACGCCGCGGAGGGCATCGCCGAGGGCGGCACGGAAGGGCTCGAGCTGGCGGGGGTCGCGCGGAGCGGCCGTCAGCGCCCCGAGCACGATCTCGTGCAAGCGGGGGGACCGGCCCAGAGCGCGCACGTCGCTCGCGGGAGTGACGTCGTCGGCGAGCATCGGCCCGAAGGCCATCGAGCCCGGTGTGAGCGACAGCTCGTGCCAGACCCCGGCCCGCAGCCAGACCGAGTGCTGGGCCGGCAGCTCGACGCGCTCGTGGTGGGTGCTGAGGACCCCGCTGCCCGACAGGACGATCACCAGGTGAGGGCAGTCGTGCACGTGCATGGGGTGGCCCAGGAAGCGCTCGGCGTTCTCGGGCACGGCGGCGGCCGGCGAGTACGGGGACATCGGCCCTCCTTCTCGGGTGCTGGACGGGTGTCGCATGGGTCGAGGGCGATGTCGCACGGCGGCGGCATCGACCGGACCGGCTGAGGTTAGCCTCTCCTGACGAGCTCGCTCCACCGGACCCTCCCGGTCCCGGACGCGACGCTCCCCGGCCCCAGCCGGCCACGTCCGAGATCGGCCGCCGCCGTCCCCGCACCCACGATCACGAGGTCCTCCATGCATCAGCTCCGTCGTCGTTCCCTGGCCCTGCTGGCCGTCTCCTCGCTCGGCGCGCTGGCCGCCTGCTCCGGATCGGGCTCAGGATCGGGCTCGGACGCGAGCGACGGCGGCGGCGACAAGGGCTCTGCGACCCGCACCGTCCCGACCGGGCACGGGGACGTCACCATTCCCGCCGCGCCGAAGAAGATCGTGGTGCTGAACTACGCGCTGGTGGGCTTCCTGTTCAACCTCGGAGTCCCCGTCGCCGCAACGATCCCCGAGACCTCCGAGGGCGTCGAGGGGACGTTCTCGGAGTTCTGGGCCGAGGACGCGAACAAGGCCGGGACCACGTTCCTGCCCTGGACCGACGACGGCTTCGATCTCGAGGCGCTGCTGGGGGCCGCCCCGGACCTCATCGTCGCCGGCGGCATCGGCTTCCCGCTCATGCTCGCCGAGAAGTCCTACGAGCAGCTCTCGCAGATCGCCCCGACCGTGGTGGTGGGCAAGGAGTACACGGACTGGCGCACCCAGCTCGCCTACCTCGGAGAGAAGGTGTTCGACAAGGCCGATGAGGTCACCGCGCTCATGAAGGCCTACGACGACCGCGTCACCGAGGTCAAGGGCGCGATCACCCCGCCGCCCGGGCCGGTCGCGTACGTGTCGGTCTCGGCCGATCAGCGACCCTTCGTGCTCATCGAGTCCCAGGGGCTCCCGCTGGACCTGCAGGCCGTCGGCATCGAGCCGGCGCCGCTGTTCGCCTCGGGGTCCTACGAGCCGTACACCAAGGGCGGGGACATGTTCGAGCTGTCGACCGAGCAGGCCGCCCAGGTCCTCACCCAGCCCACCCTCCTCTTCTCGGCGTTCAACAACGCCCCTGTCGATCTCCCGGCCTTCCGCGCCGGGCAGCCCTGGGCGCAGCTGCCGGCGATCACGGGCGGGCACGCCTACGACCTGCCGTACTGGAGCCTGCGCCCGGACTACGACGAGGCGCTCGCGACGCTGGACACCGTGCGGGAGCTCTTCGCGCACTGAGTCCGGCCACGACGGGGCGGGCCACGCGGGGTCCCGCCCCTCGGACGTCGGGGAATACCGGGGGCGGGATGGGACTTGCACGGCCAGTGACCTCTGCCCCCACGCGCCCCACCCCCGCCCGGCTCGGACTGCGCGAGGAGCGCGGACCGGTGCTCTTCGCCCTCATGATGTCCACCGGCCTCATCGCGATCGACTCCACGATCCTGGCGACCGCCGTCCCCTCCGTCGTCGCCGACCTCGGCGGCTTCTCCCAGTTCCCGTGGCTGTTCTCCATCTACCTGCTGGCCCAGGCGGCCTCCGTGCCGATCTACGGCAAGCTCGCCGACATCGTGGGCCGCAAACCGGTCATGCTCGCCGGGATCGCCCTGTTCCTCCTCGGCTCGCTGCTGTGCGCGCTCGCGCCGAGCCTCGTCGTGCTCATCGTGTTCCGCGCCGTGCAGGGTCTCGGAGCGGGAGCGATCATGCCGATGTCGATGACCATCGTCGGCGACATCTACTCCGTGGCCGAGCGCGCCCGCATCCAGGGCTACATGGCCAGCGTCTGGGGCATCTCCGCCGTCGTCGGCCCGACACTCGGCGGGGTGTTCGCCCAGTTCGGCGCGTGGCGCCTCATCTTCTGGATCAACCTGCCGCTGTGCCTGCTGGCCGGCTGGTTGATCATCCGCGGGTTCCGCGAGAACCTGACCCGCACCGAGCACCGGATCGACGTGCCCGGCGCCGCGCTGCTGACCCTCGGTGCGACCCTCCTGATCCTCGGGGCGCTCGAGGGCGGGCAGGCCTGGGCCTGGGACTCGTGGCAGTCGATCACGGCCTTCGCCCTGGGCGGCGCGCTCATCGTGGCGTTCCTGCTCGTGGAGAAGCGGGCCGCCGAGCCCGTGCTGCCGCTGTGGGTGATGGGACGGCGCCTGCTGTGGACCACCAACCTCATCTCGATCGGCGTGGGCGCGACCCTCATCGGCCTGACGACGTACGTCCCCACGTACCTGCAGCGGTCGATCGGCACGGCGCCGATCGTCGCTGGCCTCGCGCTGGCGGCCCTGACCATCGGCTGGCCGATCGCCGCCGGGTTCAGCGGACGCGTGTACCTGCGCCTGGGCTTCCGCACGTGCGTGCTGATCGGCGGTGTGTTCGCCGTGCTGGGCACCGTGGCCCTCTCGCTCGCGGCACCCCACCCCTCGGTGTGGATCGTGGCCCTGACCTGCTTCGTCGTGGGCCTGGGGCTGGGCCTCATCGCCTCTCCCTCGCTCATCGCCGCCCAGGCGAGCGTGGCCTGGGGCGAGCGGGGCGTGGTCACGGGCGCCAACATGTTCGGCCGCTCGATCGGCAGCGCCCTGGGCGTCGCGGTGCTCGGCGCGATCGCCAATGCCGTGCTACGCGGACGGCCCGAGGGCGATGCGACGGCGATCGTCGAGGCCTCCGGTGCGGTGTTCTGGGCTGGGGCGGTCGCGGCCGCGGCGGTGCTGGTGGTCTCGCTCGTGATGCCGCAGGTCAGGGTGCAGGAGGAGGCGTAGTCCAGGAGGCGTAGCCCAGGAGGCGTAGCCCAGGAGGCGTAGCCCAAGTGGAGCAGACGACGCGTCGTCAGACCGAACCTGTCGGGCAGGCACCACCGACGAGAGGTCTAGCAATATGTAGCCGCGTATTGCGTCTCGCTATACTCGCGTAGACATTCGTAGAGATTCTGGAGTTCCGATGGATCCTGTCCGCAACCCGTATGCCCCCGGCGCTGGTCGACGGCCATCTGCCCTGGTGGGACGCGACGACGTCATCGACGACTGGAACATCTCCTTGCAGAGGGCCGAGCGCGGCAAGACGGACCAGCCGATGATTCTTTACGGGCTACGCGGCGTCGGGAAGACGGTCCTGCTGTCCCGCCTCCGTCGAGATGCCGAAGATCGCGATTGGCTCACGGTCCAGGTCGAAGCCGGGTCCGGGAGGGGGCTGCGCGACATGGTCGGCGAAGGCCTGTACGGGCCGTTGACGGACCTCGCGCGCCCTTCGGCGGGTGCGAGACTGCTCCGAGCACTCAAGACGGCGCTGTCGTTCAAGGCGTCGTATGACACCTCGGGCACGTGGAACTTTGGAATCGATCTGAGCGAGGCGAGCGGAGGTGCGGCGGACAGCGGCGTCCTGTTGACCGATCTGGGAAAGGTCGTCCGCGATGTCTCCCTTGCTGCCGGAGACGACGGAGTCGGTCTGGCACTGCTCATCGACGAGGCGCAAGACCTCACAGCCGAAGAGATCACCACACTCGCAGCCATCATGCAGTCCGCCGCGACCGACGACCTTCCGGTGCTCTTCGCGCTGGCCGGACTGCCGAGCTTGCCCCAGACGCTTGCCGAGGCGAAGTCCTACTCCGAGCGCTTTCGGTACAGCGTCATCGAGAAGCTCGATGAGAGCGCGGCGCACCGAGCGATCGAGGAGCCGGCTGGCGACGAAGGGGTCGAGTGGGAGGCCGAGGCGCTCGAGCACGTGATCGCCGCATCGGGACGCTACCCCTACTTCATCCAGCAGTTCGGGCAGGAGACGTGGAATGCCGCAGATGGGACGTCCATCGAGCTTCGCGATGCCCGCGTCGGCGTCGCCTCGGGACAAGGCCAGCTGGACAACGGCTTCTTCCGCGCCAGATGGGATCGGACGACGACGGCAGAGAAGCAGTACCTCCGTGCCATGTGCCCCGAAGGAGATGGTGGCGTGGGCTCCGGCGAAGTGGCCAACCGTCTGCAACGCGCGATCGGCAGTCTCGGCCCTGCACGCGCGAACCTGATCCACAAGGGACTCATCTACGCACCCGATCACGGGATCGTGGCCTTCACGGTGCCAGGGATGGCCGGATTCATCGCCCGCCAGCTCGACTGACCTCCCCACACGGCCAGACGGGCCCTCGGCTCCGCGAACCTCCGCTCCACGGCAAAGTCCCGCACACGACGACGGGCCCCGGCGATCACCGGGGCCCGTCGAGATGCGGAGACGAGAGGATTTGAACCTCCGAGGCGGTGTTTGCCGCCTACTCCCTTAGCAGGGGAGCGCATTCGGCCGCTCTGCCACGTCTCCTCGCACGCCGGGCGTGCGTCGTGCGCGGACGCACCGGGACAGCGTACCGGAGCGCGGATGGCCCGCCAAAAGGGCCGCGACCGGGATCACGCGCGCGGCGCGCGGCGGAGGATCCGCGGGGTCAGACGCCCAGGCGCTCGCGCAGGAACGCGATGTGCTTGGGGGTGCCCACGCGGTACTTGACCAGGGTCAGCACGCCCTCGGCGTCGATGGCGAAGGTCGAGCGGATCGTGCCCTCGACGAGCTTGCCGTACATGTTCTTGGTGCCCCATGCGCCGTAGGCCTCCATCGTCGCGTGGGAGGTGTCTGAGGCGAGGTCGAAGGGCAGGTGCTGCTCGGCGACGAAGCGGTCCAGCTCGGGCACCGGATCCGGGGATATCCCGAGGATCCGGTAGCCGGCATCGGCGAACACCGTGTGCTCGTCGCGCAGCCCGCAGGCCTGCGTCGTGCACAGCGAGGTGTTGGCCGCAGGGTAGAACCAGAGGATCGCGGGGGCGCCGCGGAGGTCCGCGAGCGAGAGGCGGCCTCCTCCGGCGATGGGCAGGTCGAAATCGGGCGCGGCGTCGCCGACGGCGAGCTTGACGGGGTCGGGCATGGGTCTCCTCGGTGGGGGCGCTCGGCGCCGGACATCCCGCGACGGGACCCGGCCCAGCCACTCTAGGGTGCGCGCCTCAGGACGTCGCGTCCCGAAGCCACTGCTCGAGCGTGATCGGGTCGACGACCCCGGTCCGGGGCACGAGGCCACCGCCGGCGATGGCCCTCCCGAAGTAGGGCAGGTCGAGGACGATGCGAGGGCGCAGGCCGTCGACGTCCCCGCGGACGGACATCCACCGCCGTGCGGCCTCGGCAGAGCTCATCTGCTCCGGTCCGCGGATCGAGTGGGTGCGACGCTCGCCGTCGTCGTGCTCGAGGTCCGCCGCGATGAGGTCGGCGACACTCTCGGCGGCGACGGGCGCCATGCGCATCGCCGGCAGCACCGCGACCGGGCCCAGCGTCGCCTGGCGCACCACCATCGGGATCAGCGAGAACCACTGCGCGGACAGCACGATGGTGCTGGGCGTCGCGGCCCGCCGATAGATCTCCTCCTGCGCGGCCTTGCCCCGGTAGCAGCCGTAGATCCGGTGCACCGCAGGGTCCGAGGCGCCGAAGATCCCCACGTCCAGGATCCGGCGCACGCCGGTGCTCTCCGCGGCGCGGGCCACGTTCGTGGCCACCGCCGAGAACAGGCGCACGGCCCGGCCGCCGTCGAGGGTCAGGTGGTTGAAGGCGTCGACGACGGCATCGGCTCCGGCCATGGCCTCGCGGAGGGAGCCGACGTCGAGCGCGTCGACGCCTGCGTTGCGCGCGAGCGGACGGACGTGGTGGCCCCGTTCCAGCAGGCGCTCGGAGACGAGCGCGCCCATCGTGCCGGTGGCCCCGAGCACGGCGATGTCCATGGCATCACCCTAGGCCGAGACACCCTCGTGTCGTCCGGGTCACGCGCAGACACCGGCATCGCCCGGCGACCTGATGCCACGGGTGCAGCCGTTGTACTGCGGTCGGAGCATCCCGGGCCTGTCCATGCCCTCCGGCGTCGCGGCACGGGAGAATCGTGCGCATGGGAGACCCCACCGCTCCGCTGCGCCATGTCGGCACCGGCCGTCGCACGCTCGTGATCCTGACGCGCACGACCATGACCGTGCTCGCCATCGCGGTCGTCGTCAATGCCGTCAGCACGATCGCCACGGACCGCGGGCCGCTGAGCTGGCTCGCGATCTCCTGCTCGGTCGTCGGGGCGCTCACGGTGCTGCACCGGCCGACGGTGGGGCTCGTGCTGACCGCCCTCGCAGCACCGCTGGCGTTGGCCGCCGGGGCCGTGACCACCGGATTCTGGTCCAGCGCCTGCTTCGTGGCCTTCGTGCTGACACTGCGTGGCACCTCGGGCTGGGTGTGCGGCGCCATGATCGCGGCGTCCAACGCCTTCGCCGCCGCCCTGGAGGCGGGGACGATCGACGTCAGCGTCGACGCGAGTGGCTCGATCGCGGCGTTCGCCGCCGTCGTCGCGGCGACGCTCGGCAGCGCCGCCCGCGCCAACCTCGACTACCGGCGCGCCGTCGAGGCGTACCTGCGCACGGTCGAGGCCGTCCGGGCGGACGCCGTAGACCACGGCATCACCCAGGAGCGATTGCGTATCGCCCGCGACCTCCACGACAGCATCGGGCACCACGTCGCAGTCGCGAACATGCGCCTGGGCGCCGCTGAGATGCAGCTCCTCGAGGAATCCGGCCCCGTGCTCGAGGAGATCGCCGGGGCGCGCGAGGCGCTCGCCTCCGTGCTCCAGGAGACCCAGGCGACCCTCCACCTGCTGCGGCGCGACGGCGAGCCGCTCACGGCGACCCCGGGGCATCTGGCCGTCCCCGAGCTCGTCGCACGCTTCGCCGCCGGCGGACTGCCCCTCAGCTCCCGCGTCGAGGGCCTCGACGCGCCGGTGACCCCGCGATCGAGCGCGGCGATCTATCGGATGGTCCAGGAAGGTCTCACCAACGCCCAGAAGTACGGGACCGGACAGGTCACTGTGACCGTGGAGCGTATCGACGACGAGGTCCGCGTCCAGGTCGCCAACGTCCGCGCCCGGGGCGCCGCGACCGATGCGGTCGGCGGCCACGGGCTGATCGGCCTGCGCGAGCGCGCGGAGTCCGTGGGCGGTCGTCTCGAGGTGCGCTCGGACGACACCCTGTTCTGGATCACCGCCGACATCCCCCTCACCGAGAGGACCGCCTGATGATCACCGTGATGCTGGTCGACGACCAGGAGCTGCTGCGCGCAGGTCTACGCACGATCGTCGACGCCCACCCCGAGCTCGAGGTGGTCGCCGAGGCAGCCGGCGGGATCGCGGCCCTGGAGACCCTTGAGTGCCTCGCTGTGGACGTCGTGCTCCTGGACCTGGACATGCCCGGGATCGACGGTGTCGAGACGACCCGGCGGATCCGGGACCGCTGGGGCACGCCGTCGCCACGGATCGTCGTGCTCACCACGTTCGACGCCTCCGACAACGTTCTGGCCGCGCTCCGGGCGGGCGCCGATGGATTCCTGGGCAAGGGCATCGGTCCCCGAGAGCTCACCGCCGCGGTCGTGGACGGCGCCCGCGGCGGTGAGCTCTCGGCTCGCGCCATCGACGCCCTCGTGGGGCACGCCGTGGCCAGTCCCGTGGCGCCGGCCGTCGACCCCGCCGTGCGGGAGCTGTTCGCGGGGCTCCCGCCCCGGGAGATGGAGATCGTGGCGCTCGCGGCTGCCGGTCTCGACAACGCGGAGATCGGCCGCCAGGTCTACATCTCGCCGTACACCGCCAAGACCCACGTCAACCGGGCGATGTCCAAGGTGGGGGCCCGGGACCGAGCCCACCTGGTCGCCCTGGCCTTCCAGGCGGGCATCCGCTGATGGCACCGCGCGCCACGGGCGGGAGCCGGCAGCGGCTCCGGGCCGTGCCAGCCGTCGCGCGCGTGCTCGGCGTCTCGTGGATCGCACGGTTCCTCGACGCGGGGCGCCGGCACGTCTACCTCTCGATGGCCGCGATCCCGGGCAATGTGGCCACCGCGGGGTGGAAGCTGTCGCTGTTCGTCATCGAGCCCTCCGTCTTCGTGCTGGCCAATGCCGCGTTCTCCCTCGGGATCGCGAGCTCGAAGGCCCTCGTGCTGCTCGCCGACCGCCGTGCGCACCGCGGCGCCCCCGGGGCCGTGCGGACGGCGTACCGGGCCGCGAGCGCTATTCTGCTGGGCCTCGCCGTGGTCTACGGCCTGAGCTGCCTGCCGCTCCTCCTGGGTGTCGACCGCACCGCGGACTACGGTCACGACGTGGCGATCGCCATCGCCTCGGTGAGCTTCGCCGAGCTCACGGCGGCGGTGGTCGGTCTGGTCTCCTCGCGTCGCCGTCGCGACCTGCTCATGGAGCTGAACATGCTGTGCAACGTCTCGGCCGGCCTGGTGCTGCTGGTGCTCACCCAGACGGCCTTGCTGTCGATGAGCGGAGACGGCGACCACAGAACCTACAACGGCCTGTGCGGGACGATCATGGTGGTGATCATCGCCGGGATCGGCACCGTCATGCTGCTGCGCACGCACGAGGGCCCAGGATCCTCCTGATCCCGGGCCCTCGTGATGCTGCGTGCGATCAGCGACATGCCTGCGCGAGGACCTCGGGGAGGCTGCACATCGCGCCGGCCTGGGTGGTCTGCGCGACGACGGCGACCAGCACCGTGGTCATCAGCGCCGTCCCGATCGCGCCGAGGACGATGCCCCAGGTGGCGAAGCCGTTGCGGTGGCCGGCACGCGTGGACGCCGACAGGGCCAGGATGCTCATCACGAACCCGATGGGCGACAGCGCCCCGAGCATCGACAGCACGAAGCCTGCGATGCCGAGTCCGCGCCCGGGGTGCCCGGCGGCCGTGCGGCTCTCCGCCGCCCTCGCGCCGGTGGGTCCGGCTCCGACGCGGGTCGTGGCGTCCGTGCCCCCGGTGGGGGCGATCGCGGTGCTGTGCTCGGTCATGACGTCTCCTGTCGGATCGGGCGGCCGACCGGGATGCCGGCCGCCCTGGGATGTGCTTCCAGCCTTCTGCCACGACGCCTGTGGGGCGTTTCCCCGGGGGACCGGATTCCGTACGCCGTGCGGACCACCTCGACGTCCCGCAGAGACGACGCCGCAGGCTTCAGACGGTGGGCAGGAGCCTCAGGGCCTGCTGCGCGGCGTCATCGATGCGGTCCCGCTCCTGTGCGATCCGCGGGGTCACACGTCGCTCCCGGCGCCGTGCGACCGGTCGGTGCACAACCACGGCGAGCGCCCAGAGGATGAGGCCGATCACGCCGAGCACGGCGCTGAGCGGCACGAGGTCCGCGTTGATCGCGAAGATCGAACCGGCCAACGGCACGCAGCCCAGCACGAACACCACGGCGCTCAGCAGCCACGGCACGCTCCGCAGGGAACGTCGCAGGCGGCCGATCGTCGCCAGCGACTCCTCGGCGCGGGCTTGGAGCTGATCGACGACAGGTCCGTTGTCGAGGTGCCGGTCCCGGCGCAACCGCAGCACGGTCCATCCCGGCCGCCTGCCACCGTGCCCGCCGGGCACCTCCGACCAGCGGAATCGTGCGAAGGTGTCGCGCACCAGCGGCGCATCGTCGTTCTGCACGGTGAGCGTCCTGTAGTCATAGGAGACCCCCGGGCCGGCGGGACCACCCCCAGCCATGCTCCGCGCCTGGTCGTCGTGCATCGTGTCGTCCATGACCGGTCCTTCCCATCCTCGACTGTGCGTCCGCGACCCTCGTGGTGCGGGCGGGCCGGGGGCACGGCGCCCCCGCTCCCCCAGCCTCGATCCGCGCGCCTCTCGGGAGATCGTCCTCCCGCACCGTCTCGCGTACGCCAGGTGCAGTAGGGGCTCAGCGGCGCGAAGCCGGCCGCGGGTGCAGCGACGTCCAACTCATGCGCAGCCCGATCACGAGCATGGCGACGAACACCGGCGTGAGCTCCAGGACCTGCGCACTCAGGACGGCCGTGCCGACGATCGCTCCCGCGACCGGCAGGGCGGCGGAGGTGCGACCGCGCCCCGCCGGAGCCGGGGACGCCAAGGTCGACACCGCACCGGAGGTTCCGCTGGCGCCGGAGGGCCCGGCGAACATCGACGCAGGACTCCCGGCAACACCGTCAGGCGCCGAGCGTGCGAGGCCTTGCGTCACCCGCCCGATCTTCTGGCGGATGAGCTCGGTGATGTCCTCGATCCCGAATTCCGCGGTGGCCATCTGCCGGACCTCGACGAGGGAGAACTCGACGAAGTCCAGACGGGGATGGAGCACGCGCACGATCTCCTGGCACTGGGCGACGGTCTTCAGGGCCAGGGTGAATGCCCCGTCCAGGCGCATCCCGTGGCGCTGGAGCAGCTCGAGCAGCGCGCCGATCAGCGGGTCGAAGCTCGCCGCGAGGGCATAGGTCACGTGCTGGGCGACCAGGTCCTCGAGGTCCCCGACGAGCGCCCGGTGGTCGATCGTGCCCGGCCACTCCCGGGTCGTCAGGCGCACGATCACCTCGGCGAGCTCCTCCGCGTCGGCTGCTCTGAAGGCGACCAGGAGGCGCATGAGGTCGAGGCGACGTGAGCGGTCGAGCCGCCCCACCAGCCCGAGGTCCAGGAGCACCAGGCGCCCGGAGCCCTCCTCCAGGATCACATTGCCCGGCTGCAGGTCCCCGTGGAAGAAGCCGTGGATGAAGATCTGGGCGAGCAGCGCCCGCACGAACTCCTCCCCCGAGGCCCGGGCCTCCTCCTCGGTCAGCGTGGCGCGGGCGGCCGCGGAGACCTTGCGTCCCATCACGAACTCCATGGTCAGGACGCGCGACGAGCTGAGCTCCCGGTGCACGGCCGGGACGCGGATGCCGCGCTCCTCCCCGAGCTCGGCGGCCATGCGCTGGGCGTGGTACGCCTCGTTGCGGTAGTCGAGCTCCTCGACCACACCCTCGGCGAAGGCATCGAGGATGTCGGCCGCCCCCAGGTCGCGGATCGTCCGGCTCACCCGGGAGAGGACGTCGACGGCATCCTGGAGCACCCCGAGATCCGCCTTGACGCTCGCGACGATCTCCGGCCGCTGCACCTTGACCGCGACGACCGTGCCGTCGTGGAGCACGGCGCGGTGCACCTGGGCGGTGGACGCCGCGGCGAGCGCGAAACGGTCGAACTCGGCGAAGAGCTCGGGGACCGGACGCCCCAGGTCACGCTCCAGGACCTGCGCCGCGAGCTCGTACGGGACGGGCGGCACATCGTTCTGCAGCTGCGCGAGCTCCTCGGCCCACGCCGCGGGGAGGGCCTGCGCGCGCGAGGACGCCATCTGGCCGAACTTCACGTAGGCGGGCCCCAGCTCCTGGAGCATCACTCGGATCGTGGCGGGCGTCGGGGAGCCGTCGAGCGGGTTGCCGCCGCCGATCAGGACCCTGCTCATCACCTCACGGACCCGACCGATGGGCGTGCCCGCGCACACGATCTCCAGGACGTAGCCGATCACGATCCCGATCACCTCGGGCTGGCGCAGCCGCTCCGAGACCCAGCTGCGTCGTCCCGTCGAGACCCGGTCGAGGAAGCGCCACAGGGAGCGGTTGGCGCGCGGGAGGTGCGGCCGGGGACGGTTCACGCCCAGCAGCGTCAGCAGAGTCGGGCTGACCACCTCGAAGAGCACGGTGGCCAGCGGGATCCCCCACCACGCCTCGGGTCCCATCGGCAATCGCAGGGGCGTGACCACGAGGATCACACTGAACAGCACCATGTCCAGCAACACGGCGAACACGCCGAAGGAGCGCAGCATGATGCTGCCGAAGACCACGTGCAGCAGCGGCCGCACGAGCAGATGGGCCAGCGTCAGGAGCACACTGAACAGCAGCACCGCCCAGACCAGCGACAGCGCCTGACCGAAGCGCGCTGCGAACCCGGAGACCTGCGCTGTGTCCGGCGGGATGACCGTCGCCACCGCGAGCAGGACCAGCACGAGGGAGACGGCGTTGACGACGGCCACGCACACGACGCGGCGCATCAGCGGACTCCGTCATCGGAGGTCGGGAGGTTCTGACAGTGCGATCGCGGCATGGTGGGGGGCGTGGCGGCGGGCACGAGAGGTCCTTCGGGGTCGCAGGGATCGCCGGCGTACGCCGAACGCCTCCATCGTCGGAGTGCTCCGTGCAGGCGAGGTCATCCCCCGGGACCGCCTCGACTCGTCGATTCGCAGTACGGCGAGCGCTCCGTGCGGACCGGCCCACGGCGGTGCCCCCTGCCGCCGTGTACGGTCCGGGTATGACGCCCGATCGACGCATCGACCGTCCCGGTGCCGTCCTGGCCGTCAGCGACCCCGGCGGCACCGGCGACCCGGTGGTCCTGACCCACGGGGCAGGGCTCGACCGCACGACCTTCGATGCGCAGGCCGATGCGCTGACGGATGCAGGCTTTCGGGTCCTGGCCTGGGATCTCCGCGGCCACGGGCGATCCACGCTCGCCGAGGGGACCCGCGTCGAGGCGGCGGATCTGCTCGCGGACCTCGATGCCCTGCTGCGCGCGTGCGAGGTCCGGGCACCGGTGCTCGTGGGCCATTCGCTCGGCGGGAACCTCGCGCAGGCCTTAGCGCGGGCGCGCCCCGACCGGGTCCGCGGGGTGTGCGTCGTCGATGCGGGCTGGAACACCGGCCCGCTGACCCGGACCGAACGCCTCGGCCTGCGCCTGGCGGCGCCCATGCTCTCGCTGATCCCGGCGCGATCCCTCCCTCGCCTCCTGGCCCGCGCCTCGGCGACCACGCCCGCGGCCGTGGACCGCGCGGAGGCGGTGTTCGCCCGCATGCCCAAGGCCCGGTTCCTGGAGGTCTGGCGCGCGGTCGCGTCCTTCATCGAACCCGACCCGGGCGCCCGCTCCCCCGTGCCGCTGGCCCTCGTACGGGGCGCCGAGGACCGGACGGGCACCATCGCCACGGCGATGCCACGGTGGGCCCGCGCCGAAGGGATCGCGGAGCACGTCATCGAGGGCGCCGGGCACATCGTGACCTGGGATGCGCCGGAGAGGTCGACACATGCCCTGCTGGAGATCTTCGACGGCTGGGGCCTCGCGGGAGCCGGGACGCGACCGGCCTGACGGCGCGCCCCGCGTCCTGGCGGTCTGCCTCAGGACCCGACGCCACCGGGCGGGATCCGCCCGCCGACGACCGACGCCGCGCTCATGCGAGCCCCGGCACCGAGCGGAGAATCGGCATCAGATGCGGGCCCACCGCGGTCCAGGTCCACCACGTGCACCCGCCCAGCACCAGCACGTAGCTGCCCACCCACAGCCACGACGGCACCCCCGTCAGGGACGCCAGCTGCGCCGGATCGTCCCCGCGACCGCCGCCGGTCGCAACCGCGCCCAGGTGCCGCCAGGCCCCGAGCAGCAGCAACAGCCCCGCCCCCAGGGCGAGCGCCGCCGAGCCCACGGGACCGCCGGCCCACCAGACGGCGCCGACCACGACCGCGCTGCCGAGCACTGCCGCCAGCGTATGGGCCGAGCGCACGAACACGAGCGAGACGACGAGCACCAGCAGCGCCGCCGCCAGGGCCGCCCCGGCCCAGCCGCCGAAGGCGATCTGGACGAGCAGCGCACCGACCACTGCGGGGGCGGGGTACCCGGCCCAGGCGGAGGCGATGCGACCCGGCCCGCGGGGACGCCCCACGGTCACGGCATGCCCGGACATGTCGCCGTTGACGACGAACCCGGTGAAGCGGCGCCCGGCCAGGACACCCACGAGGGCGTGCCCGAGCTCGTGGACGATGGTCACGGCCAGGCGCGCGTACCGCCACAGGATCGGGACGACGACGACCGCGAGCGCGGCGAGGACCGCCAGCAGGATCCAGCCGCTCCCGGGATCGGCGGCCGTCGGTGCCACGCGGCGCGCGATCGCATCGATGACGCTGCTCAGGTCGAGGTCCATGGCCTCATGGTCGCAGGTGGCGCTGGGCGCGTCCCGGCGCTGCCGCGTGCGGCCTCAGACGGTGCGCGCGACCTCTCCGGCAAAGGCTGCGACCCGCTCGCGGAGCTCCTCGATCTGCCGGTCGACCCAGAACTGCTTCTCGGCCTCGTCGGCGCCGCTGACCTCGGTGATCGATGGAGGCCGGCGCACGTTGCGCGAGCAGCGGAAGTCGGCGCAGACGGCGGTGCCGATCGTGTCGCCCTTGCGTCCGGCGGCACCCCCGCGGCGCGCGACGTACAGCACGGCGGGGTCGGAGATCGTGACGTCCTGGCACCAGGCGCACATCATCTTGCGGCGCTGCGGGGAGGGCGGCTGGGTGCGCAGCATCATGCCGACGGGCCTCCCGTCGACCTCGGCGACGACGTAGGAGAGCTGGTCGCGCTTGGCGTCGTGCCAGCCGAGGTACTCGATGCCGTCCCAGGCGACCGCCTCGAGATCAGGCAGCACCGCCTGACGCACCTCGCGCACGGTGGTGTTGACGAACGCGTCGCGGATCTGCCCCTCGGTGAGGACCTGCATGATGTGCTCCCTTCGTGAGCGGCGGCGAGCCTACGCCCGCGCCGCCGGCCGCGGCCAGGCCTTTTCCGGGCCGCACGGCGCCGCACCACGACGAGTCGGCACCGCGCGCGGATCGCGCGCTCGCCCCGGGTGCGGCCGCACACCGCCACACACCGACACCCGCGCACTTCCCAGGAACTGGTGACCAGCCATACAGGCGCGACCCGGGCGAACAGGACTAGCGTAGACAGCGACAACCGACGACACGGCGGGATCATCGCGGAGCCCGGGTCGGCAGGGGATCCTGCCGCCTCCACCGGGTTCGGCCTTCCGCCCGAGGAGGAGAACCTCATGGGTTACGCAACCGTCAATCCCTACACCAACGAGACCGTCAAGACCTTCGAGACCGCGTCGAGCGATCAGGTCGAGGCCGCGATCGCCAAGGCCGACGCCGCTTTCCACGCCTGGAAGGGCTTCGACGGCGCCGCCCGCGCCGTCGTCCTGCAGAAGGCCGCGGATCTGCTCCGTGCCGACCACCGCGCCTACGCGGAGATCCTCACCCTGGAGATGGGCAAGCTCATCGGTGAGGCCGAGGCGGAGGTCGAGCTGTCGGCCAAGATGCTCGAGTACTACGCCAAGCACGGCGCCGCGCAGCTCGCGCCCCGCTACCTCCCCGCCGAGGGCTACGGCGACCAGGACGTCGCGCTCGTCAACGATGCGCTGGGCGTGCTGTACGCGGTCGAGCCGTGGAACTTCCCGTACTACCAGGTCATCCGCATCACGGCCCCGCAGATCACCGCGGGCAACGCGATCGTCCTCAAGCACGCGGGCAACGTCCCCCAGGCCGCCCTCGCGATGGAGAAGCTCATCGCCGAGGCCGGCGCCCCCGAGGGTCTGCTGACCAACCTCTTCGCCTCGCACGAGACCACCGAGCAGGTCCTCGCGGACAAGCGCGTCCGCGGCGTCGCGCTCACCGGTTCCGAGCGCGCCGGCGCGGCGATCGCCGCCACCGCCGCCAAGAACCTCAAGAAGTCGACCCTCGAGCTGGGCGGCGCCGACGCGTTCCTGGTCCTCGAGGACGCCGACATCGACAAGGCCGTCGAGTGGGCCGCATTCGGCCGCCACTGGAACGCCGGCCAGGTGTGCGTGTCCTCCAAGCGCCTGATCGTCGTCGACGCGGTCTACGACGAGTTCGAGGCCAAGTACATCGAGAAGGTCGCGGCCCTGAAGGCCGGGGACCCGCTCGACGAGTCCACGACGCTGGCCCCGCTGTCCTCGCAGAAGGCGGCCGATGACCTCGCCGCACAGGTCGAGGAGGCCCGCTCCGAGGGCGTCACCGTCCGCGAGATCGGCGCCGAGGTCCCCAGCGAGGGCGCGTTCTTCCGCCCGACGCTGCTGACCGACATCCCGCTGGGCGGCAAGGCCTCCCAGACCGAGTTCTTCGGCCCCGTCACCCAGCTCTACCGGGCCAAGGACGAGGACCACGCGGTCGAGATCGCCAACGACTCGCCCTTCGGCCTCGGCGGCTCGGTGTTCTCCGAGGACATCCGTCGCGCCCAGGAGCTCTCGCGCCGCCTCGACACCGGCATGGTGTTCATCAACCAGCCCACCGGCGTCAAGGCCGACATCCCCTTCGGCGGCGTCAAGAACTCCGGCTACGGCCACGAGCTCATCGACCTCGGCCTCAAGGAGTTTGTGAACCAGAAGGTCGTCGTCATCTCCGACATCGACGGCTCGTTCTGATCCGTCCCGCTCGGGTCGGGGCTCGTCCCTGACCGGGTGATCCACGGGAGCCCGTCGCGCGCTGCGTGGCGGGCTCCCGTGCGTCCGGGGGTGCGGGGTGAGAGGCGCCGCGAACCTCCAGGGGCGATGGGCGTCCGTCGGGATCGGGCCGTCGGGCCCGGGGCCCGCTCCGTGAACCCCGAGGTCACGCCCAGGCGAGGGCCAGGGACACGGTCCTACAGTGGAGGAAAGGCTCGCTTGGGGCCGATCCTGGCAGCAGTGATGAGCTCCCGAGCGGCAGATCTCACGAAAGGATGACCATGAGCAACCTCGAGTTCGGCGACATCGTCCTGGGCGGCAACATCTTCGGCTGGACGGCCGACAAGGACCAGAGCTTCACCCTCCTGGACGCCTTCCTCGACGCGGGCGGCAGGTCCGTGGACACCGCCGACGTGTACTCGGCATGGATCGACGGCAACTCCGGCGGCGAGTCCGAGACGATCATCGGCGAGTGGTTCGCCTCCCGAGGCAACCGCGACAAGGTGGTCCTGGCCACCAAGGTGTTCCAGCACCCGCAGCGCCCGGGACTGCGCCCGGAGAACATCCGGGCCGCCCTCGACGATTCGCTGCGCCGCCTGCAGACCGACCACGTCGACCTCTACTACGCCCACCGCGATGATCCGGACGTGCCCCAGGAGGAGTACCTCGGGGCCTTCGACGAGCTGGTCCGGGCCGGGAAGGTCCGCGAGATCGGCGCGACCACCTTCACCGCCGACCGCCTCCGCTCGGCCACCCGCATCGCGCAGGAGCAGGGCCTGACGCCGGTCACGGTGTCCCAGGACCACTACAACCTCGTCGAGCGCGGCATCGAGAAGGACGTGCTGCCGGCCGTCGAGGAGCTGGGCCTGGTGGAGCTTCCGTACTGGTCGCTCGCCTCCGGCTTCCTCACCGGCAAGTACCGCCCGGGCCTGAAGGTCGACTCCCAGCGCGCCGGGCAGGCCGGCGCCTACCTCGAGGACGAGCGCACCGTGCACCTGCTGTCGGTCCTCGACGACGTCGCCGCAGCGCACGGCGTGGGGGTCACCGCCGTGTCCCTCGCGTGGCTGCGCTCGCGCCCGGCCGTCGCCGCACCGATCGCCTCGGGCCGCACCGTCGAGCAGCTCGGCGGCCTCTTCGAGTCCATCGGCCTGCAGCTGACCGCCCAGGAGACGACGGCGCTCGACGAGGCATCGGCCCACCGGATCGTGCCCGCGGGGGCCTGATCCCGGCATCGGCCGGCCCTCGCGAGGACCGACGACGGCGCCCCCACCGAACCGGTGGGGGCGCCGTCGTCATGCGCGGAGGAAGCGGGATTCGAACCCGCGGTGCAGGGTCGCTGCACAGTGGTTTTCAAGACCACCACATTCGGCCGCTCTGTCATCCCTCCTGGGTGCCCGCACCGGTCGATGTCGTGGGATCGCTCCTGCGGGAGCGGTCCGACATCGTCCCCGTCGACCCCAGCCGAGCCGTGGCGGGGTCGCGAGCACCGTCGTCAAGGGTATCCCGGTGGGGCGAGAGGCGAGGGCAGCCAGATCCAGCCCTCGCGGTCGGACGCCAGGTCGATGCCGACGAAGATCATGGCGCCACCGTATCGGCGCCGGCACGGGCGGGTGCACGTCCCGGTCCGCTCCGGACCTGGACACCCCCTGGACGGCGGGCGACACTGCAGCCATGGAGTTCACGCCCGAGACCGCCAATTCCGCCGCGCAGCTCGTCGCGGTGCTCCTGGTCGCGACGATGCTGGATCCGTGGGCCAAGGACTCGGTCCGATCCGGCCCACGCGGGATCTCGCGGTGGCGGGCGACGGCGGCGATGCTGTCCTACGTCGCCAAGGTGCTCGCGATCCTCGTGCTGCTGTTCGACGTGCAGCTGCTGCTCTTCGACCGCACCTGGACCGGCGCCTCGGCTCGGGCGCTCGCGCTGGGGAACTACGCGGCCGTCGTCGCCGCTGGTTTCACCATCCTGATGTCGGTGCTGACCCATATCGGCGCGCTCGGCGGCGGCGAGCGCGACGACACCGGAGGAGACGCACCTCCGGCGTCCGAGCCACCGAGGGATGCCGACTCGGCGACGCACGGCCGTCCGTACGGGAACTCATCACCGGCGCGGGGGCGCGGGCCTGATCCGGAACCGGCTTCGGGAGTGCAGGGCCTCACGACGGAGGACATCCTGGGCGTGGCCCCGGAGACAACCCCGGGCGAGGATCGACGAGTGGCCGTGGAACCGGTTCCGGACCACTTCGGGCACGACTCGGTGCCGACGCCGAGTGCCGAATCAGGCGCGGACTCGGCGGACCGGCCCGATCGCGAGGTCGAGCCTCGGGCCGGTCGAGACTGAGCCCCACCGACAGGACGTCCTCACTCAGGAGCGCCGCATGACGGCCGTGCTGAACGAAGACGTCCCGTCACCTCCCGAAGGCGCGGCTGACTCGCTCCGTGACCCGTCCCGCCGAGCCCGCACCGAGCCGTTCCCCACCGTCGCAGGGCCCAGGCCGGGTCCAACCGCGATCGAGGCCGAGGATGCCGCCGTGGCCTGCGCCGGACCTGGTTCAGGGCCGAGGAGGGAGCCCTCTTGAGCCCGATCCACGGAACACGGGACGTCCTCACTCAGCACGGCCATATACGGACCTTGCTGAGTGAGGACGTCCCGTCACCGCCCGAAACCGGCGCACCCCGGGTCACTGAAGACACCCCAGAACATGCAGGTCACCTCGCGCCACGCCGAACCGAGCCACGCCCGGCCGACTCGAACCGAGCAGAGCCACGCCAAGCCGACTCGAACCGATCCGATCCGATCAGAACCGGGCCGGGCCGGGCCGATCCGCGACGAGCCGGCCCCGGCTCGCACCGGGGCCGGCTCGGCCGCCGACTCATCGCAGCTGGGCCCGCTTCAGCAGCAGCAGCCACAGCCCCGCGGCGATCACGCCGATCCCCGCGAGGACGCCCATCCAGGGCACCCACCCCATGAGCAGGACGTCGAGCAGGGTGGCGGTGACCCCGTCGACCAGGATGCCCGCGGCCAGGAGTCCCACGACCACGAGGGCCAGGATCACCGCGCCGGTCCACAGGAAGGCCTGGCCCCAGCGGAGGAAGGCCGCCGTGATCGCCGCCCCCAGGAAGAGGGAGACGATGATGACGAGGAAGGTCTGGACGAACGTCTGCCAGACCGCGCCGGTCCCGGTGTAGAAGACGTCGAAGAACCGCACGGAGAGGCCGAAGCCGCCCGTGGCCACCTCGATCGCCTTGCCGATGGTCACGACGACGGCGTAGCCGACGGCGTTGGCGAGGAACATGAGGGTCACGCCGCTCGCGAACTCCCGACGGGTGATCCCGAGCCCGAGGGCCAGCGGGAAGTACTGGCCCATCGAGGTGAAGCCGAAGCCGATGAGCGGACCGAGCAGGGCGAAGATCGCCCCGTTCCAGGCCATGCCCTCGGTCATCCCGGCCCGTGCGGCGCCGCCCTGCGAGCCGACGAGGGCGCCGATGATCAGCACGACCACGAGGGCCAGCAGCATGATGATGAACGGCCAGCCGAAGGCCTGCATGGGGTTGACGGTGTGCATCCGGATGACGGATCTGGTGCGCATGACGGGGTCCTCTCAGGCGTGGGTGGACGTGGTGGAGGTGATGGATCCCCCGGAGGGGGTGCCGACCGTCGTCGTGCCCCGGCCGTCGGACGAGCCCGGGTCCGTCCCCTCGGACGTGGTGCGGTCGACGATGAGGTCCTGCAGCGAGACGGGGCTGACCTCGAGCCCGGCGGCGCGGGCGGCGTCGGCGGCGCCTCCCGTCGCGCTGACGGAGGCGGTGGCCAGCGCCCCGACCTCACGGACCCGCAGCACCTCGCGGCCTGAGACGAACTCCCGCACGGCGCTCGCACGTCCGGCGACCTCGATCGCGGACTGCTGGAGGTCCTCGACCTCGCCCTCGATGAGCACGCGGCCCTGGTCGAGCACGACGACGTGCTGCAGGAGGTTGGCGACCTCGTCGATGTGGTGGGTCGACAGGATCACGGTGCGGGGGTGCTCGGCGTAGTCGGCGAGCAGCCGGTCGAAGAACAGGCGTCGGGCCACGGCGTCGAGGCCCAGGTAGGGCTCGTCGAAGAACGTCACCGGTGCCCGCGAGGCGAGTCCGAGGACGATGCCGACCGCCGAGAGCTGCCCGCGGGACAGCTTGGACAGCGCCCGCTTCTCGGGGAGGCGGAACTCCCCGACGAGCTCCCGGGCCAGCGTCTGGTCCCATGCGGGGTACAGGCCCTCGGCGATCCGGAGGATGTCGGTGGGGCGGAACCCGTCGGGGTACTTCTGGCTCTCCTGGATGAAGCAGGTGCGCGAGAGCACCTCGGGGTTCTCCAGCGGCGCGGCGCCGAGCATCCGCATCGAGCCGGCGGTCGCGAAGATCTGCCCGGTCAGCAGCTTCATGAGGGTGGTCTTGCCGGCGCCGTTGCGGCCCAGCAGGCCGTGCACCTGGCCCTCGGCGAGGGAGATGTCCACGCCGTCGATCGCGACGGCGTCGGCGTAGGCCTTGGTCAGGCCGGTGGTCTCGATGACGTTCATGAGGGGGACTCCTCGGTGATCATGCGGGCGAGCTCGGCGGGCCCGATGCCCAGGTGCTCGGCCTCGCGGAGAAGGGGTGCGAGGTACTGCTCGGTGAAGGCCTCGCGCCGGCGGCGGAGGAGGGTGTCGGTGGCCCCGGGGGCCACGAACATGCCGATCCCGCGTCGCTTGACGAGGACCCCCGCATCGACGAGCAGGTTCAGGCCCTTGCCGGCGGTCGCGGGGTTGATGCGGAGGAAGGTGGAGAGCTCCGTGGTCGAGGGGACCGGGGAGTCCTCGGGATAGGTGCCGTCGAGGATCCCGTCCTCGAGCTGCTCCGCGACGGCGATGAACAGCGGCTTCGACGTGTCGAGCATTCCGCCTCCTCATTCCGGGTCCGGCCCATCGGTCCAGTGGTTCATTACTTGACTAATGAACCATGGAACCGATCGGACGTCAAGAGGGGACGGAGGCCTGCGGCGGAGATGGGCCGTGCGCCGTCTCTGCGAGGGGGGGCTCGCGACGGGCTCCCCGGATGCGCAGAGGGCGGCATCGCGCATGCGATGCCGCCCTCCAGGCGTCCTGGCCGATGTGGGAACACAGGTGCCCGGCCAGAGTGTGGGCGCCCGGACGATCGGAGCTCGGGAGCTCGCGCCCGACGCCACGCCGCCGTTCAGCGACCCCGCCGCCACGCCCCCACGATCGCCTTGTCCACCTCGACCACCGCCAGCACGAGCACCCCGGCGGCCAGCGGCAGCACCCAGCCCATCCACCCGACGGGCGCCGAGGCGAAGGCGACCTGCATCGGCGGCAGGTACACGAAGGCCAGCTGCAGCAGCAGCATCACGCCGATGCACAGCCACGAGATCGGGTTGGTCGTCAGCAGCTCCGCTCGCAGGCTGGTGCCGGACGTGAACCGCGAGGCGAGGAGGTACAGGATCTGCGCGACGACGAGGGTGTTGACGGCGACGGTCCGCGCCACCTCGAGACCCGCCCCCGTCGACGCGGTGAGCGAGAACGCGCCGATGGTCACGGCACCCAGCAGCAGCGACACGTAGGCGATCCGCACGAGCCCGGCACGCGAGAGGATCCCCTCCCTCGGCGAGCGTGGGGGCCTGCGCATGACGTCGGGCTCGGGCGGCTCGAAGGCGAGCGCGAGTCCCAGGGTGACCGCCGTGATGGTGTTGACCCACAGCACCTGCACGGGCGTCAGCGGCAACGTCCACCCCGCGACGACGGCCGCGAGGATCACGAGGCCCTGCGCGCCGTTGGTGGGCAGGATGAAGACGATCGCCTTGCGCAGGTTGTCGTAGATGGTGCGGCCGCGCCGCACGGCGTCGGCGATGGTCGCGAAGTCGTCGTCGGCGAGCACGACGTCGGCGGCGTCCTTGGTGGCCTCGGTGCCCTTGATGCCCATGGCCACGCCCACGTCCGCGCGCTTGAGGGCCGGGGCGTCGTTGACGCCGTCCCCGGTCATCGAGACGACCTCGCCGTCCTCCTGCAGGGCCCTGACCAGCCGCAGCTTGTGCTCGGGGCTCGTGCGGGCGAACACCGAGGTGGTGGCGGCGAGGCGTCGCAGCTCGGCGTCGTCGGCCTCCTCGAGCTGGGTGCCGGAGACGACCGCGCCGTCGTCGGAGATCCCCATCTCGCGGGCGATCGCGCTCGCGGTCACGGCGTGGTCGCCGGTGATCATGACGACGCGGATCCCCGCCCCGTGGCAGGCCTCGATCGCGGCGACGGCCTCCGCGCGGGGCGGGTCGATGATCCCGTAGAGCCCCAGCAGCACGAAGCCCCCGGCGTCGACGTCGGCCGTCGTGACCTCGGCGGTCCCGGGGTCCGCGCGGCGCACGGCGGCGGCGAGGACCCGCAGGCCCTGGCCGCCCAGCTCGTCGATGGTCCGCTCCCAGCGGTCGCGGTCCAGGGCCTCGGTCGCGTCCGGGCCGTGGCCCTGACGGTCGCAGCGATCCAGCAATCGGTCGGGGGCGCCCTTGAGGTCGATCACCCGGCCGTCCGCGGTGTCGTCGAGGGTCGCCATGTACTTCACGGCGGAGTCGAAGGGCAGCTCCGCGCGGCGCGCCGCCTCGTCGGCCCGGGCCCCCGACTTCAGCGCGAAGGTGCGCAGGCCGCCGTCGGTGGGCTCGCCGGCGAGCTGCCAGTGCCCGTCGCGACGGGAGACGGTCGAGTCGTTGGTCAGCGCCGCGACCTGCGCGATCGCGGCGAGGTCAGGAGCATCGGCCAGGTCGACGGGGGTGCCGTCGGCCAGGATCTCCCCCTCGGGGGCGTAGCCCGTGCCGGTGACCTCGTACCGCTCGCGAGGTGTCACGACGGTCCGCACGGTCATCTCGTTGCGGGTGAGGGTGCCGGTCTTGTCGGAGCAGATCACGGTGACCGAGCCGAGGGTCTCGACCGAGGTCATGCGCCGGGTGATGGAGTTGCGGCGTGCCATCTGCTGCACGCCGAGCGCCAGGGTGATCGTCAGGACCGCCGGCAGCCCCTCGGGGATCGCCGCGACCGCGAAGCCGATGGCGGCGAGCGCGAGCTCGCCCAGCGGCTGGTCGTGGAGGACCGCGCCGAGCACGAGCATGCCTGCGGCCATCGCGAGCACGATGATCGCCAGCGTCCTGCCGAAGGCGCCCATCTGCCGGGTCAGCGGGGTCTCGATCGAGGCGACGTCGTCGAGCATCCGCGTGATGCGCCCGATCTCGGTGGCGGCGCCGGTCGCGACCACCACACCGCGCGCGGAGCCGCCCACGACCGTGGTCCCGGAGAAGGCGAGGTCGGTGCGGTCGCCGATCCCGGCATCGCGCGGGACGGGCGCCGGGTCCTTGTCCGCCGGCACCGACTCCCCCGTCAGCGCCGACTCCTCGATGCGCAGCCCGCTGGTGGCCAGCAGCCGCACGTCGGCGGGCACCTTGTCGCCCGCACCCAGGCGCACGACATCCCCGGGCACGAGCTGCTCGGCGGGCAGGCGGGTCCATGCATCATCTCGACGGACCTGCGCGTCCAGGGACAGCATCGAGCGGATCGAGGCGAGCGCATCGGCGGCCCTGCCCTCCTGGACGAAGCCGATCATGGCGTTGACGAGCACGACCGCGAGGATCACGCCCATGTCGAGGTACTCGCCGAGCACGGCCGTGAGCACGACCGCGCCCAGCAGGACGTAGACGGTGGGGTCGCGGAACTGGCGGACGAAGCGCCGCAGGGCGCTCTCCTGCTCGCCGCGGGGCAGGGCGTTGGGACCCCAGACCTCCGCACGACGGGTCGCCTCGGCGTCGTCGAGGCCTGCCTCGGATGCGTCGAGCGCCGACAGGACCTCCTCGGCGGGCAGGGCGTGCGGGGCCACGACGGCGGGGAGCCGATGGTCGGGACCCGGCGCGGTGTCGCGCGGAGCGGCGAGGCCCGACGCGGTGCTACACGGAGCGGCGGGACCTGGCGCGGCGAGCCCTGAGGAGACGCCGTCCCCCGTCCGGGCGCTGTCGTCGTCGGGGTCGCGGCGGTCTGCTCGGTGGGTCGTCATGGCCTCTGCTGTCGATGGGGTCCGCTGGTCCCACCAGGGTCTCGTGCGATCTGCGCCCCGGGACGGCCCTTCGTCCCGATCACGCGCCGCACCCCGGCCCGGATCCCGCATCGCGCCCTCGGATGTCACCCCCGCCGGTCCCCCGCGGCGCTCCGCACGAGGCGTCGGCCACATCCGACCCCGGGACGTTGGTCCTGCGGACCTCAACGGATGCAACATGTATACATGTCGTCTGCATCCTCGGCCGTGTCGGCCCCCGACCGCGTCTACCAGCACCTGAAGAGCCGGATCCTCTCCGGCGACCTGTCCGGAGGCGAGATGACCTCCGAGGGCGAGGTCGCCGCCGAGCTCGGCGTGAGCCGCACCCCCGTCCGTGAGGCGCTGATGCGCCTGCAGGCCGAGTCGCTCGTGCGCGTCTACCCCAAGCGCGGCGTGCTCATCTCCCCCATCGCCCCCGGCGAGGCCGACGACGTCTTCGACGCGCGCCTGCTCGTCGAGACCCACGCCGCCCGGCACGTCGCGGCCCTGCCGCCGGGGCGTCGGGCCGCCGCGGTCGCGCCGCTGCGGGAGCTGCTCGACGCGCAGGACGCGGCGGTGGCCCAGGGCGACCTCGAGGAGTACACGCGCCTGGACGCGGACTTCCACCTGGCCGTCATCACCGCCGGCGGCAACCAGATCCTGGCCTCCTTCGCCCACAGCCTCCGCGAGCACCAGCAGCGCCTCGTCGCCGGCGGCCTGCGGCGTGACGCCCAGCGGGCGGCCGGGTTCGCCGCCGGGCACCGCGCCCTCCTCGCCCACCTCGAGGCGGGCGATGCCGACGGCTACGTGCGCACCCTCGAGGCCCATCTCGAGTCCGCACGGGAGGTGCTGGCATGAGCACCCCCGGTCAGGCCACCACCGCCACGACGGACGCTGCCCCGACGACCGTGTCGGCCGCGCCGGCTCCGGCCCCCACGGCCGGCGACGCGACGCCTTCGCCCGCGAGGCCCACCGCGCGCCACCACGCCCATGCGGCCATCGGACCGCGCTCGTGGATCCCCGTGGCCGCCTCGATCCTGGCGATCGCCTGGGGCGGCAACGAGTTCACCCCGCTGCTCGTGCTCTACCGCGACGTCGGCCACTTCGCCCCCGTCGTCGTCGACGGCCTTCTCGCCGCCTACGTGCTGGGCATCGTCCCGGCGCTGCTGCTCGGCGGCCCGCTCTCGGACATCTTCGGCCGCCGCCCGATGCTGCTGCCCGCCGCGCCGCTGTCCTTCATCGGCTCCGCGCTGCTGGCCGTCGGCGCCGACTCCCCCGCCGTGATCGCCGTGGGCCGCGTGTTCTGCGGTCTCGCGCTCGGGCTCGTGATGGCCATCGGCACCGCCTGGATCAAGGAGCTGTCCGATCGCGCCGGGGCCGGCCCCGCCGCCGGTGCGCGCCGCGCATCGCTGGCCCTGACCGGCGGGTTCCTGCTCGGTGCGGGCGTCGCGGCGGCACTGGCCCAGTGGGCCCCGTTCCCCGCCCGCAGCACCTACGTGCTGCACATGTTCCTCACGCTGGTCACCGGCATCTGGCTGACCACGGCCCCCGAGACCCGTCCGCGGCCCACGACACGACCCACCGCGCGCCAGCTGCTGGGCCGCCTCAAGGTGCCGGGCGCCGCGCACCTGCGGTTCCTGCGCGTGGTCATGCCCGTGGCCCCGTGGGTGTTCGGCGCGGCCGGCACCGCGTACGCGATCCTCCCGGCACTGCTGACCACCCGCGCCGGGCAGTACCCCATCGCCTTCTCGGGCCTGATGACCGTCGTGACCCTCGGTTTCGGCGTGGGCATCCAGTCGAGCGGCAAGCGGATCGACACCCGCCGCAGCGCCCGCGCCTCGGCGCTCGCGATCGGGATCATCGCCGTGGGCGTGACCCTCGCGGCCCTCGCGGCCTGGCAGGTGAGCCTCGTGCTCGGCTTCGTCGCCGCGGCGGTGCTCGGGTGCGGCTACGGCCTGGCGCTCGTGGCCGGGCTCAGCGAGGTCCAGCGGATCGCCGGTCCCGACGACCTCGCGGGCCTCACCGCCGCCTACTACTCGGTGGCCTACCTGGGCTTCTTCATCCCGATGATCCTCGCGGCGCTGTCCAGCGTCGTCAGCTACCCCGTCATGTTCACCGTGGGTGCGGTCATCGCGATCCTCACCCTCATCGAGGTCGTCACCGCCTGGCAGGCGCACCTGCCCGGCGCCAGCCAGGAGGGCATCGCCCCGCGTCGTCCGCGGGCGTGATCCCGCGGCATGCCCGTCCCGCTTAGGCTGGGCGGGCATCCCCGCGTCGACCCGACGTCCCCGATCCCCGTCCCACCCGAGGAGTTCCATGTCCACGATCGCCGTCCCGGCCCGCCGACCCGTCCTGGCCGACGCCCTCGCGCCGCACCGCACGCTGGTCAAGGACATCGGCCTGATCCTCGCCGGCGTCGTGGTCGTCGCGGCGCTCGCGCAGCTGACGATCCCGCTGCCGCTCGTGCCGATCACCGGCCAGACGCTCGCCGTGATCCTCGTGGGCGCCTCCCTCGGGTCGCGCCGCGGCGCGCTGTCGCTGCTGACCTACATGGCCGTCGGCCTCGCCGGCGCCCCCGTGTTCGCCGAGTTCACCGGCGGCCCCGCCTCCGTGCTCTCGCCGAGCTTCGGCTTCATCCTGGGCTTCATCCCCGCCGCCTTCGTCGCCGGCTGGTTCGCCGAGCGCGCCTGGGACCGCAAGCCGCTCCTGGCGTTGGCCGGGTTCGTGGCCGCGAGCGTGGTCCCGTTCCTGCTGGGCGTGCCCTACCTCGCGATCATCCTCAACGTGGTCGGCGGCCTGGGCCTGGGCGTCTCCGACGTGCTCGCCGCCGGCCTGTGGCCCTTCATCCCCGGCGGCCTGGTCAAGGCCGCGATCGCCGCGGTGCTGATCCCCGTCGCCTGGAAGGGCGTGCACGCCCTCGACGAGCGCCGCTGACCCCAGCGCCGCACGCAGGCCCGCCCTCCCGACCGGAGCGTGAGCTCCCGGGACCCAGCACCTGCGCGTCCGACACCCGCGAGGCCCCGACCGCTGCAGCGGTCGGGGCCTCGCGCACATCCATCGGATCGGCTCGGCTCAGTCGTCGCCGACCGTCACCCGCACGGGGATGTTGCCCCGCGTGGCGTTGGAGTACGGGCACACCTGGTGGGCGGCCTCGGCGAGCTCCTGCGCCGTCTTCGCGTCGAGCTCGGGGATCACCACCTCGAGGTCCACGGCGAGCGAGAATCCGCCCTCGCCGTTCTCCGAGATGCCCACCCGGGCACCCACGGTCGATCCGTCGATCGCCACCTTCTTCTGCCGGGCGACGGCCTGCAGCGCGCTGTGGAAGCACGCCGCATAGCCCGCGGCGAACAGCTGCTCGGGATTGTTGCCCCGCCCCGAACCTCCCATGGAGGTGGGGATCGCGAGGTCCAGCTCGAGCCCGCCGTCCGGGACGGAGACATGGCCGTTGCGGCCCTCTCCCGTGGACAGCGCCTCGGTCTCGTACAGAGCGTTCATGACGACTCCTCCTCGAAAGGTCGTGGCCCCTCGCCTCCGGCGAGAGGGCCAGGTCGCCGTCGACGCGTGCCGACGGCCGCGGACGTCTCGTCGGCACGCCGACGGGGGTCCTGCCCGCTCAGCACAGCAGGCGCGCCGCCTTCTTGTCCAGGGCGGCGACGGCGAGGGCGCGTGCGTACCCGGAGTGGTCCAGCAGGTGCAGGCGCCCCTCCTCCTCGCGCTTGTCGCCGTCGTACAGGTCCGTGCCGGGATCCCGGCGGGACCAGAGCCGGTCGGCATAGGCCTGGGCGATGGCGCGCCCGGGGATCCGGTCCCCCACGACGGCCTGGGCCTGAACCAGGTTGGCCATCAGGATCGCCGCGAACTGGATCGGCTCGCGGTCCAGGTCGCCGCCGTCCTCGAAGGGCTGATAGCGGCGCACGATCGCATCGGACAGCGCGATCGCCCGATCCCGGTGCTCGCGGCGCCCGGTGATCTCGAACAGCAGCGCCTCGGTGCCCAGCGGCACCCCCTGGTTGTAGCTCCAGGTGGTCTCGTCGAAGGTGCCGCGCGGGGAGATGTTGTCCCAGAACAGCCCGTCGCCGTCGAGCAGCGTGTCGCGGGTCCAGGCGACCCAGCGCTGGGCGTCGCGCAGCAGCGTCGGGTCCCCCGTCAGGACGTGCAGGCGCAGCGCCAGCTTGGCCGACGGGATCGTCGAGACCGTGTTGCGGCCGGACTCCTCGCCCGCCTGGGTCCAGAAGATGCCGCCCGGGTGCGGCAGGCTCGGATCCGTCGACTCCCCCGAGCGCAGCAGCTCCAGGACCGCGCGCGCCCTGCCCAGGTCGCCGCGTCGGCCCCCCGTCAGCAGGTGCTCCTCGACCTCCTGGAGGCCCACCCACGCGTTGTCGTCGTAGTACATGTCGCCGTGCGCGCCCTGCTCCCTGTCGCAGGCGGCGGTGTACCCGGGCACGCCGGTGGTCCCGCCCGGCGGGTACCAGTAGGCCTCCTGCGCACGGGTGAGCCGGTCGACCGTGCCCCGGACGTCCGAGGGCACGCGATCGAAGGCGTACGACAGCGTGCAGGCGGCGGCCCGGGCCTGCGACAGCGGCCAGCAGTACGCGAAGTCAGGGTCCCCGTCGTGGCGCGGGATGACCTCGGCGAGCATGTCGCTCGGGGCGGGCTCGGCGAAGTGCAGCTGCAGGGCTGCGAGCGCCCGCCGGGCCCTGCGACGCCACTGGTCGCGGCCGATCCGGGCCGAGGGGCGACCGGTGCCCGCCGGCGCGGCCCCCGCGGCCCGGGCCTCACCGGGCCCGGTGGCGTCGGGGGTCGGCCCGTCGGCGAACGCGGTCGTCGAGGCCAACGGCAGGGCCGCGCCCGCGCACGCAGCCAATCCCAGCAGGGCACGGCGGGCAGGGCGGGACGGCCGCGGCGCTGCGTCGCGCGAGGCGGGGCGGGGGACGGGTCGGTCGGTGGTGGTCACGGTGATCTCCTCATCGAGCTCGTGTGCGTTCCGTCCCTCACGCTAGGGGGGTTCGCCGCCCGTGTCCGCTCCTCGCGCGGATCGGTCCGAGATCCCCGGAAGCTCCGTCCTGGGCGATCGGAGCGGTACGCCCCGATCGCGGGGACCGGGTGCCGAGACGGGCCCGGGTGCCGTCGGCGTCCGACCAGAACCCGCCATCGCGTGACGCCGCTCACAGTGATGGCCACCACCGCCGCCCGATCGGACGGAGCGACAGCCCACCCTCCGCCACCCGGCATCGCCGCAGGTCCGCCGCGGTTCCGATGCCCGTATCGCACGGTCATGGCCGATGTGAGCCGATTTTCAGAACGGTCACGAAGGGATAACAGAGGACGGACGTCGCGAATCGGACTTGCCCCGTTCACCCGTCTCGCGCACGCTTGCGGCACCCACCCATCTTGCGGGACGGACCTCGGTCCGGATCGGGCACCGTGGCCTCGCGGTCGTGCATCAGCACGACCGCACGAGGCCCGATCCCCCGCCGGCCCAGGAGTCCACATGGCCCGATCCCTGCACGACCTCGCCTCCGTCGACCGCTTCACCCCGATCAGCCGCCGCGAGGCCGCCCGGGTGCAGTACTCGCCGGTGATGATCCTGCTGACCATCGTCGCGACCGCGGGCTGCCTCGGCTACGGGTTCTTCCTCCTCCAGCACTCGCACCGCGGGGACTTCCTGCCCTGGGCACTCGTCATCGCCTCCGAGGCGATCCTCGTCTTCCACGCGCTCATCGCGATGTGGACGGTCCTGGCCGGCACCCGCGACGTGCGCGACCACGAGTACTGGCGGGCCCGGGACGAGCTCTACCCGATCGCCCGGATCTCCTCCCTGGGCCTGCAGGGCGCACCGACCCGGTGGCCCCTGCAGATCGACGGACGCTCGATCGACGTGGACATCCTCATCACCGTGTACGGCGAGCCCCTCGAGGTGATCCGCCGGACCGCGCTCGCGGCACTCGCGGTGCGCGGCCGCCACGAGGTGTGGATCCTCGACGACGGCCACAGCGACGAGGTCCGCGACTTCGCGGCCGCGTCCGGATGCCGGTACGTGCGGCGTCGCACCAGCAACGGCGCCAAGGCCGGCAACGTGAACTACGCGCTGACGCTGGCCAAGAGCGAGTTCTTCGTGATCCTCGACGCGGACTTCGTGCCGCTCCCCGGCCTGCTCGAGGAGACGCTGCCGTTCTTCGCCAACGACACGGTCGCGTTCGTGCAGACCCCGCAGACCTACGGGAACCTGCACAACTTCATCTCCCGGGGCGCCGGGTACATGCAGGCGATGTTCTACCGGTTCATCCAGCCGGGCCGGAACCCCTTCAACGCCGCGTTCTGCGTGGGCACCAACGTCGTGTTCCGCCGCAAGGCCATCGACGACGTCGGCGGCATGGTCACCGACTCCAAGTCCGAGGACGTGTGGACGTCGCTGAAGCTCCACGAGCGCGGCTGGCGCTCGGTGTTCCTGGCGACCACCCTCGCGATCGGGGACGCGCCGGACACGATCGTCGCGTACTCCAAGCAGCAGCTGCGCTGGGCCACGGGCGGCTTCGAGATCCTCTTCCAGGCCAACCCCCTGGGCCTCCGCCGGCGTCTGAACCTCGACCAGCGCCTCATGTACTTCATCACCGCCACCCACTACTTCACGGGCATCGTCCCCGGCCTGCTGCTGCTGGTGCCCGCCCTCGAGATCTTCTTCGACCTCCGCCCGGTGTCGATGGACGTCGGCTGGGAGACGTGGGTGCTCTTCTACGGCGGCTTCTACGTGCTGCAGATCGTGCTGGCCTTCTTCACCCTCGGATCCTTCCGATGGGAGGTCCTGATGCTCGCGGCCTGCTCGTTCCCCATCTACGCCAAGGCGCTCCTCAACGTCGTCATGGGCCGCGACCAGGCCTGGTCGGTCACGGGCGCGACCAAGCGCGTCTCGCCGTTCACGGTGATGGGCCCGCAGGTCTGCGTCCTGGTCTTCCTGCTGTGCACCACCGCGGTGGGCGTCTGGCGGGACTCGATGCTGGGCCAGATCTCGATCGCGACGGTGTGGTGCGGCCTGAACTCCGCGATCCTCCTGACCTTCGTGGTCGTCGCCCTCGGCGAGATCCGCGCGAGCAGCTCCGGCCGTCTGGCCGTGCGCGGCGATCTCGCCAAGGCCGCCGCCACCACCGCCGCGCTCGCCGCGCCCGGTCCCCTGTCCACCCCGGCGGACGCGGTCGCAGCCCGTCTCTCGGGGCAGCGCATGCGCGGCGCCCGGCGCCGCATCGTCACCTGATCCCCACCACCCGAGGAACCCGTCATGACCTGGATAGGCCGTCTCAGACTCCTGCTCTCCGTCGTCCTCGTGCTGGTGCTGGCCGGGGCCCTGTGCCTCGTGTTCAACCAGCGCCAGCGCCAGGCGCTCTCCGTGAGCGCCGCGATCGAACAGCCCCACTACGAGGTCGCCGCGGTGGCACCCGGCGTCGTGATAGACATCCAGGTGTCCCTCGGGGACGAGGTCGCGGCCGGGGAGGTGCTGTTCACCATGTCGAGCGTCGAGCTGCAGCAGGACGCCGTCCACGGGCTCTCCGCGAGCTCGAACGAGGCGATGGACATCGATCCCGCCTCCGGCACCATCGTCTACCGCGCGACCGCGGACGGCCGGGTCACCGAGCTCACCGCGACCCCCGGCAACTACCTGGGCGCCGGCAACCCCGTGGCGACCATCGTCCAGTCCACGCCCCGCACCGTCGAGGCGCAGTTCCGCCTCACCCCGCGGGACTACGGCCGGCTCGAGGAGGGCGCCCGCGCCACGATCCTGCTGCCGGACGACCGCTCCATCGAGGGGACGGTCGAATCCGCCTCCGTGGTCACCGAGGACGGGCAGGCGATCACCCGCGCGCTCGTCACCAGCCCCGAGCTCGACGGCGACGACCTCTCGCTCATCGCGACCGACGGCGCCCCGGTGTCCGTGACCGTCGAGCTCACCGACGACGGGATCCTCGCCGGTCCGACCGACGCCCTGATGGACTTCCTGCGCACGGTGGGACTGCGATGAGGCCCGCGCGCAGGACACTGCTGGCCGCGCTCCCCGCCGGGGCGATCGCCCTCGGCGCGAGCGGATGCACGCTCTTCGGCGGCGGGGATCCGTCCGGCGGGGGCACGGCCAGCGCCACCCCCGCCCCTCCCGGCACCTCCGGGGTCCCGGCGTTCACGGCCCATGCCGTCGAGGCATCGATGTCCGCCCTGCCACCGCTGAAGGCGGTCAAGGACCTCAGGGCGGAGCGCCTGGGCGAGGGCCTGGTGCCGCCGACCAACCGCTGGTTCTCGGGACTCGTCTTCGGGGACGCGCCGCTGGCCGTCTATCCCCTGCCGCTGTCCTTCGCACTCGTCGACGACGGCTTCACGGTGGGTCTGCCCACGGTGACCACCACCGCCAAGACCATCATGGGCACCCACGCCCCGGAGGTCACGGTCACGCTGGCCGGCGCCGCATCGGCCGTCGTCTCGGCCTACGACGAGGCGTCCGTGACGATCCTGGAGAAGGACTCCTCCGGGACGGAGCTGGCCCACCTGACGATCGCCGAGGGGTGGCCAGGGGTGGGCATCCAGGCCCTCACGGACGTGTCCCTCACGCTCAGCGCACCCACGACGGGCAGCGATGCGGCGGTGCTGCGGGTGGGCGAGAAGACGTATGCGCTGGTCACCGACGGCGGCACGATCGACGGCGCCACCTGCACCCTGCCCCGGGGCTCCACCGCGACTTTCCTCGCGGTGCCCCCGGACGGTCGCGCCGCGGACCTCGTGGACCTCGCGGCACCCGTCACCTCGACGGCGCTGGCCTACGAGGTCTCCGGCGGCGAGGCCCGCAGCACCCTGACCTACACCACCACGGCGGGAGAAGACTCCCTGATCGCCGCCATGCCCCACCACGCGGCGGACACCGAGGGGGACGACGTGCTGGGGACCTACCCCAGCGCCTACGGCACGCTCGTGCTGCGCCGCGGCACCGAGCTGACCTGGAGCGCCCCCGTCCAGCAGGTGCGACCCGACCTGGACCTCTCCGCCCTGACCGAGGAGCAGCGCGGGGAGCTCGCGACGCAGGTCGTGGCCGATGCCGCCGCCCTGCCGGACTACCCCGCGGACACCTACTTCGGCGGCAAGGCGCTGCACCGCGACGCCCAGCTCCTCGCGATCGCCCGGCAGGTCGGGGCGGACGAGGCCGCGACGTCGATCCGCGAGCGGGTGCTCACGCAGATCCGCATGTGGGCCGAGGTCGACGGCGGCACCCAGAGGGACGCCTTCTGCTTCACCTACGACGAGACCAACCACGGCGTCGTCGGCCTCACGCCGTCCTTCGGGTCCGACGAGTTCAACGACCACCACTTCCACTACGGGTACTTCCTGTACGCCGCGGGCACCCTCGCCGCGACGGACGCGGAGCTCGCCGAGGAGCTGGCCCCTGTCCTGGACGCGCTCGCCGCCGACATCGCGTGCGACGCGGCCACCGAGGCGGTGCCGGTCCGGCGCGTGTTCGACGCCTACGCCTCGCACTCGTGGGCCTCGGGGACGTCCCCGTTCGCCGACGGCAACAACCAGGAGTCGAGCTCGGAGGCGACCACCGCCTGGGCGGGGCTGCAGCTGTGGGCGCAGGCCCGCGGCAACGACCCCCTCGCGTCCCAGGCGGCCTGGCTGCTGGCCCACGAGTCGCTGGCGGCCCGCACCTACTGGACCGACTTCGACGCCTCGGATCCCGTCTACGAGGGCTTCGGGCACTCGGTGATCCCCCTGCAGTTCGGCGGCAAGCGCGACTACGCCACGTGGTTCTCCCCCGAGCCCGCCGCGGCCCTGGCGATCCTCGTGATCCCCATGTCCCCGAGCTCTGACCATCTGGGGGCCGACCCGGAGCGAGTCCGCAGGAACATCGCCGAGGGCACCGCGAACGGCGGCTTCGCGCAGCTGTACGGGGACTGGCTGCTCATGTACTCGGCGTTCGGCGGGGACGAGGCCAAGGCGTCCGCGCTCGAGGCGGCACGAACCATCGCCGACGACCACGTCGACGACGGGAACACCCGCAGCTACCTGCTGGCGTTCATCATGACCCGCTGACGGGACGGGGGCGGCGGGGTCGCGCGCGGTGCCGGGCTCGCGCACGGCGCCGGGCTCGCGCGCGGTGCCGGGGTCCCGGTCGACGGCCCTCTTCACGTCGCCGTCCGCGCCCGGCGGCCCGGGATCGGCGCCGCGTAGCCTGGGCCCATGCGCGCGCTGACCATCACCCCGGATCACCACCTGGCCCTCGCGGACGTCCCGGAGCCGGTGCCCGGGCCCGGCGAGGTGCTGGTCGACGTCGTCGCGGCCGGCGTCAACCGGGCCGACCTCGCGCAGGTCGCGGGGCACTACCCGCCCCCTCCCGGCGCCTCGGAGCTGCCGGGGCTCGAGGTCTCGGGGCGCCGCCGCGACACCGGCGAGGAGGTGCTCGCCCTGCTCACCGGCGGCGGGTACGCCGAGACGGTGGCCGTCCCGGAGGCGCAGCTGCTGCCCGTCCCGGCGGGCACGGACGTGCGTGATGCCGCGGGCATCCCGGAGGTCGCCGCGACCGTCGTCTCCAACCTGGTGATCGAGGCGGGGCTGCGCGCAGGCGAGACCCTGCTGGTCCACGGCGGCACCGGCGGGATCGGCAGCGTCGCCCTGCAGCTCGCCCACGCGCTGGGCGCCCGCGTGCTCACGACCGTCGGCTCCCCCGAGGCGGTCGCCGCGGCGCGGGACCTCGGTGCCGACGAGGCGTGGGACCGCCGCACCACCGACGTCCGCGAGGCGGTGCGCTCGGCAGGCGGTGCGGACGTGATCCTGGACGTCGTCGGCGGCCCGGCCCTGCGCGACAACGTCGCGATGCTCCGCGAGCACGGCCGGCTCGTGGTCATCGGCACGCTCGGCGGGGCGGTCGGGGAGCTCGACCTGGGCGCCCTGATGGGGCGCCGGGCCCGCGTGATCGGGACGACCCTGCGGTCCCGGGGCGTCGAGGACAAGGCCCGGATCCTCGCCCGCACCCGGGAGCTGGTCTGGCCGCTCCTGGCCGACGGCACCATCACCGTGCCCGTCCACGGGCACTACCCCCTCGAGCGGGCCGCCGAGGCGCACGGCGTGCTGCGCCGCGGCGGCCACATCGGCAAGGTGGTCCTGGACGTCGCGCCGTAGGGAGGGCATGCCGAGCGGCGGCCGCGGACCCGTCGGAGACGCCGAACGGGCATCCCGGACGTGTCAGAGATACGGGCGCGTGAGCAGCTCCAGGAAATGGCCCGAGGGGTCGAGCAGGTACACCCCGCGCGCCTCCCCCTCGACCTTGACCTCGCCGGGCCGCGAGCGCTGGGGATCGGCCCAGTGGTCGCGCGACGTGGCGGTGATTCGTGCGAGGGTCCGATCGAAGTGCTCGTCGTCGACCAGGTACGCGTAATGCTGCGGCGGGAAGTCCATCGGCGGCGACGCGAACTGCAGGAGGACCCCGTCCGCGAGCAGGACGTTGACGAACGGCCCCCAGGCGGGCGCCTCCTCGGCCTCGAGCAGGTCACGATGGAAGGCCGCCGAGGCGGCGGGGTCGGTCGCGGCGATGATGGTGTGGTTGAACCGTGCGGTCATGATGCTCCTCAGGATGTGCGGTGGGGGTCGTGGGGACTGCCACCGGCGAGGAGGGGCGCGGATCAGCCGTCGACCAGGTGGCCGTTCCGGGGACGGCCCGCGCGGGCCTGACTGGTCATCACGGGCACGAGGCTACCTCGTGGTCGCGGTCGGGTCCGCAGGCGGCCCCGACGTGTGCGGCTCGGGGGCGCGCAGACAGCGTCGTGCAGCTCAGGGCCGTGCGGCACTCCGTCGCCCCGAGCCCTCTGCTCCGGGCAGGGGCAGATCCCCCGGCACGACGAGGTCTGCGAGCACCCGCGAGGGGGCGATCCGAACGGCGTTCACCCCGTCGACGTCGCGTGCCCACGCGAGCGCGGCCTCCGGGGAGTGGCCGGTCCCCTCGTGACGCACGGTAAGTCGTTGCTCGCGCTCGGCGTCGGCGGCGTCGACCCACCAGACCTCGTCGAGCAGCGGACGGACGGCCGCCCATTCCCCGCTCTCGAGCAGGTAGTTCCCCTCGGTGACGACGAGGTGCACGGCGGGGCCCACGGGGATCGAGCCCGCGATCGGCTGCTCGACAGCCCGGTCGAACGCCGGGGCGTAGACCGTCCTCGGCCCCGTCTCCCGCAGACGCGCCAGCAGCGCGGCGTACCCCGCCACGTCGAAGGGGTCCGGGGCGCCCTTGCGGTCCCTGCGACCCAGGCGCTCGAGCTCCGCGTCGGCCAGATGGAAGCCGTCCATGGGCACCTGCCGCGCCCACCCGGGGCGCTCCGCGTCCAGCGCGGCGACCAGGGCCGCGGCCAGGGTCGACTTGCCCGCGCCGGGCGGTCCGGCGATACCCAGGAGGACACGTCGGCCGCTGGAGCCCGACACCTCGCCGGGCTCCGCTCGGTCCACCAGGCACCGTGCCCGCGCGACGAGCTCGTCGAAGCTCGTCTCCGCCGGGCGCCCGCTCACGGAAGGAGCGTCTCCAGGACCAGGCCAGCGCCGTCCTCGACCACGCCCGCGGTGCGCACGTCGGCCGCCTCGCCGACGCCCTCGGGGGCCTGGCCCATCGCCACGCCCACCCCGGCCCAGCGGAGCATCTCGGTGTCGTTGAAGCCGTCGCCCACGGCGACGGAATCGCTCTCAGGGATGCCGAGGCGCTCGCATACGCTCTGCAGACCCGTCGCCTTGGAGACGCCGGGGGCGGCCATGTCCAGCCACGCCGTCCAGCCGATCGCGTACTCGACGCCGTGGACGCCCGCCTCGGAGACGATCCGGCTGAACTCCTGCGGGGACAGGTCCGGGTCATGGACGACGACGCGCACGGCGTCGAGCTGCGCGAGGTCCTCGAAGGCCATGGGCGTGGCCCGGACGCCGAAGCTGTTGTCCTGGAAGTCGCCCGTGGAGTAGAAGGTGCCGTCGGGCATCTCGACGGCGTAGCTCGCGCGGGGCGCGGCCTCGCGCAGCGTCCGCAGGGCCTCCCCGGGACGGAACGAGCGGACCTCCGCGACGCGGAACCCGTCGGTCTCCCCGGGGTCGATCTCCAGGAGCACCGCGCCGTTGGAGCACACCGCGTGACCGCGCCGCACGCCCGCGGCGCGGACGATCGGCAGGGTCGCGCCGACGCTGCGGCCGGTCGCGATGACGACGTGGTGGGTGTCGGCGACCTTCTGGAGGGCGTCGTGGACGCGGGGGGTCATCGTCCCGTCGTGGTGGACGAGGGTGCCGTCGACGTCGAGCGCGACCACCAGCTCCCTCTCCGCGAGCGGCGCGAGGGCCGCCTCGACGCGCGCGCGGACGGCCGGGTCGTCGGCGGGGGTCTCGGGGGCGGACGGGGAGGCGGCGGTGTCGGCGGTGGTCACGCCCTCCAGGGTGCCCTGCGCGGATGACCGCCGGGTGAACGGCAGGCGCCAGCGCCGCTTCTCGCGCGGGCTCATCGGCCGAGGGGCTCGAGGACCTCACGGCCCCCGAGGTACGGGCGCAGCCCCTCGGGCACGACGACGGAGCCGTCGGCCTGCTGGTGGTTCTCGAGGATCGCGACGATGAACCGCGTGGTGCCGAGCGTCCCGTTGAGGGTCGCGACCGGCCGCAGCGAGCCGTCGACCCGCTCGCGGATGTTCAGGCGGCGCGCCTGGAACTGCGTCGTGTTCGACGTCGAGGTGAGCTCGCGGTACGTGTTCTGCGAGGGGAACCATGCCTCGCAGTCGAACTTGCGGGCGGCGGAGGTGCCGAGGTCGCCGGCGGCGGTGTCGATGATGCGGTACGGCACGTCGATCGTCGCCATCATCTGGCGCTCCCAGTCCAGCAGGCGCTCGTGCTCGGCGTAGGAGTCCTCGATGCGGCAGTAGCTGAACATCTCGACCTTGTGGAACTGGTGCACGCGGATGATCCCGCGGGTGTCCTTGCCGTAGCTGCCGGCCTCGCGGCGGTAGCAGGCCGACCAGCCCGCGTAGCGGATCGGGCCGTCCGAGAGGTCGAGGATCTCGTCGCGGTGGTAGCTGGCCAGGGCCACCTCGCTGGTGCCCACGAGGTAGAGGTCGTCGCCCTTGTCGAGGTGGTACACCTCGTCGGCGTGCTCGCCCAGGTAGCCGGTGCCGTCCATCGACTCCGGGAGCACCAGGGTGGGGGTGATCATCGGGGTGAAGCCCGCGCGCGTGGCCTGGTCGATCGCGGCGTTGAGGATCGCGAGCTCGAGCTGGGCGCCCACGCCGGTCAGGAAGTAGAACCGGGCACCGGACACCTTCGCGCCGCGGGCCATGTCGATGGCGCGCAGGCCCTCGGCGAGCTCGAGGTGGTCCAGCACCGGGAAGTCGAAGGTCGGCACCTCGCCGACGGTCTCGCGGACCTCGTAGTCGGCCTCGAGGCCCTCGGGGGCGCCCTCGGCGACGTTCGGGATCACCCGCAGCGCGCTGTCGCGGGCCGTCTCGGCCTCCGCGGTCTCGGCCTCGAGCCGCTTGACGTCCTGGGCCAGCTGCTTGACCTCGGCGAGCAGCGTCTGCTTCTCCTGGCCCTGCGCGGCGGCGACGAGCTTGCCCTGCGCCTTCTGCTGCGCCCGGGCGGTCTCGTAGGCGGTGGTGGTCTCGCGCCAGTGCTGATCGGCGGAGAGCACTACGTCCACCGTCGCCGGGTCCCGACGGCGCGCCCGCTGGGCGTCTCGGACGACATCGGGGTTCTCGCGCAGCAGTCGCAGATCGATCATGTGCCCAGGGTACCGAGGATCCGGGGTGGGCCCGGCGCGTGCGGGGACGGGGTCCGGACGGCGGGGGTCGAGGGATGGGTCGCGGGTGTCGGGGCTCGATGGACGGACCGCGGGCGTCGGGCTCGGTGGCTTCTCGCTCGGCTCCGCGACCGGCGTCGCGCACGGGTCCACATCCGGCCACGCGCCCTGCCTCCACCCCGGGGTCCCCCACTACCCTGAGGACATGTCCCCCCACGTGCCGTTGCTCATCGCCACTCTCGTCGGCGTCGTGGCGGCGATCGTGCTGCTCGTCGTGGTGCTCGTACGGCTGACCCGCACGGATCGGCGGATCGAGGACCTCCACGCGCGGGCGACCCTCGCCCAGCAGGATCGTGACGAGACGTCCGCGGCGCCCGACCGCGTCACCGAGGTCGGGGTCGTCATGAACCCCTCCAAACACGCGGACCCCGAGACCTTCCGCGCGCGTGTCGAGCGGGCCGTCGCCCGGATCTCCGGCACGCGCGTGCGGTTCTACGAGACCACGGTCGAGGACCCCGGCTACGGCCAGGCCCAGGAGGCCGTCGAGGACGGGGCGCAGCTGGTGATCGCCGCGGGCGGCGACGGCACCGTGCGCCTGGTCGCGGCTGCGCTGGCCAACACCGAGGTGCGCATGGGCATCATCCCCGTGGGCACCGGGAACCTGCTGGCCAGGAATCTGAACATCCCGCTGGACGACGTCGATGCCGCGGTGCGCGCCGCCCTCGCCGGGCGCGACCGCCGCATCGACGTGGGCTGGCTGCAGGCGGGGCTGTCCGCCGCGGGCGCGCGCGAGGCGCCGCGGCAGATCTTCCTCGTCATGTCCGGCTACGGCGCCGATGCCGAGATGATCGGCGCCGCCACCACCCAGCTCAAGAAGCGGATCGGCTGGGTCGCCTACGTCCTGGCCGGCATCAACAAGATCACCGGCACCTCCCACGACGTGCGGATCACCCTCCCGGACGGCCGCACCCACGAGCTGAAGGCCCGCACCGTGCTGATCGGCAACACCGGCAAGCTGCCCGGCGGGATCGTGCTCATGCCCGGCGCCCAGCTCGACAACGGGATGCTCGAGGTTTTGGCCCTGGGCTGGCGCGGCGCCGCGGGCCTGTCCCAGATCGTCACCCACGTCATGAACCCGCGGCTGTCCGCCCGGCCCAAGCTGTCCACGATGGAGCGCTACCTCACGGCGAGCGTCGCCGTCGCGGCCTCGAAGCCCCAGCCCGTCCAGCTCGACGGCGACACCGAGGACGAGGCCACCCACCTGGTGGCCCAGGTGGACCCGAGCGCCCTGCGGATCCGGGTGCCGCACTCGGGGTAGGCGGTCGGGACCGCACTCCGCACCCGAACCATCCCGACCTGGACCTCACTGCGCCCCCGAACCATCCGATCTCGGGTGGGTCTACTCCGCCGGTGTACACAACCTGGCGTCAGGTGCCTGCATCCCTGCACCGGTGCAGACCCGATCGCACCTGACGCCGATGAGTGCACACCTCGACCGGGACCCGACGGTCCGTCCATCTTCCCCTCGGCCGCATGGGGCCGCGCCGGGCACGGGCCTGCGCCCGGCCGCCGGGACCTGGCCCGCATCGAGCCGCGCCGCGCACGGGCCTGCGCGCGGCGTCGCGTACACGTACCGGCGTCAGGTGACCACACCCCTGCACCGGTGCAGAGGTGTGGTCACCTGACGCCGATGAGTGCACGGCATCGCCGGGCACCACCGCCCTCGGACGAGAAGCCCCCGCCCGTCAGAGCCGCCGGACGACGCACCGGTACTCCCGCATCGACCGAACCGGTCCGCTCCCTGGGGCATGTCGATCCCCGGACGACGCGGTCCCTCAGGCCTCCCAGGTCACAGCCATGCACGGACGAAGCGGCCCCTCAGCCCTCCGCGGGCGTGATCATCGCGCTGAGGCCGTCCACCCAGGCGTGGGCGTCGTCGTAGGTCTGGTCGGCGGTGGGTTCGGAGACGATCGGGCGGGCGCCGTCCGCGCGGGGGTAAGAGCCGAGGTAGAGCACCACGGGGCACACTCGGTGCAGCGACCGCAGGGCCGAGGCGACGCGGCGGTCCTCGAGGTGGCCCTCGACGTCGATCGAGAACGAGTAGCGACCCAGGGCGTCCCCGATCGGCCGGGACTCGATGCGCGACAGGTTCACCCCGTTGGCCCGGAACATCTCCAGCATCTCCAGCAGGGCGCCGGCCCGGTTGTGGGACAGGTGCACCACCAGGGTGGTCTTGTCCGCGCCGGTCCGCGCAGGGATGCGGTGGTTGCGGGTGACCAGCACGAAGCGGGTCTGGGCGCCATGGTTGTCCTCGATGCCGTGAGCCAGGACCTCGAGTCCGAAGTGCTCGGCGGCCAGGGGCGAGCAGATGGCGGCGCGGCCGCGGGCCTCGGCCGGATCCGCAGCGGCGAGATCGCGGGCGGCGCCGGCCGTCGAGGAGGCCGGGACGACCGCGGCATCGGGGAGGTGGGCGCGAAGCCAGGCCTGCACCTGGGCGTGCGCATGGGTGTGGGAGGCGACGGAGACGACATCGGCGAGGGTCGTGCCGGGTCGAGCCGCGATCACGAAGGTGATCGGCACGACCTCCTCGGCGACGATGGTGATGCGGCGGGCGGCGGCCAGCACGTCGAGTGTCCCCGACACCCCGCCCTCGACCGAGTTCTCGATGGGCGCCATGACGGCATCGATCTCGTCGGCGACGAGCGCGGCCGTCGCGGCGGCGACGCTCGTGTACGGCCGCAGCACCGGCTCCGTGCCGATGCCCGCCTCGCCTCCGGCGACGTCACGAGGACCCTGGTCCCCCGCCGCGCGCGTCGCGATCGCCTGCAGGAGCGCCTGATGGGTGAAGGTCGTCTCGGGACCCAGGAATCCGTACCGCATGGTGGTCAGGGTATCGGCGCCCCGCGCGGTCGGGCGCCGTGTCCAGGATCAGCGGCCGCTCGACGGAGCATCCGGGGAAGAGCGGGTCCAAGCGCTGTGTCCGAGATCTGGCACGGCGCAGGCATTCCGTATGTCCGAGATCTGGCACGGCCCGGGCATTCCGTGTGTCCGAGATGTGGCACGGCCCGGGCATTCCGTCGCCCGATCGAGCGGGAGCAGGGACCGCTTCCGCGATCACAGGTGGCCGACGGGGACCACCCAGCGCCGCGCGCGGCGGGTGCGGTCGGCCGGGTGCTCGACCATCTGCTCCGGCACCGCGCCGAGCCGCGCGGCGATCGCCGTCGACGCCGCGTTGTCCGGGGCGATGCGCAGGACGATCCTGTGGACCCTGTCGTCCGCCCGTGCGAGGTCGACGACGGCCTGCGCGATGGCCGTTCCCACGCCGTGCGCCCGATGCCGCGGCAGGACCCAGTAGGACACCTCGGCCTCCCCCTGGGCGATGCCCGGCCCGATCCGCCGGACCCCTCCGCCCCCCATCACGGTGCCGTCGACGTCCACCGCGGCGAACTCGCGGATCGGGCCGTCCCCGGTCCAGCGTGCCGTCCGCGCGAGGAAGGCGGAGAGGCGGTCCTCGTCCCATCGGCGGCCGAAGATCTCCTGGACGAGCGCCGCGTCCTGGCCCGTGAGGATCGCCACGGCATGGTCGGGGCCCAGGCGCTGGAGTCGCGGGGCAGGCCCTGGCGCCGAGGGGCCCTGCGCGGGGACGGACGACACGATCCCTCCTCCACGATGCCGACGGCACCGGGGACCCGGCGCTCCTCGCGACGATGGCGGTCGCGCGGGCGGACGTCAAGCGCGCCGGGTCGGCGCGACGGCGTCGGACGCGGACGGCGTGTGCGTCCCGTGTGGATCCGTCCTGCTCGCGGCCCCGTCCGGCGGCCCTCTCGTACGATCGATCCCGTGCCGATCCCCCCGCCGACATCGCCAGCCCGACCCCGGGCGCGCCGTGCTCCTGCCGCGGGGATCACCGGTCCGGTCCGACGGGCGCCGGCCCTGCTCGGCGTCCTCGCCGCGCTGGTGCTCGGCCTCCTGGTCGCCGCGCCCGCCCACGCCGAGGACGAGGTCCCCGGTCCGGTCACCGTCGTCGTCGTCACGGCGGGGCTGACCTGGGAGGACGTGAGCGCCTCCGGCACGCCGGCGCTGTCCTGCCTCGCCGGCCGCTCCGGCGCGGCCGCGATGAACACGACCTCCACCACTCCCGTCTCGACCCGGGCCCAGGGCCTTGAGACCGTGCACACCGGCTACCGCGGACTCGCGGCCCAGGCCCCCCGGTCCGCGGGGATCCCCACCCCGGCCGTGGACCGCCTCGCCGAGATCCCGGGCGGTGTGACCGAGGTGCCGCTCGATGCTCCCGTCGACCCCGCCACGATCCGGGAGGCGCAGGCGCGGGACGGGCTCGTCGTCGTGCAGGCGCCCTCGGCCGATGCGGGCCCGGCGGCGGTCGACGCCCGCGTCGACGAGGTCCTCCGGGCCGTCGGCGGCTGCGATGCCGAGGACCTCCCGCGCGCGATCGTCGCCTCGGTCGGGTCCACCGACACCGGCCGGGCGGGCGCCCGCCAGCAGCTTCAGCTCCTCCTCGACTCCGGACTCCCCCACCAGGCCCTGACCAGCGGCGCGACCCATCAGAGCGGCATCGTCGCGCTCACCGACATCGCGCCGACGATCCTCGCCTCCCACGACCGGGCCGTGCCCTCCGTCCTACCGGGGCAGCCCGTCCAGGGCGTCGACGCATCGGACCCGGAGCGCCTGGCCCTCGACCGCACCGAGGCCGCGCGGGTGGTCGACGCCGCGACGCTCCCCGCCCTCGGATCCTGGATGGTTCCCGGGGTGCTCGGCCTGATCGTGCTGCTGACCCCGCTCGCGCGGCGCCCCCGCCTCGCCGCCGTCGCCCGGACGGTCCTGGCCCTCGCGCCGCTGGGCGCCGCCGTCGGCCTGTGCGCGGGCCTGGTCCCCTGGTGGCGTGCGGACTCCCCCGCGCTCGCGCTGACCGGGGTGGTGTGGGCGGGCTCGCTGCTGCTGAGCGCATTCGCCCTCGCGGGACCGTGGCGACGCCGTCGCTACGGGGTGCCGGGCGTCGTCGGCGCCCTCGTGGTCGGGATCATCCTGCTCGAGTCCGCGACGGGCTCGCGTCTGCAGCTCGGCTCGCCGCTCGGTGCCCAGGCGCAGTCGGGCGGGCGGTACTACGGGCTGTCGAACCACCTGGCCGGAGTCGTGTTCGCCGGGGCGCTGATGGCCCTGCTCGCGCTGTTCTCACGGGTCACACGGCCGCGGACGCGTGTGCTGACGACGGTCGCGGTCGGCGCGGTCGTCGCAGGCGTATGCGTCGCCCCGTCGATGGGGGCCGACTTCGGATCGATGCTCGTCGCGGTGCCGACCTTCGGGATCCTCGCGCTGCTCGTCTCGGGGATCCGTCCGAAGGTCTGGCATGTCCTCGCGCTCGGCGCGGGCAGTGTCGTCGCGGTGCTCGCGGTGTCGGTCGCGGACTGGCTGCGCCCGCCGGAGCAGCGCTCCCACCTGGGGCGGTTCATCGACGACATGCTGTCCGGCGAGCTCGTGACGGTGATCGTCCGCAAGCTCGCGCAGAACATCGGCATGGTCACCGGGATCTGGCCGCTCGGGCTGCTGGTGCTCGTGGCCCTCGCGCTGACGGTCGCGATGCTCATGCCACGTCGGGCCCGGCTGCACCGCCTCGTGGCGCTCGATGCCGCACTGCCCGCGGCACGTCCGGTGCGGATCGCGCTGGCCGTCGGGGCGTGGCTGGGCTACGCGGTCAACGACACCGGGCCCGTGCTCGTCGCGGCGATGCTGGGTGTGGTGCTGGCGCTGCTGGTGCCGATGCTGCCGGGGCCCGAGGTGGCCGATGCCCAGGGGCGGGTGGGGGCCGATGGTGGGAGGCCTGGTTCAGCCGATGTCGCGGGGCATGGCACGGCCGATGTCGAGCGGCCCGGCGCGACCGACGTCGCGAGGTCGGGCACGGCCGATGGCGCGAGATCCGACACGGCCGATGTCGAGCGGCCGGATGCGCCCACGGGGAGCTCCGCGGTCTGACCGTGCCGGCGCCCTGGCGCCGACCGTGCACAGGGCATCGGAGCTGCCCATCGGTACGACGGCGCGCGATTCAGTCCCGGTCGGTGCCGCGGTCCGTCTCCGGACCGCCCTCGACACCGGAGGTGCCCGGCTCCGCGTCGACCGCCTCGGGCTCGCGGCCCACGCCGTGCGCGCCGTCGCCGTCCTCGATCTCGGGCGGCCGCACGTGGCGCCGCCGTGCGAGGGCCCGCACCACGTCCCGCAGCTGCGCCGCGCGATGCAGCTGACCGCGCAGATCGCGGCCGGTGGCGCGATGATGCAGGTCGCAGGGGATCTCCTTGACCCAGAACCCGCCGGTCAGCGCGTCGATCGTCAGGGAGGTCTCGACGCCCCATCCGGGGGCGAGCGGCTGGCAGGCCTCCCACACCTCCCGCGTCAGGCAGCGGGTGCCCGACAGCGGCTGATGGGGCTCCCAGCCGGTCGCCCGGGCGATCCCCGCGCGCGAGGTGCGGACGACGACGCCGAATCCGGCGGCGCCTTCCTGCGCGGGCAGCAGGGCGATCGCCATGTCGACGCCCTCCTCGAGGACCGCATGCACGAGCGGCGCGGCCTCGGCTGCGGAGTCCTCCATGTCGCCGTCAAGGAACAGCAGGGCGCGCGGCGCGACGTGCGAGGGGGCGATGACGGGCAGAGGGCCCGTGTGCCCGGAGACCCGGGGCTCGGCGTGGAGCTCCTCGCGGAAACCTGCACCGCCGTCGGCACGCTCGGCGTCCTCGCGCATCGTGACGAGCTGAGCGCCGGTGACCATGGCGGCGGCCTTGCCGCGGTTGCTGCGGTGGCGGACCACCAGGGCGCCCGCGCCCTGGGCGAGCACGGCCGTGGCATCGGTCGAGCCGTCGTCCACGACCACCACCAGGTCGACGTGCTCGATCGAGGCGGCCGCGCGGACGGTGGGCTCGATGCGCTCGGCCTCGTCCTTGGCGGGGATGACGACGGCGACGTGCGTCGGACGATCGTGGTCGAGCGGGCCCTCGGGCGACGTCGCCGCGCCGGTCATCGCAGGGTCACCTGCCGGGCCACGATCCCGCCGCGGGCTCGGCGTTCGAGCGCGGTCAGGGGCTCGGTCGCGGCGAGCGCGGCGTCGAAGCGCTCCCGCAGGGCCACGGCCTCCCGCTCGACGCCTTCGGCACCGAAGCCCGAGGGCAGGTCCCAGACGGGCACGGAGAGGCCATCGGCCCGGAAGGACCCGACGTAACGGGTGCCCTCGCCCACGCCGGACTCACGCCGGGCGTGCAGGCGGGCGACCGCGTCGATGACGGTCTCCTCGGCGGCGTCGAGCACCCAGCGCAGGTGCTCCTTGGCGCCGGCGTCGACCCAATAGGCGTGGGGCAGGCCCGCGATCGCGCGGGTCGGCATGATCGACTCGTTCGCCTGCGCGAGGGAGGCCTCGACCTCGGGGGTCCTCTCGGCCTCGGGGTCGATCCAGAAGTCGAAGGTCTCGTGGAGCCGGATCGGCTCGTCGACCGAGAGGTCCAGGACGTCCTGGAGGCGCGGGGAGTCCTCGGTCAGCGTGACCTGGGTGACCGGGGTCCCGGGCTCGGCGGCGAGGGCCTGCACGATGGCCTGACCGAAGGCGCGGGAGAGATCCCCTCCGGGCACGGACGCCTGGAGGCCCAGCACGATCGAGCCGTCGCTGCGGCGCACCGCGGGCCAGGCCATCGGCAGGACGGTCGCGAGGAGGACGGGCACGCCGCCGTGCTCGGCGTCCGTGGCGGAGGCGAGGGTCGCGGCGGGGACCAGCTGCCGCATGGCGACGATGTCGCGCTCGGCGGGGAGGCCCTCGAAGGGGCGTCGGACGAGGACATCGTGCGGGCTCGGCATGGCGGCAGTGTATCCAGGGCGGCCCGACGACCCGGCATCCCCCTCCACACCCGTCCACCCCGGGTGGGGGACGCACGGGGGATGTCCACGGGTCGGACCGGGGGCAAACCGGGGCGTCGGGGTGCTCCGGGGTCGGTAACCTCGAGGTCATGACGATCGTGGGGCTGCTGACCTTCTTCGGCCTCGCCGTCATCACCATGGACGTCCTGGGCGGGGTGATCGCGGCGACCTTCCTGGCGCGCGGCATGAAGCCCCGCCACCTGCTGTTCTTCCTGGGCGGGTACGCGCTGTCGGTGATCATCGTGACGATCGCCCTCAAACCGATCCTGCGCTACCTCGGGGAATGGCTCGCACCGGTGCTCGGCTCGGCGACGTGGCTGGCCGTGGCGCAGATCGTCGTGGGCCTGGCACTCATCGGCTTCGCGGCATTCCAGCGCCATGGCGCCCTGCATCCCAAGGTCCACAAGGAGGCCGCCACCCGCGACCAGACCGGGTCCCTCATCACCGGCGGCCTGCTGCTCTCGCTGACGACCTTCGCGGACCCCACCTTCACCGTCGCCGTGGGCCTGGCGATGCAGACGCATGATCTGGGCCTCGAGATCCTGCTGCTCACGGTGTGGAACGTGATCTACCAGCTGCCGCTGATCAGCATCGTGGTCGCGGCGCAGTTCGGGCTGCACGCGCGGGTGCTCGACGCCTTCGGACGCTTCTTCGGGAGCCGCCGCAAGGTCATCATGCTGACGTTCGCCGCGGTGCTGGCCCTCGGCGGGCTCGTGGTGATCGGCGACGGGATCGTCGCCCTAGCCTCCGAGCATCGGCCGTGGCTGCAGTCGCTGCTGCTCATGCATCGCTGACCGGACGCCCCGCTGGACCCCTCATGTCCCGACACGTCGGTCGGATCGCCCACCCCGGACGGTCCGCCACCGTCCGACCTGCATCGATGCCTGTCCTCCCCACGGCGCATCCATCCCCTCGGGCCCGGGACGTCGGACGGCGGGCGTAGCGTGGCCGCATGTCCCAGATCACCGGCGTTCGCCCCTCCGAGTCACCCGCCCTCGACACGTCCGTGAGCACGCGCCATGCGCACGCCCACGACGCGTCCCACTTCCTGATGATCCCGCGTGCCGTCGCGACCCCCCACCTCCGAGGCCGACGTCATCACTCTCCTGCGTGAGGCCGTCCGCACGCGTGAGCCCCTCACCTTCCGCGCGGGAGGGTCGAGCCTGTCGGGTCAGGCCCAGTCCGATGCGGTCCTGGCCGATGTCCGCCGCCACTTCACCGACCTCGAGGTCCTCGACGGCGGGGACCGCGTGCGCGTGGGCCCCGGCGTCACCCTCCACACCGTCAACGCCCACCTGCTGCGCCACGGCCGCCGGCTGGGGCCGGACCCGGCCTCGGAGATCGCCTGCACGATCGGCGGCGTGATCGCCAACAACTCCTCGGGGATGGCCGCCGGCACCCAGCAGAACACCTACCGGACCCTGGACACCCTGCGCTTCGTGCTGCCGTCGGGCACCGTCGTGGACACGTCTGCGCCCGATGCCGACGCGCGGCTGCGCGAGGACGAGCCGGAGCTCCACGAGGGGCTCGTACGCCTGGTGCGCCGGGTCCGCGACGACGCGGAGGCGGTGCGGATCATCCGCGAGCGCTTCGCGCTGAAGAACACGATGGGCTACGGCATCAACGCCCTGCTGGTGTTCCCGTCCCTCCACGAGGCGACCGCGGCGCTGCCCGCAGTGCTCGAGACCGGGATGGCCACCGCCGAGCTGCTCGACTCCCGCTCCCTCACCGTGGCTCAGCGCCTCCCAGCCTCGCCGCAGGAGATCCGGGGGCTGACCGTGACCGACCAGGCCGCGCTGCTGGTCGAGCAGCGCGCCAACTCCCTCGAGGAGATCGCCGCAGGGGCAGCGCGTGGCGAGCAGCTGGCCCGCGGGCTGAAGCTCGACGCCCCGTTCGCCATGTCGACCGATCCGAGGCGCCGCGCCGCGCTGTGGACCACCCGCAAGGGCCTGTACGCGGCCGTCGCGGGCGCCCGTCCCTCGGGGGCCACAGCCCTCCTGGAGGACGTCGTCGTCCCGGTCCCCCAGCTGGATGAGACCTGCGCGGGGCTCCAGGAGCTGTTCACGAAGCACGGCTACGAGGAGTCGGTGATCTTCGGCCACGCCAAGGACGGCAACATCCACTTCCTGCTCAACGAGATGCTGGGAGACGGCGCGGACCGCTACGAGGCGTTCACCGAGGACATGGTGGACCTCGTGCTGGGTCACGGCGGCAACCTCAAGGCCGAGCACGGCACCGGACGGGTCATGGCCCCCTTCGTCGAGCGCCAGTACGGCAGCGAGCTGTACGGCGTGATGCGCGAGATCAAGCACCTCGTGGACCCGACGGGGATCCTCAACCCCGGGGTGCTGCTCACCGAGGACCCGCTGGCCCATATCCGCGACCTCAAGCCGGTCGTCGAGATCGAGGACGAGGCCGACCGCTGCGTCGAGTGCGGGTACTGCGAGCCCGTCTGCCCCTCCCGCAACCTCACGCTCACACCGCGCCAGCGGATCGTCCTGCGGCGCGACGCCGCCTGGGCCGAGACCACCGGGGATGTGGAGACGGCCCGCGCGATCCGTGCGGACTATGAGTACGACGGGATCCAGACCTGTGCGGTCGACGGCATGTGCGTGACCACGTGCCCCGTCGGCATCAACACCGGTGACCTGGTGCGTCGCCTGCGCGCCGAGGAGGCGCCCAAGGCCGCGCAGATCGGCTGGGCCGCAGCGGCCAAGCACTGGGATGCGACCACCCGCGCGGCGTCGACGGCCCTGAGCGCCGCCGGCACCCTGCCCCGGCCGCTGCCCGAGGTCGCCGCCGGTGCGGCCCGCCTGGTGCTGGGGGACGACAACGTGCCGTCCTACCGCCCCGAGCTGCCCCGCCACGGTGGCACCGTGCGCCACGCAGGCGGCCGGGGCCTCACCGGCGGGGAGACGGTGGCCGTCTACATGCCCGCGTGCGTGCACACCATGTTCGGGGACGACGGCGAGGGGCCGCAGGCCGCGCTGACGCTCCTGGCCGAGCGGGCCGGCGTGCGCCTGGTGGTCCCGGACGGCACGGCGTCGCTGTGCTGCGGGACGCCGTTCTCCTCCAAGGGGATGCTGGACGCGAAGAAGGACATGCAGGCACGGCTGCGCCGGGTGCTCGGAGGGGCGGCCGGCTCGACCCTTCCGGTGATCGTGGACGCCGCCTCGTGCACCGAGGGCGTGCTCGGCGCCTTCGAGGGCACCGACACGGAGGTCATCGACGCGGTGACGTTCGTGCGACGGGTGCTGCTGGACCGCCTCACCATCGTCCGCAGGACCGCCTCGGTGACCGTGCACCCCACGTGCTCGACCACGCACCTCGGTGCCACCGAGGACCTCGTCGCGATCGCGGAGGCCTGCGCCGAGGAGGTCGTGGTGCCGACCGCCTGGGGGTGCTGCGCCTACGCCGGCGATCGCGGGATGCTCCACCCCGAGCTCACCGAGTCCGCCACCCGGGGCGAGGCCGCCGAGGTCGCGGAGCATCCGACAGCGGACTACGTCAGCGCCAACCGCACCTGCGAGCTGGGCATGATCGCCGCGACCGGCAAGCCGTACCGCCACATCCTCGAGCTCCTCGAGGAGGCCACCGCCTGAGGCCGGAGCCGGAGTCGCGCCCGGTCGACACGTGATCGGTCCGGGGACCTGATCGGGTCACCGCGACGTGGACCCGTGCGGCACCCGGATCGGTGGCCGTCGCACGGGCCCATCCGGTCCCCGATCGGGGGCCGTGCCGCAGCCCGTGCTCGTCGCGAGCAGGACGCAGACGGCAGAACCGACGACCTCGGTGCCGCCCTCAGACGGCCCAGCGCGCGCCGCTCCGGACCAGCGCCGCGCCCCATGACGGGATCGTGAGGCGTCGAGCGTCGGCACCGACCTCGTGACCGTCGATCCGGATGCTCGCGATCGGCCCGCCGACGGGCGGCACGTCGATCGTCACCTCGGTGACACCGGTGTTGACCGCGAGGACCGCCTCCCCCTCGGCGAAGGTGCGTCGGTACACGTCGACGCCCTCCCCGGCGTTCGTGCGCACGGCGCAGGAGACCTCCGCGTCCTGGTCGATCGACAGCGCCACGCGATCGGTCAGGGCGGCCACGATCGGATCATCGGCCCGCACCCGCCGCAGATCCGTGCCGATCATGAGCGGCGCCGCGAGCATCGACCACAGCAGCACGTGCGTGCGGTCGAGCACCGGCGAGGGCAGGTTCCCGGCGTGCAGCATGTCGGGGTCGTTGACGTGACCGGGTCGGGTCGCGGCGGCATGCTCGGCGGTGTCCCGTGCGATCTGGAACACCGAATCGGCGCTCGCGCCGATGTCGTCCGTCGTGCGCCAGGAGTTCGCGAACTCCCCCGCCCACTTCCACGGCGCCTGGAAGCCGTACTCACTGATCGAGTAGTGGATCTCGCGGTCCTGACCGGCGATGAGCTGGGCCATCCGCGCGAACGGCCCGCGGTGCTCCTGGAGGTCCGTCTCGCGCTCGGCCATGCACCAGTCGTACTTCAGGTAGTCCACGCCCCAACCGGTCAGCAGGTCGAGGTCCTGGGACTCCCGCTGCCACGAGCCGAGGTCCGCGATGCGGCCCGGCCCGGATTCCGGCGGCGTCATCGTCCCCGTCTGCGCCTCGGCGATGAGCGCCGCATCCGGGGTCAGCACGGCGTCGCCGCGGGTGCAGTGGCCGTAGCCGTCCCAGATCTGCGCGCAGGTCTTGCGGCCCGGCGCGAGGTACAGCCCGAAGCGCAGGCCACGGGCATGGATCTGCTCGCCCAGCCACCCGATGCCCGAGGGGAAACGCACCGGATCCGCCTGCAGGGTCCCATCGGCGTCCCGGTGGGCGGCCTGCCAGCCGTCGTCGACCACCACCGTGTCGTACCCGGCATCGGCCAGGCCCAGGGCCACCAGCTGGTCGGCGTTGGCGAGGATCGTGGCCTCGTCGATCTCATAGCAGCGGAAGGCGTTCCAGGAGTTCCAGCCCATGGCGGGCGTGGTGCGGGTCGAGAGCGTCATCGGGTCCTCGGGGCTCGTCGTCGAGTGGGCATCCGAGGTGGTCCTGCGGCTGCGGGATCAGTCTAGGAGGATGCGCGGCAGCGTGAGGCATCGGGGGCTGTGCCGTCGCAGGTCAGCGCACATCTCTCAGTACCCGGTGCTCCCGTCCAGCGCTTCGCGCAGGAGGTCCGCGTGGCCGAGGTGGCGTGCGTACTCCTCGATGAGATGCGTGAGGATCCATCGCAGGTTGAGCTGCTCTCCGTGTCGCAGGCCGACGACGGGCCCGTCGAGGTCCGTCCAGCCGGCCGAGGCGGCGCGCGTCGTGTCGATCTCCGCGCGGTAGCGCTCGACGTCTGCCTGGGCGGTCGCGGGCGTGCCCAGCTCGAAGTCCCCGTCGGGGAACTCCGCGGAGCAGTAGGGGTCTGGGATGTCCTCGCCGTGGAGGACCTCCCGCAGCCAGTAGCCCTCGACCTCGGTGAGATGCCGGAGGATCCCGAGCAGGCTCAGGGAGGTGCTCGGCAGGGGCTGCGCCGCGAGCTGCTCGGCGTCGAGCCCGTCGAGCTTGAGCAGCAGCGTGAGGCGATAGTCGTCGAGCCAGGCATCGAGGAGCTCCCGCTCACCGCCGAGCATGGGGCCACCCGTGCGGGTGTCGCGGGTGCCGGTGATGATGGGCGAAGCGGTGGAGGTCATGGGAGGGAGAGTGTCACGGGCACCGTCCCGTGGCGAGAGGATTTCCGGGGGGCAGAGCCGCGGTGCCGATCCGCCGATCGGGCGGAGCGCCCGCGCTCTCGTCGGCTCGAATGCCCGATGGTCTCCGCGCCCTCTCGCCAACGCAGCTCCGCGGCCCCCGCGCGCTCTCGGCCCCGCGGTGTCGCACCTCCGCACCTCCGCACCTCCGCACCTCCGCACCTCCGCACCTCCGCACCTCCGCACCTCCGCACCTCCGCACCTCCGCACCTCCGCACCTGAGTAGTCTCTTCCCATGTTCTCCGCGTGATCGCGCCCTCCCCCAGACGTCCCGATCCGTAGGAGAACCATGCCCATCTCGATCCGCTGCTACCTGCCCCGCGACGAACGCAGCTGGGTCCGATGTCGGGCCCTGTCCTTCCTGGACACGAGCTACTACGACGACGTCTGGCCCCGGCGCCCGGCAGAGCCCGAGGTGCAGCTCGTGGCGACGGACGGCGAGAACGTGGTCGGCATCCTCGACCTCGAGGTCACTCGTGACCTCGCGACGATCGACACGATCGCGGTGCACCCCGACCACCAGGGCAGGGGCGTGGGCACCATGCTCCTCGAGCGTGCGCTCGCGGCGCTGCCCGACACGGTCGCCATCCTGGATGCCTGGACCCGGGACGACGCTCCGACCCTCGCGTGGTACCGCGGCCGGGGTTTCGACGAATCGGACCACTACCTCCACGTCTACAAGGCGTGGAGCGATCCTGCCGCTGGCTGGACAAGCCCGGACGGGCTATCGGCCCCCGTGACCGCGTTCTGCCACGCGGCGCTCGCGGACGAGGCCGCGCTCCGGGCGCGGTTCTCCCGGGTGCACGTGTGCCGACGGTTCAGCTTGCCGGTGGCGGTGGGCTGAGCAGACTCGCACCGAGAGCCGGTGGGTCCGTGCCGGATCGGGCGCCGCGACAGGTCACGGCCGCTCGGGTCTGGCCTGCTTCTGCCTGCGGCGACGCCTGGACCAGGACACCCCTGCAGCGACCCACGGGAGCGCGCAGAGGATCGGGATGAGCCAGATGGGCATGAAGTCCATGTCGACGCCTCTCCAGGACGGGTCGGCCCCTCGATGCGCGTAGCCGGTGACCGGACGCTAGTCCAAGCTCTCCGGAAGCGTCGATCGGCGCCCCCCGGCGCGTCGGGCGGACCCTCCGGCACGGTCGCACGGTCGCACGGTCGCACGGTCGCACGGTGCCCACCATCGTCCGACCGGTTCCCGCGACGCGTCCCGCCGACCTCCTCTCACACGGCGGAACCCGTCGGCCATCGGAGATGGAGGACGGCCGTCAGGTCTTCTCGCGTGTGCACGCGCACCACCTCGAAGCCGAGGCCACGAGCCCGATCGGCGAGGACCGGAGCCTGCGTCACGTTCACCTCGATGAGCAGAGCGCCCCCACCGCACAGGAACCCGGGCGCCGCGCGGACGAGCGTCGTGGCCGGATCCAGGCCATCGGCCCCGCCGAGCAGGGCAGATGTCGGCTCATGCTCCCGCGCCTCGTGCGGCAGGAAATCGGCCTCACGATCCGGCACATAGGGAGGGACGGCGACGATCAGGTCCACGCGCCCGAGGAGCTCGGACGGCAGCCCCTCGAGCACCGACCCTGCATGGACGAGCCCGCCTGGGAGGTTCGCCCGCGCGTGGGCCAGCGCCGCCGGGTCATGATCGGTCGCATGCACCTCGGCCTGCGGGACCTGATGGGCCACCGTCGCCGCGGTCGGGGCGACGCCGCTGAACGCCTCGACGACCACGGGGTGCTGCAGCGGCGCCGCGATCGCGACGGCGAGTCGCGCCAGGAGGAGGGTCCGCCGACGCGGGACGAACACCCCGGGCCCCACCGACAGGATCAGGCTGCCGAACTCCACCCTGCCCACCACCTGCTCGAGGGGTTCCCCCGCCACACGTCGGCCGACGCGCTCCGCCAGCTGCTCGGGACCCGCCGAGGTCGCCTCCAGGATCGCCGCCTCCTCCTCCGCGAACACGCACCCCGCGGCGCGGAGCCGGCGCACGAGTGCCGGGTCGGGGTCAGGATCGGGACCCGAGTCCGGGCCGGAGTCGTGCACGGGGCTTGGGTCGGGATCGGGGCCGGAGGCGAGGGCGGGACCTGGACCGAAAACGGGACCGGAGTCGCCGTCCTCCTGCCCACCAGGACCGGAACCGACGTGGGACTGGGTCATGCCGCCAGGGTAGGGCGTCGGCGACGCACCGCCGAAGCGCAGCACTCGACTCTCCCGGCGGCCGCGGGCTCCGATTCCCCGAGGTACGGGACGTCCTCACTCAGATGGGCCGTATATGGGCCGTGGTAAGCGAGGACGTCCCGTGCCCGCCAGGATTCTCGGCCCGCCCATCGGCGCGCCATGCCGCCCCCGGCCGGCGCGCCGTCACGCCCCCGGCCGCGCCTCACTTGGTCCCCCCAGCCAGCGCGCCGCTCCGTCCGCCCGATCAGCGCGCCACGTCGCCTGTCCCCTCGCGCAGGGCCTCGCCCATCCCTGTGCTCGACGCCGCATCCGTCCCCGTGTGCGCGACGGCCTCGGTCCCCTCGTCCGTCCCCGTCACGCGGCCCAGCCCCGACATCAGGTGGTAGATGACCAGCGCGCCCACGGTGCCCAGGGCGATGCCGGTCAGCGTGATCGCTCCGAAGGTCCAGGTGACGTTGGCGATGCCCACCACGAGGGCCACGCCCGCGGTGATCTGGTTCTTGGGCCGCGAGAAGTCGACCTTGCCGTCGACCCACATCCGCACGCCCACGATCCCGATCAGGCCGTAGAGCACGAAGGTCACGCCGCCCAGCACGCCCTGCGGGATGGTGTTGATGAGCGCGCCCACCTTCGGCGAGAGCGACAGCAGGATCGCGACGATGCCGGCCACCCAGTAGGCGGCGGTCGAGTAGACCTTGGTGGCGCTCATGACGCCGATGTTCTCGCCGTACGTGGTGGTGGGCGAGCCGCCGAAGACGGCGGACAGGGACGTCGCGAGGCCGTCGGAGAAGAGCGTGCGCCCCACCATGTGGTCGAGCTTGCGACCGGTCATCAGGCCCACGCTGGTCACGTGGCCCACGTTCTCGGCCAGCAGCACCACGATCACGGGCAGGAACATCGGCAGCAGCGACAGGTCCAGGGTGGGGTGGGTGAAGTGGGGCAGCCCGAGCCAGTCGGCCTCACCGACCTCGACGAACGAGACCTCTTCGCGCGCGACGGCGACGAGGTATCCGATGAGCACGCCCAGCAGCACCGAGACCCGGCCCAGGATCCCGCGGAACAGGGCCGTGCACAGCACCACGGCGAACAGCGTCACGACCGCCGTCACCGGGGACTTCTGGAAGTTCGTGTAGGCCGTGGGGGCGAGGTTGAAGCCGATCAGCGCGACGATCGAGCCCATCACCACGGGCGGCATGAGCAGGCTGATCCAGCGGGTGCCGACGGCCTGCACGAGCAGACCCAGCAGCGCCAGCAGGATCCCGATGACGAGCACGCCGCCCAGGGCGGCACCCGGCGAGTTGGCCTGGGTCGAGGCGGTGATGGGGGCGATGAAGGCGAAGGAGGACCCCAGGTAGCTGGGCACCTTGTTGCGGGTGATGACGAGGAACAGCAGCGTTCCGATGCCGGAGAACAGCAGCGTGGTCGACGGCGGGAAGCCGGTCAGCAGCGGCACCAGGAAGGTCGCGCCGAACATGGCCACGACGTGCTGGGCGCCGATGCCGATGGTCAGCGGCCAGGCGAGGCGCTCCTCGGGGAGGACGATCGCGCCGCGTTCGAGGGTGCGGCCGTTTCCGTGCAAGGTCCAGGGCAGGCGGGGCATGGGGTTCCTGTCTTCGAGGAGGCGTCGTGGGAGCGACGGGAGGGGGAGTCCGAGGAAGGGCGGGGGCAGGCGGGGAGGCGGGCCGAGAAAGGCCGGAGCAGGCGAGTGCCTGCGGACAGCGAGGTCGAGGAGACGCAGGGGCAGGCGGAGAGGCACGACAGGCACGACGATCCGCTCCCGGGGAGCCCCGACCTCACGCTATGCCGTGCGGCGACGGAGAGGGACCGCGAACGGCGCGGAGGTGCCGAATCGTGATCCGGCGGCCCCGGACGGCGCCGCCACGCGGCCCCTGCGCCTCAACCCCCGGGGAACGTCTTCTTCTCGGCGCGCTCGGCGCTGAGGTCCGGTACGCGGTGCAGCAGCGAGCGGGAGGTGGCGTCGCGCAGGCGGAAGTCCTCGAACATCTGGACGATGTCCGGGGCGCCGTACTCGTCCCTCACCGGGGCGGGCACGGTCAGCATCAGGGCCACCGCGATCCCGATCGCCAGGGCCACCCCGCCGGTGACCAGGCCCGCCCCGGCCCCGGTGGCCAGGGAGTTCACGACGATGTCGAGGAATCCGACGACCACCATGACGATGGCCGCGACCACGGCGGTGGCGCGGGCGCTCTCGGCGTGGCGCTCGAGGAGGGCGCGCCGCCCGAACGAGGACATCACGGCGAACAGCGCGGCCACGACGGCTCCCACGAGGTGCAGCACGGGACCGCCGCGACCGGCGCCGCCGGCCGAGGCGAAGGCCGCCAGCACCGACCACACGGCCGCGCCGCTGTGCATGACGACGCTGAACTCGAGCGCCCGGACGGCATAGACGATCCAGTCCGCACGCCGGAAGCTGATGGGCATCGAGCGCACGAAGGACCGCGAGGTGAGCACCGCGAAGGTCGCGAACAGCCAGGGCAGGTACACGTACCCGGTGGCCACCGACTGCGGCGCCGCGAACTGCAGGCGCAGCGTGTTGTCGGTGACGGCGCCCAGCACGAGACCCGCGACGGCGGCGACGGCGAAGACGTAGTGGGTGCGCTCGCGGCGCAGGCCCGCACCGATCACGAGCAGCAGCAGGAGCGCGGAGAGCCCGGTGTTGCCGAAGGCCAGCGTCGAGAACGCCCATCCGGTGGTGAACACGCGACCCACCAGCATCACGAGGGCCAGCGCGAGGAACCCGAGAGCCACCCAGGCGATCACCAGCAGCAGGGCGCGGGTGCGCGTCCGCGACACCTCACCGGGCACGAAGCCCTCGTGGGAGCGCGGCTCGATGCCCAGCAGCGCCCCGAGCAGCAGCAGGGCGACTCCCACCCCGACTCCCACGGGCGGCCCGTCGGGCAGCGGGGAGAACAGCACCGGCAGGGACAGCACGGCGTCGGCCAGGATCGTCCCCAGCGCGACGAGCACCGCCGGGGCCATGCCGATCACGCGCACCCGGCGGATCAGCGACAGCGGCGGGGACGCGGGGATCCACCGCAGCAGGTGGGCGACGATGAGGGCGAGCACCGCGAGGCCGATCGCGATGCGCGGCGCGAGCAGCCACGGGCCGATGTCGGCGATCGTGTAGACGACGGTGTAGGCCGAGCACAGGGCCACGAGCGCGACGATGTCGCGGACGGCGTCCCACCACGAGAGCGCTGCGAAGCGGTGCGGGAGCGCCAGGACGGGCCGACGCGGGGCGTACTCGGCGTTGGGCGTGGTGCCTGAGCGCGCGTAGGTGACGGTCACGGCGTCCGTGCCCACCTCCTCCTGCTCGGACGGCCGGGGGGCGGCGGGGGCGCCGGTCCGGGCCTGGGGCCGCAGCGCGGCGGCCTCCTGCTCGAGCTCGGTGCGCCCGGGAAGGCGCTCGGTGGGCAGCGCGCCGGGGTCCGCGGCGGGGAATATCCAGTCGTCGTCCTCGGGTCTGTCCCCGGGACGCACGGTGCGGTCGGCCATGCCCTCCCTCTCCGGGACGGGCCCACGCCCGGCCGGTCCCTGTGTCGCTGCGGTCCCGATCCTAGGAGCGCCGAGCCCGCGGCCCGCGGGGGCGCGCCGCAGGGGCGACGCGACGCTCGGCACACCGCGTCCCCGCACGCTGCGACCCGTCCGCGCACGGCACTACGCTTGGCGACCATGACCGCCCCCGAGATCGCCCTGACCGAGCGCTTCCACGACGCCTTCGCCGCAGCCTTCGGGCCCGAGCACCGCGACGCCGACCCGATCATCCGGCCCTCGCAGTTCGCGGACTTCCAGTGCAACGCGGCGATGGGGCTCGCCAAGCGTCTGGGCCGCCCGCCGCGCGCGATCGCGGCCGACGTCGTCGAGCACCTGGATCTCACCGGGATCGCCGAGGCGCCCGAGATCGCGGGCCCGGGCTTCCTGAACATCACGCTCGACACCGGGTGGGTGGCCGCCCAGGCCGCCGAGATGGCCGCTGACGACGCCCTCGCGGTGCCCTCCCCCACCCCGCAGCGCGTCGTGGTCGACTACTCCTCCCCCAACGTCGCCAAGGAGATGCACGTCGGGCACCTCCGCACGACCGTCGTCGGCGACTCCCTGGTGCGGACGCTCGAGCGCCTGGGACACACCGTGATCCGCCAGAACCACCTCGGGGACTGGGGCACGCCCTTCGGCATGCTCATCGAGCACCTGCTGGACGTCGGCGAGGACAGCGACGAGGCGGGCCTGCTCGCGACCGACCCCAACGTCTTCTACCAGGCCGCCAACGCCAAGTTCCAGGGCCCCGAGGGCACCAAGGACACCGAGTTCTCCGACCGGGCCCGCCGCCGCGTCGCGACCCTGCAGGGCGGGGACGGGGAGACCCTGGCGATCTGGACGCGCCTGGTGAACCTGTCCAAGGGCTACTTCCACCGCATCTACGACGTCCTGGACGTCACGCTCACCGACCGCGACCTCGCCGGCGAGTCGACGTACAACGCCGACCTGCCGATCGTCGTCAAGGACCTCGAGGCCGACGGGATCGCCGTGGAGTCCGACGGCGCGCTGTGCGTGTTCCCGCCCGGGTTCACGGGCCGGGACGGCACGCCCCTGCCGCTGATCGTCCGCAAGTCCGACGGAGGCTACGGCTATGCCACGACGGATCTCGCGGCGATCCGCCACCGCGTGCGGGACCTGCACGCCGACCGCATCGTGTACGTCGTGGGCACCTCCCAGGAGCTGCACTTCCAGATGCTGTTCGCGGCGGCCCGTGAGGCCGGCTGGCTGCCCGAGGACGTCCAGGCCCAGCACGTCAAGATCGGCTCGGTGCTCGGCGAGGACGGGAAGATCCTCCGCACGCGCTCCGGGTCCTCGCTGCGCCTGCTGATCCTGCTCGAGGAGGCGATCGGCACCGCCCAGGACGTCATCGACGAGCTGCGCCCCGATCTCCCCGCCGCCGAGCGCGCCGAGATCGCGCGGATCATCGGTGTGGGCTCGGTGAAGTACGCGGACCTGTCGACCGCGCACGACTCCGACTACACCTTCGACCTGGACCGGATGCTCGCCCTGACCGGCAACACCGCTCCCTACCTGCAGTACGCCGTGGCGCGGATACGCTCGATCGGCCGTCGTGCCGATGAGGCCGGGATCCCCGCCGGTGCCGCCCCGCAGGTCGTCGCGCCCGCCGAGCGCGCCCTGGCCCTGCAGCTCCTGGAGTACGGGCCCACGGTCCTCGCGGTGGGCGCCGAGCTGGAACCGCACCGGCTGGCCGGCTACCTCTTCGCGACCGCGCAGGCCTTCACCGCGTTCTACGAGGCCTGCCCGATCCTCAAGGAGGACGACGCGGAGGTCCGCGCCGGCCGCCTCGCGCTCGCGCGCCTCACCGAGCGCGTGCTCGTCGACGGGCTCTCGCTGCTGGGGGTCCGCGCGCCGCAGCAGATGTGAGGGCACCGCCTGCTCCCCGTGGGCGAAAGGCCCGTTTCGTGACCTCCACCGGGTCTGATCGTGACCCGATCGTGGCCTCCTGGACACCTGTCGTCCGTGGTCAGCGGCGTGCACGGCCCGTAGCCTGAGGCGGTGGGTGCGAGAACAGCGATCGGACGCGCGGGATGGGTCGTGTTCGCACTGGCCGCCCTCGTGAACGTCGTCGCGCTCTACCTCCAGCACCCCGTCCTCGCCGAGGCCGCCAAGCCCATCGCGACGGGCGGCCTGCTGCTGGCCTTCGTCGCGAGCGTGCGCTCCTGGTCGGTGCCGATGGGCTTCACCGCGGCCGCGATCAGCATGTCGTGGATCGGCGACACCCTGCCCCGTCTCTCCCCCGCGACGGCACAGCTCACGACCGCCCTGGCGTTCCTGGCGGCGATGATCGCCTACTCCGTCGCGCTCGCGCCGATGTGGGCACGCCGCCGCGACCCGCTGCGCATGCTCCTGGCGATCCCCTACGCGGGCGTGATCATCGGCCTGTTCGTCGCCTGCGCCGACGGTGCGGGCAGCCTGCTGCCCGCGATGGTCGTCTACGCCGTGGCGCTGGCGATCATGGCGTTCCTGTCGGCGGGGGTCAACGCGCTCACCTGGGTGGGCGGGACGCTGTTCCTGCTGTGCAGCTCCGTGCTCGGGATGGACTGGTTCCTGCCGGGCGCGTGGGTGCCCTTCGCGGGAGCCTGGGTGATGCTCAGCTACTTCGGGGCCCAGACGTTCCTGGTGCTCGGGATCCTGCGCACCCGCCCGCGGACCGCCCGCGACGGCGGTCGTCGCACGGTGGGCGGCGCGACCCTGGTCATCGTCGAGAGCTGATCGGCGGGCGCGCCGGCACCGCGAGCGCGCACGCCGGCGCCTGCGAGCGCCCGATGCTCCGCTCAGGCGCCGGTGCCGAGGGCCTCGCGCACGAAGGCCGCCTGCTCGCGCAGCAGCCGCTTCATGTCCTCGCCGCGCCGCAGGCGCACCAGCGCGCCGATCCGGCCGGACACCTCGCGGTAGCGCACCTCGATGCCCTGCTCCTCGAGCTGGAGCCGGGCGACCCGCACATCGGTGACGAAGATGTCGCGCGTCCCGACGGCCAGGTGGATCGGCGGGAGGCCCGCGAGGTGGGCATTGAGCGGGGAGAGGTCCGGGTCCTCGCGCGGGGTGCGGCCGGCGTACTGGCGGGCCGCCGCCTCGAGCATGCGACGCTCGTGGACGGGGTCGTGGCCGCCGGTCTCCGAGATACCGGTCGTCTCCAGCGAGAGGTCCAGCCAGGGCGACATGAGCACGAGACCGGCGGGAGCGGGCACCGGGAGCTCCCCGGCGACGATCCGGCGGGCGATCGTCAGCGCGAGCCCGCCGCCGGCGTTCTGGCCGGTCAGCACCCAGCCGCCCGGGCGCAGGATCCCCTGCTCGGCCAGCACCGTGAGCACGGCACCGGTGTCGTCGAGGGCCACGGGATGCACGTGGTCCGGTGCGGCCCGGTAGTCGATCATGAGGGCCGCGCACTCCTGGGCGTCGGCCTGGGCGGACAGCCACTCCCAGTCCCCCGTGAAGGGCCCCGAGACGAAGGCGCCGCCGTGGAGGTGCACCAGCACGCCGCGGTCGGCGTGGTGACGGTCCAGCCACACGCAGCGGGTGCGGCCGATCATCTGGAGGTCCACCGCATGGGACTTCTGGACGCGTCCCGGTGGCAGCGCCCGGCGGGCCTCGCGCAGTCCGTTGGTGTAGACGGCCGACGGCATCGGCAGACGGTACGCGGTGCGTCCGGCGAGGACGGCGGCGTCGCGGATCCGGCCCATGGCACTCTCCTCGATGGGGGTCTGCGGTCCCCGTCAGCCTAGTCCCCGCGTGTCCACCCAGGCTGGGCGCGCGGGGACGAGCAGGGAGCCGAGGTCCGGCGTCGATACGCTGACCCCATGCCTGCTGCCGCGCTGCCCGACACCGCCCCTTCCACGGATCGGCCGCCCGTGCTGATCGTCGTCGCGATGGACGAGGAGGCGGCGCCGCTCCTGTCCCGCCTCGAGGATGCGCGCGAGCTCCCGGTGCCCTTCCCCGGGGCCGCGCGCCCCGTGCGGGCGAGCGCGGGGGTCCTCGCCGGGCGCCCCGTGGTGGTGGTGACCGCCGGGATCGGGATCGCGGCGGCATCGGCGGCGGCGACGTGGGGAGTGCTCGCCTGGACGCCGCGCGCCGTGGTCGTCGCCGGCTCCGCCGGGGGGCTCGCGGCCGATGTCGAGGTGGGCACCGTCGTCGTGGGCACCGCGTTCCGCTACTCGATCGCCGATGCGACCGCGTTCGGCTACGCCCCCGGGCAGGTTCCGGGCCAGCCCGAGACCTTCGCCGCGGATCCGGCGCTCTCCACGGCCGCCGAGGAGGCCGCCCGGGAGGTCGCACCGTCCGTCCGCTCGGGCCTGATGCTCTCGGGCGATGCCTTCGTCACCGCGCCGCTGGCCGACCCGATGCGCATCCGGCATCCCGGCGCGCTGTCGGCGGACATGGAGACCACGGGCATCGTGCAGGTGTGCACGGCATTCGCGGTGCCGGTCACGGCGGTGCGGGCGATCTCGGACCTGTGCGGCCCGGCCGCCGGCCAGCAGTTCCACCTCGAGCTCGACGTGGTCGCGGAGACCTCGGCGGCGGCGACGACGGCGCTCGTCGGACGGCTCTGACCCACGGCCGCACGGCAGGGCACGGCTCGGCACCGCGACGCACCGCACCGCACTTGCCATGCCGTGCCGTGCCGATCCGCACCGTGCCGATCCGATGACGAACTGCCCCCCGGCCGTGACGGAGGCCCCCGCCCTGGCGTTCCAGGGGGGGGGCCTCCGACGTCGAGACCGGTCAGGCCGAGGTCATCGGCCCGTCCGACGGTCGCGGTGCCGAAGCGCCCGACCGTCGAACCGGCGGCTCAGTCGTCGGCGCGATGCGAGGGGGTCGCGCCCGCGTCCGTGCCGGCAGCGCGCAGCACGCCGCCGTCCGCGTGGGTGCTGCGCAGCGTGGTGGCCTTGTTCGGCTCGCCGGGGGCCGCGTCCTCCACCCCGTTGGTGGTGGTGTGCAGCTGGAACGCCTCGCCGCCGTGCTCCTCGATGGCCTGGGCGACCGACTCGGTGAGCACGTGGCGGGCCAGCTTGCCCTGGATGATCAGCGGGTCGCGGGAGAGGTCCTTCCACAGCGACACGCACAGCAGCAGCATCACGATCACGAACGGCAGCGCCGAGACGATGGTGATGTTCTTCAGGCCGTTCAGCGCCTCGGACGGGTCCGAGCCTCCGGCCAGCAGCATCACCGCGGCGACGGCACCGGTGGCGGTGCCCCAGAAGATGATCAGCCACTTCTTGGGCTCCTCGGCACCGTTCTCCGAGAGACCGCCCATGACGATCGAGGCGGAGTCCGCGCCGGTGATGAAGAAGATGGCGATGAGGACGACCGTCAGGACGATCAGCACGAGGTGCACCCATCCGGGCACGGGGAGATCGCGGAGCAGGTCGAACAGGACGAGGTCGAAGTTCAGGTCGTCCACGGAGGCGACGACCTTCTCGGCCGCGTTCCCGGTGGCCTCGGCACGCTGCTGCAGGCCGATGGCCCCGCCGCCGAAGATCGAGAACCACAGGATCGAGATGCCCGAGGGCACCAGCAGCACGCCGGTCACGAACTGGCGCACGGTGCGTCCGCGGGAGATGCGCGCGATGAACAGGCCCACGAAGGGGCTCCAGGTGATCCACCAGGCCCAGTAGAAGACGCTCCAGCTGGCCAGCCAGTCGCTGACGTCCTGGCCGCCGCTCGCGCCGGTGCGCGAGGCCATCTGCGGCAGGTCGCCGATGAAGGCACCCAGCGTCGAGGGGATGATGTTCAGGATGAACAGCGTGGGGCCGCCGATGAAGACGATCACCGCCAGCAGCACCGCGAGCACCATGTTGATGTTCGAGAGGTACTGGATGCCCTTCTCGATGCCGGAGACCGCCGAGGCCACGAAGCACGCGGTGAGCACGGCGATGATCACGACGAGCACGGGGCTCTGGACCTCGTCGAGGATGCCTGCCGAGGTGATGCCGCCGCCGATCTGCAGGGCGCCCAGGCCCAGGGAGCACGCCGAGCCGAACAGCGTGGCGAGGATGGCCAGGATGTTGATGACCTTGCCGCCGGTGCTGTAGACGACCTTCTCGCCGAACAGGCCCGCGAACAGGGCCGAGAACAGCTGCGAGCGTCCCAGGCGGAACGTGCCATAGGCGATGCCCAGGCCGACGATCGCGTACATGGCCCAGGGGTAGAGGGTCCAGTGGAACGCGGTGGTGCCCATCGCCGTGGCCGCGGCCTGCGCGGACTCGGCGTCCACGGTGTTGGGCGGGGGCGAGAGGTAGAAGAACAGGGGCTCGCCGACGCCGTAGAAGACGAGGCCGATGCCCATGCCGGTCGCGAACATCATCGCGATCCACGAGGATGTCTTGAACTGCGGGGCCTCGCCGTCCTTGCCGAGCGGGATGTTGCCGAACTTGCTGACGGCCACGACGATAACGAAGATCGTGACGAGGCTCGCCGCGATGACGAACAGCCAGCCGAAGTTGGTGATCGTGCCGGCCAGCAGGGCGCTGGACACGCTGCCCAGGTTGGCGGGGCTGATGACGCCCCACACGACGAAGGCGACGGCCAGGGCGCCGGCGACGTAGAAGACGATCTTGTCGAGTCCGGGGCGCTGGGGCACCTGGTCCGGGTCGTTGGCGTGGTCGAGCTGTTCGAGTAGGTCCTTGGTCTCCGTGCTGCTCATAGTCCCCTCAGGTCTCATTAGCGGTACGGCCCCAGGCGATGTCCAGCGCGACATCAGCCGGGCGGGTTACGGGGCACGGCCGTCCACGATAGCGAGCGCCTGCACGGTGTGCAGGAATCGTGGAGGCCGACGGATCGTTCAGTTGACGCGGTGCAGGAACGCCGTATCCTTCGCGCCCGCGAGCGCGCGGACGTTGTGGGCAATGCGCTCGTCGGCCCCGACGGGGCGCCCGCCTGCGGCGTGCGGGGTCAGCAGCAGACGCGAGGAGTCCCACACGGGGTCCTCCGCCGCAGGGGGCTCGGGATCGGTGACGTCGAGCGCGGCACCGGCGATGGTCCCGGCCTCGAGCGCCGCCAGCAGCGCCGCCTGGTCGAGCGTCGCTCCGCGGCCTACGTTCACCACGAGCGCTCGCTCGGGGAGGGCCGCGAGCACCTCCGCGTCGATCGCGTGGCGGGTGGCGTCCGAGGCCGGCAGGATGTCGATGAGGACGTCCGTGCGGCCCAGCTCCTCGCGGACGTCCGCGTCGGCGATCACGGGGAACCCGGAGCGCTCTCCGGCGCTGCGGGCCACGCCCGTGACGTGGGCGCCGAGCGTCCGCAGCACGGGGGCGAGGGTCTGGCCGATCTCCCCGAAGCCCCAGATGAGCACGCGGGCGCCGAGCAGGGTGGTCACCCGGTCCCCGGGATGCAACGGCTGCAGTCCGCCGATCTCGGAGGACCATTCATGGCGCTCCTGGGCGGCGATGGACTCGGGCAGGCGCCGCACGAGGGCGAGGATCAGCGCGAGGGCGTGCTCGCTCACGGTCGCCGAGTGCAGCCCCGCGCCGCTCGCGATGACGACGTCGTCGCGGAATCCCGCGGCGAGGATCCCCTCGACCCCGGCGGCGAGGGACTGCACCAGCCCGAGCTCCGGGAGGTCCTGCGCGGCGGAGGCGAGGTGGCGCTTCGAGGAGCCCCAGACGACGAGGGCCCGCGCATCGTGGTGCTCGGCGGGGATCTCGGCGCGGGCGTCGACGACGACGGACTCCCAGCCCGCGGGGAGCTCGGGGTGCAGGGGCATGGTGTCCGGCAGCAGGATCTTCATGGGTCGAGACTAGGCGGCTGGCCCCACTCACGACACGACCCGTCCCGGGACGCTCGATAGCCTGGGCGCATGGGGAGTCGTCAGCGCGCACGGCGCGCCGCGGGGTCGGCGACCCCGCTCCCCCGTGTCGGGGCGATCTCCGTGCCGAGGGCCGGCTCCACGGCGCGGCTCCTCCAGCGACCGGGACCGGGCGGCCTGCTCGGGGCCGGCACCGCGACCTGGATCTCGACCAGTCCGAGCCTCCTGCCCCGCACCTGGTGGATGTGGACGGCGAACGTGGCCCTGTCCCAGGTGTACGGCTACGCCGTGGGTGCTGTCGGAGAGAGGGCCGTGCGAGCCATCGGCCGTCGAGCGGGCCGAGTGTCCGGTCCGCGAGCGGGGCGTGCAGCCGGTTCGCGCGTCCCCGGGCCCGTGACCGGAGGCGGACGCCTGCTCCTGGACGCCGCGCTGCTGGGCATCACCGTCCATTCGTGGACCCGGGGCGCCCTGCGCCAACGGGAGGTCGCCGAGCTGCTGGGCCTGCGCCCGGCCCCGCTCCGCGAGGCGGTGATCGGCGCGCTCACGGGCACGGCCCTCAGCAGCGCCACCGTGCTCGGCGCGCGGGCGGTGACGGCCCAGACGGTGTTGCTGCGGGCGGCGCTGTCCCGGGTGCTCCCTCCGCGGGAGGCCCGGCTGCTGGCCGCCGTGCTCAGCGCCGTCGGCGGTGCGCTGCTGGCCGACCACCTCGTGCGGTCCGAGCTGCTGGGTCGTGCCCGCGACCGCGCCGAGCGCGCCAATGCCCGCCTCACTCCCGGGCTGCGACCCCCGACGTCGGCGCGGCGCTCCGCGGGCCCCGGATCGCCGCAGACCTGGGCGGGGCTCGGGGCCGCAGGTCGCCGCATCGTCTCCGGCGGTGCCGACGCCGCGACCATCGCCCGCGCCACCGGTCGTCCCGCGCGCGAGCCGATCCGGGTCTACATCGGCCACCGTCCCGGGCGTCCGCTCGCGGCCGCGGTCGAGGCGGTCCTGGCCGAGCTCGACCGCACCGGCGCCTTCGACCGCGGGACCCTGGTGCTGTTCACCGGGACCGGGACGGGGTGGCTGCAGGAGTGGTCGCTGTCCGCGGTCGAGTTCCTCACCGGCGGGGACTGCGCGTGCGCCGCCATCCAGTACTCGGTGGCCTCGAGCGCGATGGCGACCATCACGGATCGCCGGACCCCGAGAGCGGCGGGGCGCCAGCTGTTCGAGGCGGTCGAGGCACGGCTCGCGTCGATGCCCCCGGAGGATCGGCCGCGCCTGTTCGTCTCCGGGGAGTCCCTGGGCGCCTACGGGGGCCACGCGGCGTTCGCCGACGGGGAGGACCTGCTCGCGCGCGTCGACGGCGCCGTGTGGACCGGCACCCCGGCCTTCACCCCGATCCTCGCCGATGCGGTGCGTCGCCGCCCGGAGGGCTCCGCCGCGGTCGCTCCCCGCGTCGCCGACGGCCTCCACGTGCGGGTGGCCACGAGCGGCGGCGAGCTCGAGCGCGACGTCACCGGGCACCGGTACGGGCCGTGGGAGCACCCCCGGGTGGTCTATCTCCAGCACGCCTCGGACCCGGTGGCCCGATGGAGCCCGGACCTGCTGTGGCGGTCGCCGGCCTGGCTGCGCGAGCGGATCGGCCACGACGTGACGCCCGCGATGCGCTGGTTCCCGTGGATCACGTTCTGGCAGGTCGCCGCCGACATGCCGCTGTCGGCGACGGTCCCGCCCGGACACGGCCACGCCTACCAGGACGAGCTGCTGCCCGTGTGGGCCGCGGTGCTGGGCATCGACCCGGGCGAGCGCGCCCCGGCGATCATCGCCGCGATCCGCGACCACGCGCTGCCCGGGTGACCCGGGACCCCCGGCCCGGGACGGCGGGCGCCGACGAGTAGCGTGGTCCCATGCCCCACGACCCGGCGGACCGCCACGAGGACCTCGGCATCGCGCTGCTGGCCCTGCTCACCGAGGCGCCCGCTACGCCTGCAACCATGCGGGAACACCTCGTGACCAGGCGGCACGACCGCGTCGTGGCCTGGGACGATGCCGCCCTCGCGGCGGCCCTCGACCACCTCGCGGCGGACGGCCTGGTCGCGGCGACCGATCCCGCCACGGGTGCCCTCTCCCCCACCACGGCGGGTCGGGAGGCCCTCGTCGCGTGGACGGCGGACACGCTCGCCGAGCACGTGCCGTCCCGGCCCGCCTTCGACCTCGCCCTGCTCACCGCGCACGCGGTCCCGCCCGTCGTGGCCCGCGAGGCCTTCGCGCGCCGCCTCGCCGAGCTCGACGACGCGACCGGCCAGCTCACCACCCGCATCCGCACCTCGTCGCGGCGCGGCCTCTCGGAGGCCTACTGGATGCAGGCCGATCACCGCCGGGCATTGCTGGTCGCCGAGTTCACGTGGCTGTCCCGCCTCGTGGAACGGATGGACGCGGGCGAGCTGACCTGGGAAGCAGGCGACGCCCCGGAGAGCCCGCCGGAGTCGGTCTGACCTGCGGCGCACCGTCCGGCGCACGAGGGCGTTCCTTCGACGGGCCCCGCTGAGACACCGTCGGCTCGACCCGTCCGCTCCCCCTGCGCCGCATCGAGGCGCGCCGTCCTCGACGCCCCGGAGAGGTTCCTGAGGCACCTGGGCTGACGGGACGAGTGGGCCTGCCATGGGCCTCCCGAGATCTCCCTCTTGACCCCGACGCAGCGTCACGGTCTGTGCTGTGGGCATGAAGATCGTGCCCATCGTCTATCTGGCGTCCTATCTGCTGTCGCTGCTCGGCAACTCCATCGCGGGCGTGGCCCTCCCGCTCATCGTCCTGCAGGTCACCGGGAGCGCCCTCGGTGCCGGTGCCGTCGCCGCGGCGACCGCCCTCCCCGCCGTGGCCGCGGGCCTGTTCATGGGGGTGGTGATCGACCGCATCAATCGCCGCACCTCCTCGGTGATCACCGACCTCGTCTCCGCGGCGGCCATCGCCGCCCTGCCGGTCGTCGACCTCGTCACCGGGCTGTCGCTGGGATGGTTCGTGCTGTTCGGGGTGCTCGGCTCGCTCGGGGACGTGCCCGGGATGACGGCCCGCGAGGCGCTGCTGCCGGCGGTCGTGCGGCACAGCGGCCTCCCCGTCGAACGTCTGATGGGGATCCGCGAGGGACTGGGGGCGGTCGCCCTCATGCTGGGGCCCGCCGCCGCGGGCATGCTCATGGTGCTCTTCGACGGGTCGACGGTGCTGTGGGTGACGGCCGGGACGTCGCTCGCCGCGGCGCTGCTGACGCTGCTGATCCCGCGGGTCGTGGGTGTGATCCCGCGGGAGGAGGTGTCCGCCGCGGCACCGCGAACGACCGGTTGGGCGCAGCTCAAGGACGGCTGGCGCGTCCTCCTGCACAGTCCGTTCCTGCTGGCCACGACCGCGCTCAGCCTGGTCACCGTCGTCGTGATCGCCCCCTTCCAGGGCCTGGTGCTGCCCGTGTTCTTCACGCTCGAGGGACGGCCGGGGTTGCTGGGCTTCGTGCTCACGGCGCTCGCGGTGGGCATGCTCATCGGCGCCGGGATCTATGCGGTGCTGGGCACGCGAGGGCCGCGCCGGGCGTGGTTCCTGGTGGGGCTCGCCGGCTGCACCGTCGGGTTCGGGATCATCGCTGCGCTGCCCTCGGTGTGGATCGTCCTGGTGGGTGCCTTCGTGGTGGGGCTGTCCAACGGCCTCTTCGGCAGCCTGATCGGGGTGCTCATGATCGAACGGATCCCCGAGGCGATGCGCGGGCGCATCATGGGCACGCAGAACGCGCTGATGACGGCGGCGCCGCCGCTGGGGATCGTGCTCGCGGCCGTGGTCACCGAGGTGGCCGGCGTCCGCACGGCGGCGATCGTGGTGGCATGCGTGTGGCTGGCCGCGCCCTCGCTCGGGCTGCTGGCGCCGTCCCTGCGTAGGCTGGAGAGCCCGGAGCCCCCGGCCCCGGGGCCTGAGGAGGCGATGGCCGATGCGCAGCGCTGAGCTGGCCCGCCTGGCCGATGTGAGCGTCCGCGCGCTGCGGCACTACCACCAGCTGGGCGTCCTGCCCGAGCCCGAGCGCGGGTCCAACGGCTACCGCGCGTACGACGTGCACGACCTCGTGCGGGTGCTGCGGATCAAGCGCTTGGCCTCCCTGGGGATCCCCCTGGACCGGATGCCCCAGCTGCTCGACGGTGCGCCGGCCGACGTGGCCACCACGACCGCCGCGCCCGCAGGACCCGCCTCCGGATCGGCCACGCTCCTGGACGAGCTGGACGCGGAGCTGGCGGCCCAGATCGAGCGCCTGACCCGCAGGCGCGAGCTCATCGCCCGGCTCCGCACCCACGGCACCGCGCTCGACATCCCGCCCGAGCTCGCTCCCTTCGTCGCGGTCTTCCAGGGTGACGAGGTCACGCCCGAGATCGCCCGCGTCGACCACGACCAGTCCGTGCTGCTGGCCCACTTCGTCGACGAGGAGGGCATGACGCACCTGTCCCACCTGTACGCGCGGATCTCGGCGCCCGACCTCGCGCCGTCCGTCTCCGCCTTCTCGGCCCGCTTCGGCGCACTCTCGGCCGACAGCCCCGACGCCGAGGTCGAGCAGCTGGTCGAGGAGTTCCTCGCGATCTTCGGTCCGGTGCTCGCAGAGTTCGCCGACGAGGGCGCCGACATCGACGTCGGGGGTGCCTCGGAGCTGTTCGCGGCCCACACCCGGGACGTGCTCGCCGAGCCCCAGCTGCGCGCTATCGCGGAGATCGGCAGGCGGGTCGACGAGGGCTGGGCGGCCCACGGCCGGTCGCCCGGCTGAGAGCAGCACCCCGCCCGCACGTGCTCGCCGGGGTGCCGCAGGAGGCATCATGGACTGCCCTCACGACGTCCGTCGCGCGGGTCTCCGATCCCCGAGGTACCCCCGCCCATGTCCGTCCCCGCTCCGGCGTCCGACTCCTTCCTCGCGCGGGTCCGCGCCGAGCAGCTGCCCACCCGTCTCGACTGGCACGCCCGGGACACCATCGCGGTGCTCGCGGTGCCCGCCATCTTCCTGGGAGGCTGGCTGTCCGGGCTCGTGAGCACGGATCCCGGGCCGCGGGTCGTGGCCGACACCGCCCTGCGGATCGTCGTGTTCGCGGTGCTGGTGGTGGCCAACGCCCCGATGCTCGCCCGGCACTGGCGGGCGTTCCGTCGCGCCACCTGGCGCAGCATCGGCCTCGTGATCGCGGGCATGGTCGCGATCCAGGTGGTCATCAGCGTGCTCGGCGCCGTGCTGCGCGCCGCCGGCGCGGGGACGTCGGGTGGTGCGGACGCGTCCGCAGGCTCCGCCGACACCGCGACGCTCGCCTTCGGGATCCTGCTCTTCGCGTCCCTCGGGCCGATGGTGACGGCCCTCATCGAGGACTTCACCTTCCGACACACGCTCATGCTCACGCTGCCGGTGTGGACCAGCCCGCTGCTCGCCGCGCTGGTCGTGCTCGCCAATACCCTCGTGTTCGGCGCGATCCACATCCACAGCTTCGGCGGCCACTGGCTGCTGACGCTGCCCTACGCCGGGGCGGGGCTGCTCATGAACCTGGTCTACCTGTGGACCCGCAACGTGTGGCACGTGCTGCTCATGCACGGGCTCAACAACCTCCTGCTCGCCGGCCCCGTGACGCTCCTGCTCGTGACGGTTCTGCAGAGCGCGGTGGGCTGACCAGGGAGCGGCACCGCTCGTGTGCCGTGCATGCTCCACGATCTTGGCGCGAAAGGAATACCCGCGCCTGCAACTTCGTTGGAGCCTCACGGGTGCCCCCTGCGCATCCGTGCCCGCACGCCCCGACGGAAGGAGCACCCCGTGGTGCCGCACCTCTTCACCCCGATCACCCTGCGCGACCTGACGATCCGCAACCGCGCCTGGGTCCCGCCGATGTGCCAGTACTCGGTGGACGCACGGGACGGCATCGCGACCCCGTGGCACCTCATGCACTACGGGTCCTTCGCCCGGGGCGGCGCCGGCGCCGTGATCATCGAGGCCACGGGGGTGCTGCCCGAGGGTCGCATCTCCCCCGAGGACCTGGGGCTGTGGGACGACGCCCAGCGCGACGCGCTCGTGCCCGTCGTGGACCTCGTCCACTCCCAGGGCGCCGCGATCGGCATCCAGCTGGCCCACGCCGGCCGCAAGGCCTCGACCGCGGCCGCGTGGGGCACCCCGCGACCGGGTGCCTCGCTCACCCCCGCCGAGGGCGGCTGGGAGACCGTGGGACCTTCCGAGCTCGCCTTCGAGGGGCTGACGCGGCCCGCGGAGCTCGGCGAGGCGGGCCTCGATGCCGTCGTCGCGGCGTTCGTCGCCTCCGCCCGCCGCGCCGTCGAGGCCGGCTTCGACCTCCTCGAGCTGCACGGCGCCCACGGCTACCTCCTGCACGAGTTCCTCTCCCCGCTCAGCAACCACCGCACCGACGAGTACGGCGGCGACCTGGCCGGCCGCGCCCGCCTGCTGCTGCGCGTGGCCGATGCCGTCCGCGCCGAGATCCCCGCGGGCATGCCCCTGCTGGTGCGGCTGTCGGCCACCGAGTGGGTCGACGGCGGCTTCGACCTCGAGGAGGCCACCGAGGTCGTGCGCCTGCTGGGTGAGCACGGCGTCGACATGGTCGACGTTTCCTCCGCCGGCAACACCGCCGACGCCACGATCCCCGTCGGCCCCGGCTACCAGACACCGCTGGCGGCGCACCTCAAGGCCGCCACCGAGGTCCCGATCTCGGCCGTCGGCCTGATCGAGGACCCCATCCAGGCCGAGCACGTCCTGGCCACCTCCCAGGCCGATGCCGTCCGCGTGGGGCGGGCCTTCCTGCGGGACCCCTCGTGGGCGGTGCACGCCGCCGTGGCCCTTCGTGCCGACGTCGGGATCGTCCCGCCGCAGTACGACCGGGCGTTCCGGGGCCTCCTCCCGCGCCGCTGAGAGGTCTTGGGAGAGGTCCGCGCAGGTCGCGGCCGCACCCCGTGCCTTTGGTCCTGATCGACTCCTGGGAATGCCCCTAGGTTCGAGGCATGAAGACCGTGAGCAAGCTGACCGTCGTCGGAGCCGGAGCCGTCGGATCGAGCGTCGCGTATGCGGCGATGATCCGCGGCGCGGCCCGCCATATCGCCCTCTACGACATCGCCCCGGAGAAGACCCGCGCCGAGGTGCTCGACCTCGCCCACGGCGCCAAGTTCGTGGGTGCCACCGAGATCACCGGCGGCAGCGACATCGCCGTGACCGCGGACTCCGACGTCGTGGTCATCACCGCCGGGGCCAAGCAGAAGCCCGGCCAGACCCGCATCGAGCTGGCCGCGACCAACGCCCGCATCATGGGTTCGCTCATGGAGCAGCTGCTGGCGGTGTCCCCCGACGCGATCTACGTGATCGTCTCCAACCCCTGCGACGTCCTGACCATGCTGGCCCAGGAAGCCAGCGGGCTCCCCGCCGAGCGCATCTTCGCCTCGGGCACCACGCTGGACTCCTCGCGCCTGCGCTGGGAGATCGCGCGGCGCGCGGAGGTCTCGGCCTCGAGCGTGCACGCCGTGATCGTCGGCGAGCACGGCGACACCGAGTTCCCGCTGTGGTCGAGCGCCCGGATCGGCACCGTGCCGCTGCTGGAGTGGACGGTCCGCGGTGAGAGCGTGTTCGACCCGGCCCTGCTGGACCAGATCGCCGTCGACGTCCGCGACGCGGCGTACACCGTGATCCAGGGCAAGGGCGCGACGAACTACGCGATCGGCCTGTCCAGCACCCGCATCGTCGAGGCGATCCTCAGCGACGAGAACGCGATCCTGCCCGTGGCGCCCGTCCTGAGCGGCATCGCCGGGATCGACGGTGCGGCCCTGTCCGTGCCGTGCATCGTCAACCGCAGCGGCGCCCACCCCATCCCCGCGACGCCGTTCTCCGATCACGAGCTCGAGCTGCTGCACCGCTCGGCCGCCTCGCTGCGCGAGGTCGCCGGCACCCTGCGCAGCTGACGACCGCGCCGGGTGCGCCTCCTGCGCACCCGGCGTCGCGCACTCTCCCCCATCCGCCACCGACCGGACCTCCCGCGTCGGCCCTCCTCGAGGACCCACCCCCATGTGGACACAGAACATCGACCCGTTCGGCAACCCGCTGCTGTCGGGTCTCGTCGCCGCCCTCCCGATCATCGTCTTCCTGCTGTGCCTGATGGTCTTCAAGCTCACCGGGCTCAAGGCCGGTCTCATCGCCCTGGCCGTCGAGGTCGTCGTGGCCCTGGTCGTCTTCGGCATGCCCGTGGGCTCCGTCGCGGGCGCGTCGCTGGCCGGGACGCTCACCTCGCTGTGGCCCATCGCCGTGATCATCGTGATGGCCGTGTGGCTCTACCGCCTGAGCGTGGTCTCGGGCCGCTTCGACGTGATCCGCTCCTCGATCAGCGCGGTCTCGGCCGATCAGCGCATCCAGGTGCTCATGATCGCCTTCGCCTTCGGCGCCTTCCTGGAGGGGGCGGCCGGGTTCGGCGTGCCCATCGCGATCTGCGCGGCGCTGCTGGTGCAGCTGGGGTTCGGCCCCGTCAAGGCCGCCATGATCGCCCTGGTGGGCAACGTCGCCGCCGGCGCGTACGGCGCGATCGGCGTGCCCGTGATGGTGGGCGCGCAGGTCGCCGGGATGGACGTGCTGGACCTCTCGCGCGCCATGGTGGTGGTGCTGCAGCCGCTCACCCTCGCCGTGCCGTTCCTGCTCGTGCTGATCCTCGACGGCGTGCGGGGCCTCAAGGAGACCCTTCCGGCGACGGTCACCGTGACGCTCGTGTTCAGCGGTGTGCAGGCCGGCGCCCTGTGGTTCCTGGGCCCGGAGCTCGCCGACCTCGGCGCGGGCCTGTGCGCGCTCGTCGCGCTCATGGTGCTGAGCCGCTTCTGGTCGCCGCGCCGGATCTTCCGCGAGGGCGGCGGCGAGATCCCGGCGCTGGACTCCCCCTCGCCCCGGCAGTTCCTCGTGGCGTGGAGCCCCTTCTACATCCTCACCGCCTTCATCCTGCTGTGGTCGATCCCGGCCGTGAAGTCGCTGTTCACCGAGGGGGCGCTGGCCGGGACCACCCTGTCCGTGCCGATCCCCGGGGTGACCGGCCAGATCACGACCGCCTCCGGCGCGGTGGTCCAGTCCACCTGGACGTTCGCGATCCTCGGGGCCACCGGCACCGCGATCCTGCTGGCCGTGCTGGTCACCTTCCTCACCACCCCCCAGGTGGACGTGCGGACCCTGTTCGCCGAGCTCAAGGGGGCGCTGGTGATGCTGTGGAAGGCGATCGCGCTGATCACCGTGATCCTCGTGCTCGCCAACATCGCCAACTACTCCGGCGGCTCGAACGCGATGGGCACGGCGCTGACGGGCGTGGGTCCGATCTTCCCGCTCATCGCGCCGATCATCGGCTGGATCGGCGTGTTCCTCACCGGTTCGGTGGTCAACAACAACACCCTGTTCGCCCCGCTGCAGGTGGCCACCGCCCAGGGGATCGGCGTGGCCCCGCCGCTGCTGGTGGGCGCCAACACCGCCGGAGGCACGGCCGCCAAGGTGATCTCCCCGCAGTCCATCGCGATCGCCGCCGGCGCCGTGGGCCTCAGCGGCCGCGAGAGCGAGATCATGCGGGCGTCGATCGGCTACAGCCTCGCGATGCTGGGCGTGCTGTGCGTGTGGAACCTGGTGCTCGCGCTGCTGTGAGGGGGACGCGGCGTGCGCGTCAGCCGTCCGTGCGGCTGTCGGCGCGCACGAGCGCCACGACCGCCGGCGTCACCGGCCGGCCGTCGTCATGAGACCCGTCGGCATCGCCGGTCCGCCACCGTCACACCGCGGTCGTCCTCACGGGGCCGATCCGGTCGCGACCTCGCGCGTCGGGTCCGCGCTCCACTGCGACCACGAACCGGGCAGCAGCCGCGCGCCCACCAGGCCGGCCCGTTCGAGGGCCAGCAGATTGTGGGTGGCGGTCACCCCGGACCCGCAGTAGACGATCACCTCGTCCTCGGGGTCCACGCCCGCGGCCGTGAAGCGCTCCCGCAGGGCATCGACGGGCAGGAAGCGACCGTCCCCGTCCACGTTGCCCGCGAACGGCACGTTCAGAGCGCCGGGCACGTGCCCGGCGCGGGGGTCGATGGGTTCGGTCGCCCCGCGGTAGCGCTCGGGGGCGCGGGCGTCGATCACGAGGAAGTGCCCGGAGGCCACCTCGTCGGGGGTCGCGACGACCTCGACGTCCCAGGCGCGTGCCGTGAACGTGCCCGGCTCGGGGCGCTCGTCGACGACGGACAGCTCGACGCCGATCACGCCGCGCAGGCCGCCGTCGAGCAGGGCCGCTTCGACGCCGAGGGCTCGGAGCATCCACACCAGGCGGGACGCCTGCGAGCCGTCGGTGTCGTCGTACGCCACGACCAGGGAGTCGTCGTGCAGGCCCGCGCGGCGCATCGAGGCCGCGAAGTCCTCCGGGGCCGGCAGCGGATGACGGCCCTCGGCGGCGCTCGGCGGCGCCGCGAGCTCGGTGCCGAGATCCACGTACACGGCGCCCGGGAGGTGCCCTGCGAGGTACGTGGCGTGCCCCGTGGATCCGTCGAGCGACCAGCGCACGTCCAGCAGGATCGCGCCGTCGGGGACGGACTCGAGGACGGGGGCGATGGTCGGGTGGCGTCGCGTCATGGCCTCATCGTAGGCCCGACGTGCGTCGACGCCGGGAACCCCGCGGTCAGGGCTGGGCGTCCAGGGCGTGGTTGAGCTCGCGCAGGAATCTCGTGACGACGCCGCGCTCGGCGGGGGTCAGCGATGCGGCGACCGCGAGCATGCGGGCATGCATGGCGTTCAGGGTCCGATGGACCTCCTCGCTGCCTGCGGCGGTGGGATGCACGGCGGTCGAACGGCGGTCCTCGGGGTGCGCGGACCGCTCGGCGTACCCGTCCCTGACCAGCCGATCCACCAGGACGCTCACCGATGCCGGGCGGATCCCGAGATGCCGCGCCAGATCCTGCTGCCGCAGGACCTCGCCGCGCGCCTGGGCCGCCAGCAGCAGACGCAGCGCCGTGAGGTCCTTCTCCCCCATGCCCATGTCGTCGCGGACCTTCGAGCGCATGCGGGCGTTGGACTCGCGGTAGAGGCGCAGCTCATGGAGCAGGTCGAGGGCATCGACGGGCGGGTGCTCGACGGGAGGGAAGAAGTACCCGCTGCTCGCGGGCCGCTCCTCCGCGTCGCCGTCCATGTCCGCTCCTGGGTGGTGGTGCTCCGTCGGGCTCCTGCTCTGCACGGAACCCGCCTCCATGATAGGCGGGCGCTCGTCCCGGCTCATCGCGAGATCCCCGCCCGAGGTCAGCGCCCCGCGAGCTGCGGAGCCGTCCGCGCGAGGAACCGGCGGATCTCGGTGGCGGTCTCCTCCGGGCGTTCCAGGGGGATCTGATGTCCGGTCCCGGCGAGCTCGACGAAGGTGGCCATCGGCAGCGAGTGCGCCTGGAGACCCGGCTGGGCCGAGCTGCCGAGCGCCTCGTCCTGATCCCCTCCGAGCACCAGGGCGGGCAGCTCGATCGCCCCGACCCGGGCGCTGAAATCCTCTGTGCTGCCCGCGACCAGCCATCGCGTCCATGCCCGGGGCGAGGACCTCATGAAGGTGTCCACGGCGATCCGATGGCGACGCTCGGGCAGGTCGCGGGCGCAGTCCTCGGCGAGGAACTGCGCGGCGCGCCGCCTGGTCAGCCCCTCCCGGCCCCAGGACAGCATCTCCTCGCGCCGGGCCTCGGGCATCGGCTCGGGCTGTGCCGGGGAGGGTGCCAGGAGGATCAGCCCGGAGGGCTGGAACGTCGCGTACGGGAGGTCCCGCAGGGCGGCGGCGACGGTCAGGGCGATCTTGCCGCCCATGCTGTGCCCGAGGAGGTACCAGGGACCGGAGCCGACCTGCGGGACGGCCTGCATGGCCGCCTGACCCATGACGCGGAGGCCGCCGCCACCGGGCGTCGACGCGCGGTCGCCGAAACCCGGGAGGTCGATGGCGACGAGATCGACGTCGTCGCCGAGCGCCTCGCGCAACGGTCCGAAGGTGGACGCCGTGCCGCCGAGTCCGTGCAGTGCCAGCACGGTGATCGTGGGGCTCATCGCGGACCGCCTCCTCCGGGTGACGTCGTTCGCTTGTCTAATAGTTAGACAGACTAGTGATCCGATAGGGTGATCGCAACCGACCACCCCGGGCCTCGGAAGCGGACACCGACCTAGGGCCCCGGCGAAGGAGAAGGGCGCCCCATGCCAGCCAGCAGCACCACGCCGGACACGACGATCAGCACCTCCACGTCGAGGTCCGCCGACGGATCGCGCACCTCGCCCACGGAGCAGGTCGTGCTGCTGGACGACCGGGCCGTCGCCATCGGCACCGTCGACAAGGCCGAGGTCCACACGACCAGCACGCCGCTGCACCTGGCGTTCTCCGTCCACGTCCGGGATCCCGCCACCGGACGGGTGCTCATGACGCGGCGCGCCCTGGGCAAGAAGACCTGGCCCGGTGTGTGGACCAATGCGTTCTGCGGGCACCCGATGCCCGGGGAGGCGATGCCGGCGGCGATCGCACGCCGCGCCGCCCAGGAGCTGCACCTGTCCGCGGACGCCCTGTCCGCTCCGGTGCCGGTCCTCCCCGACTTCCGCTACCGCGCCGTCGATGCGGGCGGGATCGTCGAGAACGAGGTCTGCCCCGTCCACGTGGTCGACCTCCTCATCGACAGGGCCGATCTCCCGGCGCCGCAGACCTCCGAGGTCATGGACGTGGCGTGGGCGCGCTGGGAGGACGTGTGCGCGACGGCCGCGTCGCTGCCGCACCTGCTGAGCCCGTGGCTCGTGCTGCAGGCCGCCCAGCCGGACCTGTCCCGCGCCCTCGCCGGCTGAGGAACGGACCCGTCAGCGCAGCCGCACGTCCACGTACACCAGACGGTGGTCCGAGGCGCCCACGAGGTCCGCGCCGTCCTCGCCCTCGCACGGCCAGAACACGCCCGTGTCGGTGACCCGCAGGTCCGTGGACGGCAGAACGTAGTCCACGCGCAGGTTCCCGGGGCCGGGGTCATCGGTGAAGTCCGAGGTGTCGTACCGCGAGCGGGTCCGGTGCTCCGCGTTCGCGCCGCCCTGCGCGCGGGCGGCCTCGACGGCGCCGCGGCTCGCAGGCCGCGGGTCCTGGATGCGGGGATGCTCGAGGAGCTGCTGGATCGCACCGGGCCAGGAGTCCCCGTCGCGCGGGTCGGAGTTGTGATCCCCCAGCACGACGAAGGACTCGCGACCGCCCAGTCCGCCGCGCACACCGGCGTCGTCCACGATGTAGCGTGCGCGGCGACCGGGTCGAAGGTAGTCCGCCCAGAGCCGGATCTCGTCGTGGTTGCGCCGTCCGTTGCGGTCCTCGGGGCCGTCGAAGCTGGGCGGCGTGGGGTGGTGCGCGAGCACGTGCAGGGTCGTGCGGCCGAACGTGACCGGCACGTCCCAGTGGGACTTCGAGGACAGCCGCAGGCGCGGCACCTGCTCCGGCGTGTAGTAGTCGGTGGGGATGAGGTTGTCGGGCATGGAGGACCACAGCAGGTTCTGGAAGGTCCGCACCCGGTCGGTGTCGATGGGATGGCGCGAGAGCACGAGCATCCCGTACTGCCCGGGGAACAGTCCGAAGCCGTACGCGTCGTCGCCCCCGCCGATCGTGCCGTCCTGGTTCAGGTCCATGCCGCTGGGCACGCCGGTGTTCACCGGCGCGGTGAAGGCGTAGGGGTAGATGACGGGCTTCTGCCCCCGCTGGGGCACCTCGAGGTAGTGGCGGCGGAACAGGTCCGCGGCACGATGCTCCTCGTCGACGTCGAACTCGTTGATCAGGACGATGTCCGGGGCGTTGCGCTGGATGATCTCGGCGACCTGGCGCGCCTGGGCGTTGTCGGGAGTCGAGAGGTCGCTGATCAGCTGCCCTGCGGCGCCGCGGTTCAGGGACGCGTTGTAGGTCGCGATGCGGACGGATCGACTCCCGTGCCCATGGCCGCCGCCCCCGACGCGGACCGCGGCGGGGGCGATGGGGGCCGAGGGCGCGGCGTGCGCGGCGGTGGGGGCCAGGGCCAGTCCGGCGACCGAGGCGACGAGGGCATGGCGGCGGGTGAGACGAGGAGTCATGCCCTCCATCCTCACAAGCGACGGTGGCGCCCGGGAGGCATCCGGATGAATCCGTGGCGACGCACCCCACCGGTGCCAGACTGGAGGGCATGAGAATCGCATTCCTGGGCACCGGGCGGATGGGCACCGAGCTCGCCCTCCGCCTCCTCCCCGTGCACGAGCTCACCGTCTGGAACCGCACCCGCTCGCGCACGCAGCGCCTCGCGAACGCCGGGGCGCAGGTCGCGGACACCGCGGCCGAGGCCGTCGCCGGCGCGGACGCCGTCGTGACCAGCCTGTTCGGTCCGAGCGCCGTCCGCGAGACCGTCATCGACCCCGGTCTGATCCCCGACGGCGTGCCGTGGCTGGACACCTCCACCGTCTCCCCGGCCGACGCCGAGGCCTTCGCCGCGGCCGTCCCCACCTATGTGGCCGTGCCCGTGGTGGGGACCCTGGGCCCGGCGCGCGCCGGGAAGCTGGGCGTGTACGTCGGCACCCGGGACGCGGTCCTGCGCGAGCGCGCCGTGGACCTGGCCCGTCCGTGGGCGGATCCCGACCGCCTGCACGGCGTGGACACCCCGGCCAAGGCGGCGGCCGGCAAGCTCCTGGCGAACCTCGCGCTCGCGGTCAGCGCCGAGGGTCTGCGCGAGGCCCTGGCCCTCGGGGACGCGTGCGAGCTGGAGCCGGCCGAGACCCTCGACATGCTGCAGAGCACGGGACTCGCCTTCATCGCCGGGATGAAGGGGCCGTTCGTCCGGGGCGAGCGCGACAGCGCCGACGGCGACTTCACGGTCGACGCGATCGCCAAGGACACCGGCCTCATGCTCGATGCGGCGGGCATCGACCTGCCCGCCGTACGCGCCGCCCGCTCCTCGCTCGAGCACGAGCAGCAGGCCGGCCGCGGCTCCTACGACTTCTCGGCGATCCTGCGCCCGCAGGGCTGACAGCACCCCTGGGCCCCGTTCCCGTGCCGCTCGCAGGCGGGGTGCTACTCGGGGATGTCGCCGAGGCGTCGCTCGATCGTCTCGAGGCGGCCCGAGATCGTCCGGAGCTGTTCGGCGAGGTCGCGGTGGGACGCGTCGAGCGCCGCCGCGGCCTCCCGCTGTCGCCGCCCGATGCTCCGCGCCACCCGGATCACGGCGGCCACGACCAGCAGCGCCGGAAGGAGGATCATCAGGAGGACGACGACCTCCTGGAGGGAGATTCCCAGCAGTCCGGGGGCGATGTCCATCGGCTTCCTTCTTCCGGTCCAGGGCGGAGGTGCACGTCACCGGGAGTCCGTGCGGGAACTGTATGCCCTCCGCTGGGGGCGAGGGCCGTCAGCCGTGGATCCCGAAGCTCTCGAGGCGTCGTCGTTGGCCGCTGTCCTGCAGCGCGAGCAGCTGCGCGTAGATCCCGCCGGACGCGGCGAGCTCGGCGGGGGTGCCGATCTCGTCGATGCGGCCGTCGCGGATCGTGACGATCCGGTCCACGCCCGCGATGGTCGACAGGCGGTGGGCGATGATCAGCGAGGTGCGGTCGGCCATGAGCTCGTCCAGGCCCGCCTGGACGCTGCGCTCGGCCCGGGTGTCCAGCGCGCTGGTGGCCTCGTCGAGCACCAGGATCGGCGCATCCTTGAGGATCGCGCGGGCCACCGCGATCCGCTGACGCTGCCCGCCGGACAGCCGCAGGCCCCGCTCCCCGATCACGGTCGCGTAGCCGTCCGGGAAGTGCTCGATGAAGCGATCGGCGTTGGCGCGCCGGGCGGCCTCGCGGATCTCCTCGGGACTCGCCCCGGGCCGGCCGTAGGCGATGTTCTCCTCGATGGTGCCGGAGAACAGGCTCGCGTCCTGGAAGACGACGCCGATGCTGCGGCGCAGCGGTTCGAGCGCCAGCTCGGACACGTCGCGCCCGGCCACCCGCACCGTCCCGCTGCCCACCGGGAACAGCCCCAGCAGGAGGTTCACGATGGTGGACTTGCCGCCGCCGGACTCCCCCACGAGCGCGACCTTCTCGTGGCGCCCGACGGTGAAGGAGACGTCATGCAGCACGTCCTCGCCCTGCTCGTAGGCGAAGGACACGTGCTCGAAGGCGATCGACGGCGCGCCCTCGACGGGGTGAAGGGCGGCCGCCGGGTCCGCATCGGTCTGCTCGGGCTCCGCCTCGACGACCACGCCGGTGCCTGCATCGACGCTGACGAGGCGGCGTCCGTCCACGGGGGTGTCCATGACCCGGAAGTAGTCCTTGGAGCCGGCGATCGCGTGCTGGGAGGCGTCGATCACCCAGCTCATCGACTGCACGGGATTGCGGGCCATCGCCATCAGCTGCACCAGCAGCACCATGTCGCCGAGGGAGAAGGCGCCCTGGGCGGTGCGCACGAAGATGATCACGTAGATCCCGAAGAACACGAGGTTCAGCGCTCCCAGGCGCAGCACGTCCATGCGGTGCCAGTGGGTCGATTGCGCGCGGGTCAGGGCGTCGGTGCGGCGGAACCGCCGGGTGAACAGCTCGAGCTCGCCGCGCTCGCGCACGAAGGACTTGACCACCCGGATCTGGCCGATCACCTCGGCGAAGCGGCCGCCCGCGAGGTCGACCTCGGTGTTCTTCTCCCCCTCCAGCCGCTGCCACCTCCGGGAGGTCAGTGCGGTCAGGCCGATGTAGACGGGGGTGATCACCAGCAGCAGCACCGCGAGCGGCCAGGCATAGATCCCGGAGATCACGAGCACCGCGAGCGTCGTGATGAGCATGCTTGCGAAGGAGTTGGAGAACGTCTTGGCGAAGCTCGTGACCTCCGCGATCGACCGGTTCAGGCGGGAGACGATGGTGCCGGTCAGCTCGGTGTCGAACCAGCGCTGGGGCAGGTTCAGCAGCTTCTCGAAGTAGCGCACCGAGAGGATCGTGCGCATCCGGTTGGACATGACGTCGCCCAGCCAGCCGCCGACGTTCGAGACGACGGTGGTCACCAGCTCGGCCATCAGCAGGGCTGCGGCCAGCACGATCACCGTGGTCACGGCGCTGCTGACCGTGAGGCGCCCGCCCACGGTGTCGGTCACGGTGTCCGTGGCCCGGGCGATGATGAACGGCACCGCGAGCCCCGCCGCCGCGGTCACGACCGAGCAGACGAGGATTCCGAGGTAGAGCGGCCAGAGGGTGCGGGTGAAGCGGATGATGTGGAGGAGGGACGACACGGGTCGAGACTACTGGCGACCTCAGACGACCCAGGCGTTCACGGAGCCGTGCTCACAGCCACCCGTTGTCCGTCGCCTCCCGCACGGCCTCGGCGCGGTTGGTGACGCCCAGCTTCCCGATCGCGTTGGAGATGTGGTTGCGCACGGTCCCTTCGGACAGGAACACCCGGGCGGCGACGTCCGCCGTCGTCCCGCCGAGCGCGGCGGCCCGCAGCACCTCGCCCTCCTTGGGGGTCAGCGGGCTCGGCCCCGTGGCCAGGGACTGCGCGGCCAGGTCCGGGTCCACCACCCGCAAGCCCTGCTGCACGCGCCGCACCGCATCGACCAGCTGCTCGACGGGGGCGTCCTTGACCATGAATCCCTGGGCGCCGGCCTCGAGGGTGCGGCGCAGATAGCCGGCCCGGCCGAAGGTCGTGAGCACGATGATCCGGGTGCGCGGCGCATCCGGTCCCTGTCGGCGCTGGTCCAGCCGCCGCGCCACATCGATGCCGTCCTCGGGCGCATCGGGGCCGTCCCCCGGCGGCATCTGCACGTCGAGCAGGAGCACGTCGGGGGCCACCCGGTCCACGAGGGCGATCGCGTCCGCGCAGGTCGCCGCCTCGCCGAGGATCTCGATGTCGCTCTCGAGACGCAGCAGGGCTGCGAGACCACCGCGGAGGATGGCCTGGTCATCGGCCAGGGCCACGCGGATCGCGCGCGGCGCCGACGGGTCCGGCGAAGGATGTGCCCGCTCGCCCGCGGCGGCACCTGCACCCGTCGAGATCCTCGAATCCGTGGCCGGATCGGCGCCCGTGCCTGTGCCTGCGCCCGTGCCGGTTCCCGTGCTCATCGTCGTCCTCCATCGTCCGTGTCCGTCGACAGCCGGGCGTCCAGCAGCGTCCCACCGTCGTGCCCGGATCCGACGGTCAAGGTTCCGCCAGCCTCCTCGACCCGTCGGCGCAGGCCGTCGAGCCCCGTCCGGGCCGCGCCGTGCGCGATCCCCACGCCGTCGTCCTCGATGCTCACGCCGTGGGGGTCCAGGTCGATCCGGCAGCGGGTGGCCTGGGAGTGGCGCACGACGTTCGTGACGCCCTCGCGCACCACGTAGCCCAGCAGCTCGGCGTCTGCGTCGTGCAGGACGGGGAGGGAGACGGGGGTGGCCGGCTCGATCCCGGCTGCGGTCAGGACGCTGCGGGCCGAGGCGATCTCCGCCGCGGCGCGCACCTGCTGCATGCCGCTGGCCGTCGCGCGGACGTCCGCGAGGGACTGCCGGGCGATCCGTTCGATCTCCTGGATCTGCGCCCGGGCGGCGTCGGGATCGATGTCGACCAGACGTTTCGCGAGCTGCGCGGAGACCGTGATCGTCGTCAGAGAATGCCCCAGGATGTCGTGGAGATCCCGGCCGATCCGCTCGCGCTCCGCCGAGACCGCGAGGACCGCATTGCGCCGCTGCACGGCCTCGAGCGCATCCTCCAGGATGCCCTTGTGGATCGAGGCGGCGATCCCCAGCCCCAGGGCCACACCGGCCAGATCCAGCACGACCACCACGGTGTTCTCGGTCGCGATCCCGTAGGCGAGGCCCGCGAGGCCGATCACGAGGACCGCCACCCGACCCCAGACCCACGGCAGGGCGATCGCGTGGCCCATGAGCACGAACATCACGAGGTAGGCGATGTCGCCGTGGATCACGAGGGCCAGGAGCGCGAGGACCAGCCACATCATCCCCAGCCATCCCGCCGTCGCGCGGAGGCCGTAGCGCCGTACGGCCCCCGCGAAGGCGAAGAGGACCCCGAAGAGGAGGCACAGCACGGTCGCGGTCAGCGCCCGCACCCAGCTGAGCTCGGTCCAGGCGGGGACGATCACGAACAGCAGGAAGACGAGGGAGGGGGCCGAGTACCGCACGGTGTCCGACCGCCAGCTCCCGGTGAGGAGCTCGCGGAGGTCGAACCGCTCGGGCGCGGAGCATTCGAGCTCGCGCACCGTCGGGCGCTTCGAGGTCGCGGGCGGGGTGCTCGTGGTGTCCATGCTGCTCACCTCCTCTCGTGCGTCGTCGTGATTGTGCCAGGCGCGGTGCCGGGCCGGCCGGTCACCGGCGCGAGCTGCGCGCGGCCCGGCGGAACAGGAGCGCGACGACGGCCATCAGCGCCAGGGCCCAGACCGCGAGCACCACGACGGCCTGTCCGGGGACGTCCCCACCCAGCGTGGCCCAGTGGCCCAGCTGTCCCACCCAGTAGGTGGGCGTCCCGCGCGCGATGGTCTTCAGCCAGTCCGGGAAGAACTCGTAGGGGAACCAGAGGCCGCCGGCGATCGACAGCGCCATCAGCACGATGGTCGAGGCGCCCTGGACGGCCCGGGGCGGCAGGACCAGGCCCAGCGCGAGGCCCAGGACGATCATCGGCACGATCGCGGCCCACAGCACCAGCACGCCGACCACGGCGGAGGCCAGCGGGATGTCGACCCCGCCGACGGTCATGCCGACGACGAACACCGCCACGAGCGCCGGCAGCATGATCACGAGTGCGGCGACGATCTTGCCGAACACGAATCCTCGGGGGTTCAGCCCGGCCACGGTGAGCTGGCGCAGCCAGCCGTTGGCGCGCTCGATCTGAATGGTGGCGCCGGCGTTCAGCGCGCCGCCCAGGGAGCCGTAGGCGGCCATGTTGGTCATGATGGTCACCCCCGCGATCCCGCCGGAGCTCGTGCCGTAGATCGCGTTGAACATGAGGAACATGACGACGGGCAGCGCGACGGTGAAGAACACGAAGGCTCCGTCACGGAGGGTGACGGCGGTGGCGCTGCGCGCGTAGCGCAGGGCGCGGGTGGTCTGGGAGAGGGGCCGCGCGCTCGAGGTGGCACGGGCCGGGGCGAGGGCGGCAGAGGCTGATGCGGTGCTCATGGCAGGACTCCTGGTCCGGTGCGTCGGGTCAGCGGTGGGTGAGCTGGAGGAACGCGTCCTCGAGGCTCGGGGAGGCGACCTCGATGCCGTGGACGAGCCCCCGGGAGACGGGTCCGTCGGCGGCGAAGAGGGCGCCCAGCGTGGCATCGGAGTCGGCGCTGGCCAGGCGCGAGCGCCCGTCCTCCAGGCGGGTCACGGAGGTGACAGCGGGCAGGGCCGCGAGGGCATCGGCGTCTCCGGCGAGGGTGATGACGCGACCTCCGAGCACCTGCTTGATCTCCGTGCCGGTGCCGTCGGCGACGATCCGTCCGCCGTTCATGACGACGATCCGCTGGGCCTCCTGGTCCGCCTCCTCGAGGTAGTGGGTCGCGAAGACGATGGTGCGACCCTCGGCGGCGACGTGGCGCATGCGATCCCAGAACGCTCGGCGGGTCTCGACGTCCATCGCGACGGTCGGCTCGTCCAGCAGGATCACGTCGGGGTCCGGCAGCAGCGCGAGCGCGAACCGCACCCGCTGGGCCTCGCCGCCGGAGAGCTTCGAGGTGGACTTCTTGAGCAGGTGGGCGACGTCGGCGCGCTCGACCACCTCCTCGAACGCGAGGGGATGCGCGCACACCCCGCCGACGAGGTGCACGAGGGTGCGCACGGGGATGTCCTCGAGCAGGTGCCCGTTCTGGAGCATCGCGCCGACCAGGCCGTTCTCGGTCGCGGTCCGCGGGGACTGCCCGCACACCCGCACCGTGCCGTCGTCCGGCGAGGTCAGGCCCAGGATCATCTCGGTGGTGGTGGACTTGCCGGCGCCGTTGGGGCCCAGCAGCGCGAGGATCTGCCCGCGCGGGATGGTGAGGTCCAGGTGGTCGACGGCCGTGAGGTCGCCGTAGCGCTTGGTGAGGCCGGTGAGCGCGACGGCCGGGGTCCTCGCGGGGCTCGGCGCGGGGCCGGCGGGTGCAGGTGCTGTGGTCATGGCACGACCCTCGTCCACCGCGCGCGGCGCGGGCAGTCCCGGCGATCACGTCGTGGGGATGACAGCTGTCATGGGGTCCCCGGGGGCGTCACGGAATCGGGGCGACGCGACGCCCGGGCGCCGGTACGGTGCCGGGATGGCGATGCACGAGGATCAGCTCACGGTCACGACCGCCGCCGTCGAGCGCGCCCTCGCCACACACGCCCCTGACCTCGCCGGTCGTCCGCTGACCCGGCAGAGCACCTCGGCGACCACCAGCGAGATCCTCCGCCTCGGCGAGGACCTCGTCGTCCGCGTCCCCGTGCGGCGCACGGATCCCGCCGAGGCCCTGTCCACCGTGTGCGCCGAGCAGGCCGCGATGGCGGAGTTCGCGGCCCTGGCTCCGTTCCCCGCGCCGATCCCGGTCCGTGTCGTGCCGGCCACCGCGGCCGTGCCGATGCCCTTCGCGGTCACCACCTGGGTCCCCGGCACGGTGAGCACACCGACCGTCGTGCAGGGCTCCGAGGCCTTCGCCCGCGACCTGGTGCTCCTGCTGACGACGCTCAGGTCGGTCGACATCGGGTCCCGCCGCTTCGACGGCCAGGGCCGCGGAGGCACCCTCGGCGATCACCGGCCGTGGGTCCACGAGTGCCTCGACCGCAGCAGGGGCCTGCTGCCCGTCGCCGCCCTGAGCGCCCTGTGGGACGACCTCTCGGTCCTGCCTGCGCCGAGGGACCTGCGCCTGTGCCACCGGGACCTCATCCCCGCCAATGTGCTCACGGGCGGGGAGCGGCTGACGGGGGTGCTGGACACCGGCGGCTGCGCGCCGGCCGATCCCGCGCTCGACCTGGTCGTCTGCTGGCACCTGCTGGACGCACCGCGCCGTGCCATCGTCCGCGAGGCCCTGGCCTGTGACGACCCCGAATGGGTCCGTGGAGCCGCATGGGCGTTCGAGCAGGCCATCGGCCTGGTCTGGTACTACGCGACCTCGAACCCGACGATGGCCGAGCTGGGGCGCAGCACCCTGGCCCGGCTCCTGGAGGACGCGAGGCGCTGAGGGTGGGGATGTCCACCGGGACCGCGTGCCACCGTCACCGGTGCCGCAGGGATCATCGTGCGGCGGGCCCCTCCGTCCGCGCCCGGCGCAGGGTGACCAGGGCGATCACGGCGGCCACCAGCATCAGCCCCGCGCCGATCGCCGACGTCGCCACCGAGCCCGCGTCGAAGGCCGATGCGGCGGAGGTGCGCAGCGCCTCGCCGGCCTCGGCGGACAGACCCGAGGCCACCTGGCTCGCACCGCCCAGGGTCTCGCGCGCCGCGGTGTCCTGGGCCGCATCCAGCCCCGCCGGGACCTCCACGTTCGCGCGGTAGGTCGCGTTCAGGACGGAGCCCAGCACGGCCGTGCCCAGCACGGCACCCGTCTCGTACGCGGTCTCGGAGATCGCCGAGGCGGCGCCCGCCTTCTCCGCAGGGACGGCGGTGAGGATCAGGTCGTTGGAGATCGTCTCGGCCGCGCCGACCCCGGCGCCGAGGATCGCGAAGGCCACGACGAGCCCGAGGTCGGACCCGCTGTGCCCGGTCAGGAGCACCACGGTGTAGCCGATGGCGTTGAGGACCAGTCCGCCCGCGACCGCATGCCCGGGTCGCACCTTCTTGACCACCTGCACCACCAGCAGTCCCGAGGCGATGGTCACCGCGAGACCGGGCAGCAGCATGAGCCCGGCCTCCATCGGCGAGCGGCCGCTGACGAGCTGCAGGTGCTGGGAGATGTAGTAGAGGAACCCGACCAGGGAGAACACGCTCAGCAGGTTCGCGGCGACGGCCCCGCTGAACTCCGGGCGGGTGAACAGCCGCACGTCGAGCATGGGCGAGCGACGCGCGAGCTGACGGCGCACGAATGCGATGCCCGCGATGATCCCGACCGCGAACGCGACCACGGAGGCGAGGGTCAGGCCCTCGTGGGCGAACTCCTTGATGCCCCACACCAGCGGGACCATCGCCATCATCACGAGGGCGATGCTCGCGGGGTCCACGGGGCCCGGGTGCGGATCACGGGACTCCGGCACGAGCAGCGGACCCAGGACCAGCAGCGGGATGAGCACCGGCACCGACAGCAGGAACACCGAGCCCCACCAGAAGTGCTCGAGCAGGAAGCCGCCGACGATCGGCCCGAGCGCCGCGCCGCCGGAGAAGCCCGCGGCCCACACGGCGATCGCGAGGCGCCGCTCGGTGGGGTCGGCGAAGATGTTGCGGATCAGCGAGAGGGTCGCCGGCATGATCATCGCGCCGAAGAACCCCATCGCGGCGCGAGCGGCCACGAGCAGCTCCGGCGAGGGGACGAACGCCGCGACGGCGGACACCGCCGCGAAGCCCGCGGCGCCCACCAGCAGCAGGCGCCGACGGCCGATCCGGTCTCCGAAGCTGCCCATCGGCACCAGCAGGCCCGCGAGCACGAGGGGGTAGATGTCCACGATCCACAGCAGCTGCGTGCCCGAGGGTCTCATCGCCTCCGAGATCGCGGGCAGCGCGAAGGCGAGGACGGTGTTGTCGATCGCGATGAGGAGCACGGGGAGCATGAGCACCGCGAGCGCCGCCCAGCGGCGCGCGCTGCCTGTGCGCTGCGTGCTCGGTGCCGTCAGGCCGGTCGTGCTCATGATGTCTCTCCTCGAGGGTTCGGGGTGCGTCGCGCACGGGGTGGTCACGACGCGGCCATACTAAACCGTCCAGCCGGTACAGTTGCGAGGGACTATGGTCGAGGTCATGTCTGCACGCGACAGCATCCTGGACGCCCTCGAGCGGATCCTCAGCGACGAGGGCGAACGCGCGGCGACGCTCGATGCGGTCGCCGCGCACGCGGACGTCTCCAAGGGCGGGCTGCTCTACCACTTCCCCTCCAAGACCGCCCTCGTGGACGGGCTGCTGGCGCGCCTGAAGGAGCTCGGCGAGCTCGACCTCGAGAAGATGCGCGCCTCGCCCGACGGGCCCGTGCACTACTACCTCGCCAGCTCGAAGGCCGATGGCTCGGCCCTGGACCGGACGCTCGTGGCCGTGGCCCGCCTGGCACTGGGCGGGAACACCCATGCCCAGGGGGCCCTCGAGGCCACCCGCAGCGACTGGCTCGAGGCGATCTCCGAGGAGGTCCACGACCCGGCCGTCGCCGCCGTGATCCTGCTGCTGGGCGACGGCCTGTACTACGGCACCCTGCTCACCGGCGAGGCCGAGCACCCGGTCACCGACGAAGGGCTGCCCGACCTGCCGGCCCTGCTCGCCGTGGTGGACCGCCTGCGCCCCGGCGCCTGAGAGGCTCCCCCGCCGCGGAACGGCGGACCGTGCCGACCGGGCCCCGCCATCGGCCCCAGCGCCCGACCCCGGCGTCGGATCCCGGCGCCCGAGGGGCACCGTGCGGGAGTGCCATGCACCGTGCTGTGAGCACGATTCCCGCCCCGGCGGCGCTCTGTCCTACTCTCGCCGTGTGGTCATCCGATCCGCCCGCATGCCCGGGACCGCGACCACCGTCGACCTGCGCCTGGACACCGCCACGATCCGCGAGGTCGCGCCCCAGCTGACCCCGGAGCCCGGCGAGGAGGTCCTCGACGCGGGCGGCACGATCGCGATCCCCGGCCTGTGGGACCAGCACGTGCACGTGGGCCAGACCGCGCAGGGCTATGCGCGCCTGGACACCTCCGGGGTGCTCAGCGTCGACGCTCTGCTGGACCTGGTCCGCGGCGCGCTCGCGGTGCGACCGGCCTCGGCGGGGACCCTGGTCGGCTTCGGCCACCGGCTCGTGGGCCTCTCCGGCAGCCCCACCGTCTCCGCGCTCGACGCCGTCAGCGGTGACGTGCCGGTGGTGCTGATCGGTGTCGACGCGCACCACGCGTGGATGAACAGCGCCGCCCTGCGGGGCCTGGGCCTGCCGCCCCAGGAGGGGATCGTCGGGGAGGACCCGTGGTTCGACGCGGTCGCGCACCTCGACGACCTCCCCGGCGTCGCCGACGCCCAGGAGCACGGCGTCGAGCGCATGCAGCGCGACGCCCTCGCCCTCGGCGTCGTCGGGATCTGCGACATGGAATGGGCCGCCAACTGGGAGCTGTGGGCGCGCCGCGAGGCGCTCCTGCACGTGCGCACCGCGACCTACCCCTCGACCTTCGACCGCGCGCCCCACCCCTCAGGCACCCCCGTGGACGCCTCGGGCCTCGTGACCATGGGCCCGCTCAAGGTGATCGCCGACGGCGCCCTGGGCTCCCGCTCCGCCCGCTGCCGCCACGCCTACGGCGGCCAGGGGGCCGACGGCCACGGGATCCTCAACATCGACCCCGACCGGCTCGTGGAGCTCCTGCGTGGCGCGACGACCAAGGGCCTGTGGGCGGCCGTCCACGCCATCGGAGACGAGGCCGCCGAGGTCGCGCTGGATGCCTACGAGGCGGCGGGCGAGCGCGGTCGCATCGAGCACGCGCAGATGCTGACCGACACGGACCTGGCCCGCATGGCCCGTCTGGGCCTCGTCGCCTCGGTCCAGCCCGCGCACCTGCTGGACGACCGGGACCCCACCTCCGACATCTGGGCCGACATCGCCACCGAGGCCTTCCGGTTCCGCGACATGCTCGACGCCGGAATCCCCCTGGCCTTCGGCTCCGACGCGCCCGTGGCCCCGATCGATCCGTGGCTCGCGATGGCCGCCGCGGTCCACCGCAGCGCCGATGCACGCGACGCCTGGTTCCCCCACCAGCAGCTCCAGCCGCGCGAGGCGCTCGAGGCCTCGACCGACGGGGTGCGGGAGCTCGCCGCGGGCGGCCCGGCCGACGTGGTGCTCCTGGGCTCCGACCCCTTCGACGACGTGCCGCTCGAGAACGGCCTCATGCCCGAGCATGCCTCCCGGGAGGCCGCCGAGCGCCTCCGGGCCACCCGGGTGCTCGCGACGGTCGTCGCCGGGCGGGTCGCGTTCCGCGCCTGAACGTTCCGCCCGCCATGTGCGCAATGCCACGAGGGCGGCGCCTCGCCGTGCTCTCCCACCTGCTGGGATCATGAATCCGTCGCACCTCGGCGGATCACTGCCCGGGGCGGCACCACCCTCGAGGAGACCGCGTCCCATGCACGGCGGCGCGCACGACCCTGCCCGCAAGCCCCGGCTGCCCCGTCGTCGGACCGTGATGCTGATGGGGGCCGGCGCCCTGGGCGCCGCGACCGTCGCCACGCGTGCCGCGGCCGGCCCGGTGCCGGCCGACGCGCCGACCGCTGAGGCGGGGTCGGTGGCGGAGACGTCCCCGCTGCGCCGCTTCGGCTTCCTCATCGAGCAGCCTGCCGAGGTTCCCCCCGAGATGGTGGCCCAGAGCATGGACGAGGTCACCGCGCTCGGGATGGGCTGGGTGCGCTTCGGGATCGCCGCGGTCTCCGCGGTCACGTCCTGGGATGCCCCCGACGGCGGGATCGACTTCGCGCCCGAGGCGCTGCAGAAGGTCTCCGACGCGATCGACGCCGCGCATGCGCACGGCCTCAAGGTCTGCCTCATGATCATCGACGTGTACCCGATCGCCGAGGCGTCCGAGGAGCACTTCGTCCTCAAGATGCGCCAGTTCTGGACGCACCTGGGCCGGGAGCTCGGGTCCAGGGCCGACACGATCCAGATCTTCAACGAGCCCGACGGAGCCCACTACCGGACCTTCACCGACGTCGGGAACCCGCCCACGACCGCGTACCTCACCGAGCTCGCCGGGCGCCTCGTGCTCGCGCGCGAGGTGATCCGCGCCGTCGCACCGGACGCCCGGATCACCACCAACATCTTCGGCTACCCCGTGGACACGGAGATGGAGCGGCGCTGGCACCGGGTGCTGGACATCCTCTCCCCCGGCCTCGACCTCATCACGGTCGACGCCTACCCGCAGCTGGACGTCGAGGACATCGAGGACCTCCCGCACAAGCTCGGCCGCCTCGCCGAGCGCTACGGGAAGCCCGTGTCGGTCGGGGAGCTCGGCCTGAACACCTGCGCCGAATGCGGCACCGAGGACCAGCAGGCCGCCGCGTACGGGATGTACACCGATGCGCTGCGCGACAGTGTCGCCGAGTCGGTGTTCTTCTACCAGCTGCGCGACGGGGACCCCGTCACGCCGGACACCTCGTTCGGGGTGATCTCCCGCGACGGCTCGGTGCGCAAGCCGGCGTGGGACGCCCTGGCCCAGAGGTCCCGTCCCGTCTGACCGGGACGGGCCGGCGAGCATCGGCCCGGTCCACGGGGGCTCGCCGGGCCGCGGGCGGCGTGCCCGGCCGTGGGCGGCCTGCAAGGCCGTGGGCGGCGTGCCCGGCCGCGCCACGGCGCGGGACGGAAAACCCGTGGCGCACCATGCCCGCCCCGTCGTAGCGTGATCCCGTCATCGCCCGCGGCACGTCCGCGGGCCCGCGGAGAGGAGGACCCCATGGTTGCCGTCGTGCTGCCCCCTGCCGTCCTGCTGTCCGCCCCGACCTGCTGAGATCCACCGCGCGCCTACGAGCCGCCCGGGCCCATCGGCCCCTCGCAGGTCTTCCCCCACAGGGAGAATCCGATGACCCCGTCGTTCGACTTCGACACCTTCTACGCCACCTCGCTCGCCCAGCTCACGGGCGAGGGCCCCGCCGAGCTCGACCCCGATCAGCGCTGGTCCACCTGGCCCGAGACCGCCCACACGCTGGACCGCGGCCCCCAGCCCTTCCCCTCCTGGGTGGTGCAGCACGACGGAGCGATCGACACCGAGCTCGGCGTGCTCAAGACCGGCAAGGAGGCCGACGCCCACCTCCTCGAGCGCGCGCTGCCTGCCGCCGAGCGCACCGGGGCCGACGGCGAGGCCGCGCTGCTGGTGGCCAAGCGCTACCGCAGCCCGGAGCACACGAGCTTCCACCGCTCCCACGAGTACACCGAGGGACGTCGGGTGCGGGACTCCCGCGAGGCCCGGGCCATGGCGCGCGGCACCGCGTTCGGCCGGGAGGCCGCCGCCGGGCGCTGGGCACGGGCGGAGTTCGATGTGCTGGGCAGGCTGTTCAGCGCCGGGCTGCCCGTCCCCTACCCGGTTCAGCTCCTGGGCACCGAGGTGTGCATGGAGTTCATCGGCACGGACGACGGCGGGACCCCGCGGGCCGGGGCGCGCCTGCACGAGATGCGACCGGATCCGGAGCTCGCGGCCCGCTGGGCGGGCGACCTCCGGGGCATCGTGCTGGCCTTCGCGCGGCTGGGGCTGGCCCACGGGGACCTCTCCGCATATAACGTCCTGGTCGATCCGCGGGACGAGGCCCAGCGCCTGGTGGTGATCGACGTCCCGCAGGTCGTGGACCTCATCGCCCACCCCGCGGGGTCCGAGTTCCTGGCGCGGGACTGCCGCAACCTGTGCACCTGGCTGCGGGGTCAGGGCGCACCGGCCGCAGCGGTCGACGCCGAGGAGTGGGCGCGCGAGGCGATGAGCCAGGTGGTGTGACCGCGCGGGGCGGCCGCGCGGTGGTCGCGCCGCCCCGAGGGGCTCAGACCAGACCGTGGATCCGCGCGAACGGGTCGTGCGAGGGATCGGCCTGCACCTCGAGCTCGGCCCGGACCGTCGCGGTGCGGGCGGCCTCCGGGCCGACGGTCGCGGCGAGGAGCGCGGCGGCCATGTCCATCCCCGCGGCGACGCCGGAGGAGGTCCAGCGGTCCCGGTCCTCGACCCAGCGCGCCTCCGGCACCCAGGTGGTGCGCGCGCCGTGGCCCACGACCCAGGCGAAGGACATCTTGTTGCTCGTGGCGCGGTAGCCGTCGAGCAGCCCCGCCTCGGCCAGCAGCGCGGCACCCGTGCACACGGAGGTGACGATCCGTGCCCGGGCCGCGAGGATGCGCAGGCTCTCCAGGAACTCCGGATCGGACACGAGGGTGCGCGTGCCGCGACCTCCGGGGACCAGCAGGATGTCGGGGTCCGTCACCTCGGCCAGCGCCACGGGCGCCACGACCTCGACGCCGTGCGAGCTGGCCACCGGGCCCGCCACGGGCGCGGCGAAGTCCACCGTCATCCCCGGCGCCATGGAGAACAGCTGCACGGGACCGAACACGTCCAGGAGCTCGAACCCGGGGAACAGGACGATGGTGACGCGACGCTCGGCCGCGGCGGGATCAGAGGTCATGGCGCCGAGAGTACGCCTACGGTCACCACCGTCGTGCCACGGGTCCGGCTCCGGCGCCCCGGCAGGGGCGTGAGGCCTCACGGCACCGGTGCGGCGGCGTCGTACTGCCGGAAGCGCGGCACCGCCCGCAGGATCACCAGGGCCAGCGCCATGATGCAGACCCCGCCCAGCACCGGCGGGAACCACAGGGCGATCGCGGACGCCAGGACCCCGGCATAGAGATCCCCCAGCCGCGGCCCGCCGGTCACGACGACCATGAAGATCCCCTGGAGCCGTCCGCGCATCTCGTCCGGCGCCGCGGTCAGCAGCATCGAGGAGCGGAAGATGGCGCTGACCTCGTCGGCGGCGCCCGTGCCCGCCAGAGCGATGGCCGCCAGCACGAGCGGGACCGCCGCGACCCCGCTCCAGGTGGGGCTCACGGCGCCGAACACCCCCCACGTGGCGAGCAGGAGGACGGCGCCGAAGGCGAGGATGAACAGGCCGTAGACCAAGACGGCACCGGAGATGACGAGCCCGTACCGCCGCACCCTGCCCACGGACCCGGAGAACAGGCTCGCCAGGAACGTCCCGACGGCCGCGGAGGCCGTGAGCAGCCCGACGGTGGTGGGCCCGCCGCCGATCACGAGGGTGCCGGCGGCCGGCAGCAGCACGTACGGGCGCCCGAGGGTCATGGCCACGATGTCGATGAGGAACCCGGCGCGGATGCTCGGGGCGTCGCGGAGGAACCGCGCCCCGTCGCTCAGCGCCACGAGGCCCGGGCGCACCACCGCGGACAGCGGCGCCATCCGCGGCAGGGTCACGACCCCGAGGAATCCGGCGGCCGTGAGCACGACGTCGACGAGGAAGGTCAGCGGGAGGCCGATCAGGGCCGCCAGCACGCCCGCGAGCGCCGGGCCCACCGTGAGCTGGATGCCCGTGGCGATGCCGCCGAGCGCCGCGGCCGCGGGGACGCGGGCGGCGGGCAGGAGCCGCGGGTACACCGACATCCGCGTCGCGCCGCTGATGGTCGCCGCGACGGCGTTGACGGTCGCGGCCAGGTAGTACGGGAGGACGTCGAGGACGGTGCCGTCCGCGGCGCCCAGGTGATGGCCGATCGCGAAGGCGGCGATCGCGACCGTCGAGACCCAGCCCGCGATCGTCGAGACGAGGAGGACCCGGCGCCGGTCGAAGGCATCTGCCAGCATCCCGCCCCACAGCCCCGCCACGACCATGGGCAGCAGGGCGATCCCGCCCACCAGGGAGACCGCGAGCGTGGAGCCCGTGAGGTGGTAGATCTGCAGGCCGACGGCGACGACGGTCAGCTGGGCGCCGATCCCGGAGATCGCCGTGCCGGCCCACAGGCGCGCGAAGGCTGGGGACTCCCGCAGCGGCGTGATGTCGACGAGGTGGGTGCGGCGGGCCGCGCTCATCGCCCCTCTCCCGCGCGCTCGGACAGGGATCGGATGGGCTGCGGGGTCACCGTCGCACGGCCCGCGTCACGAACACGCCGGCCAGGCACAGCACGCCGCCCACCAGCATGATCGGCGTGGGCACCTCCCCGAGCAGGAGCCAGGACAGGAGGATCGCGACGGCCGGGACCGCGTAGGTGGTCGCCGCAGTGCGTCCGGCGCTCGTCCGCTGCAGCACGTAGGCCCAGGTGGTGAAGGCGATCGCGGTGGGGAAGATCCCGGCGTAGACCACCGCGAGGGTCGCACCGAGCGGGGCCGCGGCGGCGTCGTGGACGGTCGCCGGGATCCACGGCAGCAGGGCGATCGTGCCGGCGAGCGCGCCCGTGAAGGTCAGCGTGGTCGAGTCGACGGTGCGCAGCAGGCGCTTCTGGATCAGGGTGCACGAGGCGTAGAGCACGGCCGCGGCGAGCGCGAGCAGCAGGCCCAGCGGCTTCGCGCCCTCCCCGCCCGCAGGGAGGCCGATGAGCACCACGCCGAGGAAGGAGATGGGCGCCCCGATGAGCAGTCCGCGCGGGAAGCCCTCGCGCAGGGCGAGCCCCGCGATCGCGACCACCATGAGCGGGGCGAGGTTCACGACCATGGCGGCGGTGCCGGCGTCGATCATGAGCTCGGCGGCGTTCAGCGCGAGGTTGTAGAGGCAGAACCACGCGATGCCCCACACCGCGACGAGCGGCAGGTCGCGGCGGGCGGGCCATCGGATCCCGCGGCGCACGGCGATCAGCCCGAGCACCGCGGTGCCCACGGCCATGCGCAGGAGCGCGAGCGCCCCCGGGGAGTAGTGCGGTCCCGCTCCCCGCACGACGATGAAGGCGGAGGCCCACAGGACCACGGTCACGGCCGCGGCGGCGAGGACCAGAGGGTCGTTCTCGCGCGGGTGGGCGCCGGTCGCGACGGGAGCGGAGGAGGGCTCGGGGACGGTCACGCCGTCAGATCATCCTCCGCGGGCGCGACGAAGACCAGTGGGGCTCGGGCTCGGCGCCCGCGCCGTGGCTCACAGGGCCGGTGGGACCACCGCGAAGACCACGGCGAGCACGGTCAGCAGGGTCGCCGTGATCCCCGCCGCGTACCAGCGATGCAGGGTCCGGAAGAAGGCCCGATCGATCCGCCCCGCCTGGGCGCGCACCGCGAGGCGGTTCTGCATCGGGACCAGCAGGAGGACCAGGATCAGCGGGCCCGTGCGCACGGCGTCGGCGGGGATGACCCCCATGCCGGCGAGCACCCGGGTGGTGATCGTCAGCGCCATGCCGACGGTCACGACGATCAGGAGGGACCGCGTGCTGGCGTGCAGCCGGGGCAGGCGGGGAGGGTCGGTCGCGACGGCGGTCATGGCTCGGTCCTCTCGGGCGGTTCCGCGGCCGGCGTCGGGCGTCGCATTCTTGGATCGCAGGACTATCCCGATGAATCGGCAACCGTCCGCGCACGCTCGGGGTCGTCGGGCGTCACGCTGCGCACCGCGGCCGTCACAGAGCGGATGAACAGCAGCAGCCACACCAGCACGGTCGAGGCCGCGCCGAGCTCGAACGCCGTCGTGTTGAGGTACCCGACGCCCTTCCACAGCACCAGGCACGTGATCAGCAGGCCGATGATCACGAGCGTCGCCGCCTGGAACGCGCCGGGAAGGCGGCGGAACATCAGCGGGAACGCCACGAGCGCCGCCGCGAACACGACGATCAGGCTCTGCGCCGCGGCATCGTGCCAGTCCTTGTCGATGTTCACGGGGATCAGCCCGACCGCGACGAGCAGCACGCCGAGCACCACCATGCACACCCGCACGTAGACGGCGCGCCAGTGCGGCACCCCGGTGGCCTCGGCCCACACGCCCAGGTCATGCGCGAGGAAGTCGCCGATCGCCACGAGGGCGAGACCCGCCAGCAGCAGCGTCAGGTTGAAGGCGAGCCCGGCCTCCCCGCCCACGGCTCCGAGGAAGGAGAAGTGGTGCTGCCACCACAGCGGGTCCGGGGCCGTGAAGGCGCTGGCCATCACCCCGGTGGCGAGGAAGGCCGCCAGCAGCACCGCCAGGGACTGCGTCGTCATCTCGCTCGCGGAGACGACGCAGATGTAGGTGCAGATCCCGCAGGCCGCCGCGACCCAGAAGGTGCCCGCCCAGGGATCCAGCGCGAGGCCCCGGAACGCGTTGGCGAAGACCGCGAACAGCACGATCGTCAGCAGGAAGCTGAACACGGCGTGCAACGCCGCCAGTCCCAGGATGTTCAGCCAGCGCCGGAACCGGCCGATCTCGCGCATCCACGGCTGGGCGTGGAGCATGAGGGTCGCACCGGCGACGACGAAGGCGATCCCGGAGGTCCCCGTCGCGGCCAAACCCGCGACGGACCCGATCGAGCCGCGCCCGGACAGCGGACGGGTGCCACCCAGGGACAGGAGCCCGACGATCCCGCCGACGAGGATCCCGGCCCCCGCCAGGAGCAGCGCCGCGTTCTCGGCGAAGGCGGCGTCGCGCCGGGGTGCGGCGGTCGAGGTGGCCTGCATGCGGCAAGTGTTCCACCTGGGCGGAACGCGGTCAGCACTGCGTGGCGGGCGCCTCCCACGCCAGCGTGTACCGGAAACCCAGCCGGTGCCGCATGCGCGCACCCGGCAGCTCACGCCGCGCGACCGCCCGGATCGAGGAGAAGGACAGCGAGGGGTCGGCCACGGGGATCGGTGCTGCGGGGGCGTCGGCCGGGTGGGGCCAGGGGTGCTTGACCAGGCCGATCAGCGGGTTGGTGACCATCGAGGCCACGTCCCAGGCACGATCGCGGGGTGTGCGCGGGACGGCGAGGCCCACCACCAGGAGCCGCCCTCCCGGTGCGAGGAGACGCCGCACCTCCTGCAGGGCGGGGGCGAGCTCGAGATGGTGCAGCACGGCCACCATCGTCACCAGGTCGAACGGGCCTTCGAGCGCCTCGAATGGCGTGCCCGCTATCCGCACCGCGGGGATCCCCGTGCAACGGTCCGCCGCGGCGCGGCGCATCGCATCGTCGCGATCGATCCCGAGCACGGTGTCGAAGGAGGGCGCGAGCTCGGCCACGAGCCCGCCGCGCCCGCATCCCACGTCGAGCGCCGCGTGCCGGCGCTCGGGGAGATGCGCGAGGATCCAGGAGTGGAAGTGGTCGTTGTGGTTCCACGGATGACGCGCGTTGAGGTCGCCGAGCGCGCGGGCGGCCGGGATCCCCCATCGGGTCGCGGCGAGGTCACGGATGCCCATGGGCACAGCCTGCCATCCGGCATCCGGTTCGTCCGGGGGTCGTGCCACGATGGCCGCATGTCCCGTTCCCGCCGCTCCGCAGACCCCGGGTGGCGCGATCTCCTCGACGGGCTGTCGGCCGCCGGGCCGGGTCCCGGTGCCGGTGACCTGCCGCTCGCGATCGGCGTGGACCTGCTCACCGGCTTCGGCGGCTTCGGGTTCTCGCGGTTCGGTGCGAGCCCGGCCGACGTCCAGGACGTCCGCGACGGCTCGCCGCTGGCCGTGGCCCTGCGGCCGCTGCGCCCGGGCGCGGCCGACGGCAGCTGGGTCCGCGGCTCCCTGACCTGGAAGCGCTTCCGGTACGCGGGGGCCTCGGCATCGTCCTCCGGAGGTCTCGAGGCGTACCGCCCCGGGCATGCCGAGCTGCTGGGGCGCCTGGTGCGCCTGCATCTGGCCGAGCATCCCTTCGGGACCGACCCCGGGGACGTCCTGCGGCTCGACGAGTTCCGCGGGCCCGATGCCTGGACGCTCCTGGACCTCGCACGGCGCTCCGGCGTTCAGCTCGTGGGCACCGGCGCGGTGGGCGGGGTCACGCTCACGGCGCCGGCCCGCGTCTCGGTCGAGCTGCGCCGCGCGGGCGGCGGTCTCGACGTGGCACCGAGCATCGAGATCGACGGCGAGGACGCCCCCCGCAGGGGCCTCTCCCCGTCCGGCACCGGCGGGTTCTTCGCGGTCGAGCCCGGACCGGGCTCCCGCACGGTGCACGTGGACCTCGTCCCCCTCGCCCAGGCCCTCCCGCCGTCGATCGCCGGCCTGCTCACGCGCGCCGAGCCGCTGCGGGTCCCCGGCGCCGAGGTCGAGGACTTCCTCACCGACCTCGCGCCGCAGCTCCGGGCACGGATCCCCGTGCGCTCGTCCGACCCCGCGATCACGGTCCACGAGCATGTGCCGCCCCGCCTCGTGTGCGAGGTCGCCTACGGCACCGGGGATGATCTGGTGCTGCGGTGGTCGTGGGAGTACCGCGCACCGCGCCGCACGCTGCCGCTGGCCAGGCCCTCGCGAGCCCCGGACCGCGACGCGGCCCACGAGGAGGACGTGCTCGCGCGGGTCGGAGCGATCCGTGCCGGGCTCGCCGACACCGAGCGCCAGGAGCTCACGGGTGTCGAGGCGGCGGAGTTCGTCGAGGAGGCACTCCCTCAGCTGCTCGCCCTCGAGGCGGTCACGGTCCGGGAGGACGGCGACCGACCCGCGTACACCGAGGTCACCGGCACCCCGCACCTGCGGATCACGCAGGTCGAGCCGCCCAACGGGCACGCCCAGGACTGGATGGGCCTCGGCTTCATGATCACCCTGGGCGGGCAGCTGGTGCCCTTCACCGCGGTGTTCAGGGCTCTGACCTCCCGTCAGCGTTCCGTCATGCTCCCCGACCGCTCCTACGCGCGCCTGGACCATCCGATGTTCGCGCGGCTGCGGGAGCTGATCGCCGAGGCCGAGGCGATGGAGGAGTGGGAGCCCGGCTCCCCCGCCGTCAACCGGCGGGCCATCGAGCTGTGGGCCGACTTCGAGTACCTGGCCGACGAGACCGTCGAGGCGGTCTCCTGGCGCGAGAGCGTGGGCCGCCTGCGCGACCTCACCGACGTGCCGGTTCCCCCGCTCCCGGCAGGGCTCGACGCCCGGCTGCGCCCCTATCAGGCCGAGGGCTACGCCTGGCTGGACCTCCTGCGCACCCATGGACTCGGCGGGATCCTCGCCGACGACATGGGCCTGGGCAAGACCCTGCAGACCCTCACCGCGATCGCCCGCGCCCGCGAGGTCGATCCCGCGGCGCCCCCGTTCCTCGTGGTCGCCCCGTCCTCCGTGCTCCAGGTGTGGAGGGCCGAGGCCGAACGCTTCACACCTCACCTCGACGTTCGCCTGGTCGACTCGACGTCCGCGACCCGCGGCGCCGCGCTGGCGGAGACGACCCGCGGTGCGGACATCGTGGTCACCAGCTACACCCTGCTGCGCCTGGACGCCGACGAGCACATCGACGCGTCCTACGCGGGGCTGATCCTCGACGAGGCCCAGTTCGTGAAGAACCCCGCATCGCGCGCCCATGAGGTCGCCACGCTCGTCCGCGCCCCGTTCCGGCTGGCCATCACGGGCACACCCATGGAGAACTCGCTCGAGGACCTGTGGGCGCTGCTGGCGATCACCGCCCCCGGTCTGTACGCCTCGCGGCGGGCGTTCCGCGAGCAGTACGTGCGGCCGATCGAGAAGCCCGACCCCTCCGAGAGCGGTCGTCGCCGCGCCGAGGACCGCCTGGCCCTGCTGCGCCGGCGGATTCGCCCCTTCATCCTGCGGCGCACCAAGGACGTCGTGGCCCGGGACCTCCCCGATCGGCAGGAGCAGGTGATCCGGGTGCCGCTGCGGCCCGCGCATCGGCGCCTCTACGAGCGGATCCTGCAGCGGGAGCGCCAGAAGCTGCTGGGGCTGGTGGAGGACATCGACCGGCACCGGTTCATCGTCTTCCGCTCCCTGACGCTGCTGCGGATGCTCGCCCTGGACCCTGCGATCGTCGACCCCGAGTACGAGGGGGTCGTCTCCTCCAAGCTCGAGGACACCCTCGAACGGCTCGACGAGGTGATCGCCGAGCACCACCGCGTGCTCGTGTTCAGCCAGTTCACCTCGCACCTCGAGCGCGTCGCGGCGCGCCTGGCCGATCGCGGGATCGCCTACGCCTACCTGGACGGCTCGACCACGCATCGCGAGAGGGTCGTGCGCGCCTTCCGCGAGGGCGAGGCGCCGGTGTTCCTCATCAGCCTCAAGGCCGGCGGCTTCGGCCTCACGCTCACCGAGGCGGACTATGTGTTCCTGCTGGATCCGTGGTGGAACCCCGCCGCCGAGGCCCAGGCCGTCGACCGCACCCATCGGATCGGCCAGGAGCGCCGGGTCATGGTCTACCGGATGGTGGCCGCGGGGACGATCGAGGAGAAGGTGCTCGAGCTGCAGGAGCGCAAGCGCGCCCTGTTCTCCGCGCTGACCGACGACGGGACAGCCTTCGCGGGTGCCGTCACGGCCGAGGACGTGCGGATGCTGCTGGGCGGCTGAGGGGGAGGCGGTCCGGGGATCGGGTCTGCGCGCGTCGCCAGCGCAGATGCTGCGCCCGGGTCTCAGCTCGCCGCCGACGCGGCGGTCCGGGTCTCCTCGCCGTCGAGCATCGCGGCGAGCGCGAGCGCCACCCCGTCCTCGGTGTGCGGTCCGCAGGTGCGGTCGGCGATCGCCAGGACCGAGGGGTCCGCGCTCGCGACCGCCCAGCCGGTCCCGGCCCAGGAGAGCATCGGGATGTCGTTGGGCATGTCCCCGAACGCCCAGACGTCCGCGGCCTCGATGCCGAGGTTCCCGCACCAGGAGGCGAGTGCGCGGGCCTTGGTCATCTGCGGTGGCCCGATCTCTGCGAGCCCTCCGGCGCACGAGGTCGACAGGAGCGCACGGTCGCCGATCACGGCGCGCACCCGCGCCCGGAACTCGTGCGGCGCGAGCACGCTGGACTGCGCGAGGAGCTTGCCCACGGGATCGGTGACGACCTCCAGCGGACCGACCGTCTCGCTGCCGATCTCGGGGACACCCTCGGGCGTGCCCGCCGGGTACCCCGGCTCCCGATGGAAGCCGTCAGCCAGTTCGACCGAGAAGGACGTGCCCTCGATCTCGCGCAGATCCGCGATGAGCCGCGAGGTGAGGTCGGGATCCAGACCGTGGGTCTCGAGGATCTGCTGGTGCGCGGCGTCGTACACGAAGGCTCCGTTGGCGCAGATCACGACGCCGTGGTCGCCCGTGATCCCGGCCAGGTGGTCCACCCAGCGCGGTGGCCGCGCGGTGACGATGACCGTCTCGATGCCGTCGCTCCACAACCGTCGCCAGATCCGCGCGGTGCGCTCGGTGATCGTCCCCGAGCCGTCGAGCAGCGTCCCGTCCAGATCGGACGCCACAAGCCGGGGCCGCTTCATGGCACGAGTCTACAGCGGTCAGCCGCCACGTCCGTCCGGTCCGCCTCTGCCCATGCCCTGACTGCGGACGGTGCGAGGTGTCCACCGGGTTCGCGCGCTCCGGGCCCCGATAGCTGGTCGGTCCCGGCGCCCGGGCCCCACTCGTCACCGGCGACGAAAGAGCCGTCGGAACAGGCCTCGACGCTCACCCGGTGCCGTCGAGGCCACGGCTGCGGCCGGGCTGCCACCACCCTCCCGAGCCTGTTCGTCCCTCCACCGCGCCACCCGCTCCTCGACGTCGACGGTCGGGGCGAGCATCCGTGCGAGCGGGTTCCGGGCGCGGTCGGCGAGGACACGCGCGTTGAAGTCCTCGAGATGCTCGCGGACGTCGTGCTCGGTGGGGAGGGACCGCGACGTCTCCGAGAGCGTCTCGGCCTCGCGGCGCAGCAGCATCACCGGAGGCAGCAGCGCATCTCGGTCGAGGTCGTCGTCCTCGAGCTTCCGCTTGATCCACCAGTCCGGATCCTCCTGGCGCGGGAGGTCGAGGGGCTTGCCCGCGCCCGGGAGGTCGTCGAAGTCGCCCCGGGCGATGGCCGCCTCGATGGCGCTCTCGTGGCGCGCCGCGTCCGGGGGCATCGGCGGGCGGCGCGGCCCATGCGACCGGCCGTGCGGAGAGCGTTCCGGGTCCGGGCTGTCGGCCATCAGCGGGCCGATCCTCTCGGCGGGGCCTCGGGATCGGCCATCAGCCGTCCGCGCGCGACTGCTCGGCCAGCGCTGCGAGGCGGTCGATCGAGGCGAGCAGGTTCTCCGAGGTGGTCCGCCGCGCCCGGGCCTCGCGCGAGGGGTCGTGCAGGTCGGTCCACTCGTAGGTGTGGACCACGAGCGTCGTCCCGTCCTCGAGCGGCGAGAGCTCCCAGCGCCAGAGGTGCCCGGGGGGCTGCTCGCCCTCGGGGGCGGGCAGCCAGGCGATCCGCAGGCCCTCATCGAACTCGACGACGTGGTTCTCCCGGATCGCGCCCTGCCCGGTCAGGACGGTGCTGAACACGTCCCCCACCTGCCGCACGCGCTGCCCGGAGGCCGCCTCGGCGAGGTTGTCGTTGCCGTCCCACTCCGGCTGCCGGGCGGGGTCGGCGATCAGTTCGAAGATCACCCCCGCGGGGGCATCCACGATCCGCGAGGCCGAGACGACCCGCGTGTCGTCGTCGAGGCTTCCGAGGTGCTGCTCTGCGCTGGCGTCGCTCATGACCTCATCGAAGCACGTCGACGGCGCCGGGTCACGGGATCGGGCGGTGGAGTGGACGTCGGATGGGGCGGCCTCCGTGCACGTGGCGGCACCGCGGGTGCACCGTTCGGCATGTGCCCGATCGCGGCTGGGGTGCCCTTGGGCTCGACCTCACGCGTGTTCTGGACGCCCTCGGGCCGGACCGCACCCAGTTCGGACCGTCCTCGGAACCGACCGCAGCCCTGCTCGCGCCGCCCTCGGGCCCCACCGCACCCGTTCCGGTGCGCCCGCGGATCCGACCTCACCCCGATGCGGGCCATCCTCGCTCCCGACCGCTGCCCAGCTCGCGTCGTCCGTGCACCTCGGCCTCGGTCCTGGCCGCTCCCGGTACTCGACCTCAGTCCAGCCCGGGCCGCCCCTGGAACACGATCTCGCGGAAGGCGACGCGATAGCCCAGCCGCTCGTTGATCCCGATCATCCACGGGTTGACGTGCGAGTTCCACGTCACGAGCACCTCGACGCCGCCTGCCAGACGCGCGAACGCGCGGTGGTTGGCGACCTTGACCGCGAGCCCGAGCCGATGGCCGCGGTGCTCCGGCATGACCAGGGTGTTGCCCTGCCACGCGAGCGTCGTGCCCTCCTCGACCCCGTACCCGATGTCGGTGCCGCCCGCGAGGGATCCGTCCGGCGCGACGGCGACCGTGGCCAGCCATCGTGCCCCGGTCCGGCGGCGACGGTCCTCCATGTACCGGATCCGTTCGGGGGTGTACTCGGCGGGCTCGTTCTCGACGTCCTCGTCGGGGTCGTCGAGGTCCAGCTGCCGCAGCAGCGTCCCGTAGCCCACGAGGTGCTCCTCGGGGACCTCGTCCTCCCAGGTGAGGATCGTGTAACCCGCATCGCGCTCGCGGGCCTCGGCGTCCAGCCGATCGAGCAGGGCCGGGTCGACAGGGAGGTCGAGCGCCCGACAGATGGAGACATTGCGACGCTGGACGCCGAGGCGCGCGGCGAGCCTCTGCACCGGGTGCGCGGGGTCGTCGACGTCGCCCTCCGCGGGGACCTCGCCCCAGGTGCCCACGAGTGGGCGCCCGGAGGCACGGACCGCCGGGACGATGGCCTCCTCGAGCAGTGCCGTCGCGATACCGTGCCCGCGGAACGCGGGGTGCACCGAGATCCCGACATCGACGGCCTCGAGGTTCTCCTTCTGCGGCAGGTACACGCCGGCGCTCGCGACGATCGACTCACCTCCCTCGACGGTTTCCGCCACCGCCACCCAGGTCTGCCGATGCCAGTACGGCGTGGACTCCAGTCCCACGCGCGTCTGCTCGACCGACTGCGGCTCGACGGCGCCGAAGGCGTCCCGCTCGCAGGCCTCCGACAGCGCGGCGAGCTGCTCGAGCTCGATGCCGGAGCTGGGGTCGACGGGTCGCACGATGAAGTCCATGGCCACAGCGCACCACGTCGGGTGTGCGCACGTCGAGGGCTTTTCGGGGTCGGTCGGGGGCAGGTGCGGGACCCCCGAAGGTCCGGGCAGGGTGGGCGAGCGGCAGGTGTGGGACACACGGTGGCCAGGGTGGGCCTGCGGCCGGATCGGGCCACCCGATGACCCAGGCGAGCCGGGCCAGCGAGCGGAGCAAGGCACCCGACGGTCCGGGCGGGCCGCGCGCTCGCGACCGGTCCCGCACCACGGTCGTCTCCCGTGCGGGCGTGCAACAACCTGACTGTGGGCGCCCACGCCCTCAAAAATCGGAGGGCTCGGGCGCCCACAGTCAGGTTCGTGCACGAGGCCGCGGGCGATCGAGGCACGCGCGACCCCGAACGCCACGGCCACACCCGACATCCCTGGCACAATCGCCGCCATGCCCCCCGTCGCTCCTGCCCCTCGCGACAGCGCGCCCGCCGCCTCGGAGGCCGTCACCGCCGACGCCTCCTGGATCGCGCCCGCCGCCGCCCGCCCGAAGGTGCGCTTCCCGCGCGCCGGCGGCGCCGATCGCTTCACCCACCTCCTGTCCCCGCTGGACCTGGGGCCGTTCACGGTCCGCAATCGCATCGTCATGGGGTCGATGCACACCGGCCTCGAGGATGCCCGCGACGACGTCCCGCGCCTGGCCGCCTTCCTCGGCGCGCGGGCCCGTGGCGGTGCCGGACTGCTGGTCACAGGCGGATACTCCCCCAACCGCACGGGACGGCTGACCCCGCACGGCGCGCAGGTGACGCCCGCCCTGTTCGCCTCCCACCACCGCATCACCGACGAGGTCCATGCGGCCGACGGCCGGATCCTCCTCCAGCTGCTGCACGCGGGGCGCTATGCCTTCCATCCGCTCGCGGCCTCGGCGTCCTCCTCGCGTTCGCCGATCTCCCCGTTCCGCGCGCGACGGCTCTCGCGCCGCGGCGTCTCGCGCACCATCACCGACTTCGCCCGCGCCGCATCGCTCGCCACCGGTGCCGGGTACGACGGCGTCGAGATCATGGGCTCGGAGGGCTACCTGCTCAACCAGTTCCTCGCGCCCCGCACCAATCACCGCCATGACCACTACGGCCGCGACGCGCAGGCACGGCGGGCGGTGCCGCTCGCGATCGCCCGCGCCGTCCGGGAGGCCATCGGCCCCGACGCCCTGCTCACCTACCGCATCTCGCTGCTGGACCTGGTCCCGGGCGGCCAGGACGCGGAGGAGACGGAGGCCCTGGCGCGGGAGCTCGTCGCGGCAGGGGTGGACGTCCTGGCCACCGGGATCGGCTGGCACGAGTCGCGGGTGCCGACGATCGCGACCTCGGTGCCGCGCGGCGCGTTCGTCGAGGCCACAGCCCGCCTGCGGTCCATCGTGGACGTTCCCGTGGTCGCCTCCAACCGGATCCACGACCCCGCGCTCGCGGAGCAGGTGATCGCCCGCGGCGAGGCGGACCTGGTGTCGATGGCACGCCCTCTGCTGGCCGATCCGGACCTTCCCGCGAAGGTCGCCGCCGGTCGCGCGGCGGAGGTCGTCGCGTGCATCTCGTGCAACCAGGCGTGTCTCGACCGCGTCTTCGTCGGGGAGCGGGCGTCCTGCGTGGTCAACCCCCGCGCGGCGCACGAGACCGACCCGTCGCTGACGCTGCTGACGGTCTCGTCCCTGCGCCGCCGACGGGTCGCCGTCGTCGGCGCGGGGCCTGCGGGCCTCGAGGCCGCGATCTCCTCGGCCGCGCGCGGGTTCGTCACCACGCTCTTCGAGGCCGAGGACGAGATCGGCGGCCAGTTCCGCTACGCCGCGCGGATCCCCGGCAAGGAGGAGTACGCGTCCGCGATCCGTTCGTGGGGCACACGCCTGCTGACGCATGGCGTGGGCGTGCGCCTGTCCACGCGCCCGGACGCCCGGGAGCTCGCCGGGTACGACGAGGTGGTCGTGGCCACGGGGGTCCGACCCCGGGTGCTCGACCTCCCCGGCCTGGACCCGGCGGCCGCGCGCCCGGACGGCGCCCCGCAGGTCATCTCGTACGCCGACCTCCTCGCGGGCACCGCGCAGGCCGGCGAGCGCGTGGCCGTGATCGGCGCCGGCGGGATCGGCGTGGACGTCGCCGAGTTCCTGACCTCGCCCGACCCGTCGCTGAGCCTCGACCCGGCCGCGTGGCGGCGCCGCTGGGGCATCGTCGATCCGGCCGTGGCCCGCGGCGGGCTGGGCACCCCGGAGGCCGATGCCGCGAAGCCCGCCTCAGCGGACGCGGCCTCCTCGGAGGATGCCGGGGGCCGAGACGGTGAGGCCGGCAGAGCGGACACGGCACGTGGACCGAGCAGGGCAGGCAGAGCAGGCGCGGCAGACGTGCCGTGCACCGCAACCCCTGCGACCGCCGCGGGCACCGCGGGCACCGCGGGACCTGCACACGCCATCGACGCCCCGGACACCCGCGCGCCCCGACGCCGTGAGGTCCATCTGCTCCAGCGCAAGGACTCCAAGATCGGCGCGGGCCTGGGCCGGACCACCGGCTGGGTCCACCGGGCCGAGCTGCGCCATGCCAGGGTCATCGAGCACCGCGGCGTCGTCTACCGGTCCGTCGACGAGCGCGGCCTCCACCTCACGGAGGCCGGCGTGCCCGTCACCCTGGACGTCGACACGGTGGTCGTGTGCGCCGGTCAGGAGTCCGAGCGCACCCTGGCAGACGCGCTCGCCGCGCTCGCCGAGACCGCCGCGGGCCCCCGCGTGCACGTGATCGGCGGCGCCGACGTGGCCGCCGAGCTGGACGCCGAGCGCGCCATCCGCCAGGCGGTCGAGGTCGTCGCCGGGCTCTGAGCTGCGGTGCAGGGACCTCCCGCCAGGCCCCGCGCCCCTGGTTCCATCCCGGCGATCGGCCCCCGTCGGATTCCGCGCGCCGGCCGCACCTCGGCATCGCGCTCCCCGCCGCCGCCCACGTCCAGGTCGTAGGCTCCGGGGCATGCAGCCGCTGACGTACGACGACCAGACCATCCTCATCACGGGCGCGAGCTCGGGCCTCGGCGTCGAGTACGCCCGGCGCCTCGCCGCGCGCGGCGCCGACCTCGTGCTCGTGGCCCGTCGCGCCGACCGCCTGCAGGCCCTGGCCTCCGAGCTCACCGAGCGCTACGGGGTCACCGTCACCGTGATCGTCAAGGACCTCTCCGAGCCCGGTGCGGGCGCCGAGCTGCACGAGCGCGTCACGCGCCAGGGCGTCGCCGTCACCGCCCTGTTCAACAACGCGGGTTTCGCCAACAGCGGTGCCTTCCACGACATCGCCCCGGAGGATCTCGCGCGGGAGGTCGCGGTCGACGTCGCGGCGGTCGTCGACGTCACGCGCGCCTTCATCGACGACCTGCGGGCGGCGCCGCAGGGGATCCTGGTCAACCTCTCGAGCGTCGCCGGTTACCAGCCCGACCCCTACCTCGCGGTCTACGGGGCGTCCAAGGCCTTCGTGCTGTCGTTCACGGAGTCCCTGCACGAGGAGGCCCGCGGCACCGCGCTGCGGGTGCTGGCCGTCTCCCCCGGGCCCACCGAGACGGAGTTCTTCGACGTCGCCGGGCAGGGTGCCGCGGGTGGGCTGCCCGTGATGTCCGCCGAGGACGTCGTCACCGAGTCCCTCGCCGCCCTCGAACGCCGTTCGCCGCCGCCGTCGATCGTGCCCGGCCGCTTCAACCGGGGCCTCGCGCGCGCCGGACGGCTGATGCCGCGCGCCCTGGTGTCCCGCACCGCCGGGGCGATGATGCGCCGCTACTCCGACGGGTCCTAGCGGGCCCCGGGAACGCGTCCCTGCTCGTCACGGGCACCTAGACTGCGCTCATGCCCCGCGTGCTCCACACCGCGCAGGCGCTCGTGGACCACGTCATCGAGGTCCCCGCGCTGCCGGCCCCCGGTGACAACACGAATGCCTCCCGCGCCGTCCTGTACGCGGGCGGGGCGGTCAACACCCTGCTGGCGGCGGCCCGTGCAGGTGCGAGGGCCGTCCATGGCGGAGCGCACGGGACGGGGCCGCACGGCGATCTCATCCGGGCGGCGCTGACCGCCGAGGACGTCACCCTCTCGGACCGTCCCGTACCCGACGAGGACACCGGCGAGTGCATCGTGCTCCTCGAGCCCTCCGCCGAACGCACCTTCATCACCGTCTACGGCGCCGAGCGCCGCGTGAGCGCGGCCTCGCTGGCGCGCCTCGATCCGCGTCACGGGGACCTCGTCTGCTTCTCGGGGTACTCGCTGTACCCGCCCACCCGGGATCCGCTCCTGACCTTCCTCGGGACCCTGGACCCCGGGGTCGGGCTGGTCCTGGACCCCGGCGCCCCCTTCGCGCGCTTCCCCGCCGAGCTGCGGGACATCGTGCTCGCCCGCACCACCGTCTGGACCTCCAACGCCGAGGAGGCCCGTGAGCTCACCGGGCTGGACGACCTCGCCGCGTGCGCCGCCGCGATCCGCGACCGCCTGCCGCGGGAGGACGCCGTGGTCGTCGTCCGCGACGGCGCCCGCGGATGCCTGGTGCTCGAGGCGGGGACGGTGCACGAGGTGCCCGGGTTCCCGCAGGTGCCGGTGGACACCAACGGCGCGGGCGACGCCCACACGGGCGTGCTCCTGGCCGAGCGCACCCTCGGGACGGCGTGGCCCGAGGCCGCGCGCCGCGCGAACGCCGCGGCGGGGATCGCCGTGACGCGACCCGGGCCCGCGACCAGCCCGAGCCGCGCGGAGGTCGATGCCCTGCTCGCCGCGACGGACGCACCGGCCACGGCGCACGCACCCTGACGCGGACGACCGCATCGGCGGCTCGCGCGATACCGGCCCCCGCGCCATCAGGTGTGTGGATCCTGCGCGGTTCGGACATCGGGACCAATGGCCTGGTGCGCCCAGCGGCGTGATCTGTATCATGTACTGACCGGTACAGCTGAGGGTCTCCCGCGCGCCATCGAGGCACCGCGACGGTCGCCACGGACCGCACCGACGCCGCCCCGGAGGCCGACCCCCGTCGGACTCCGCATCTCTTGGCAGCGTCGCGCCCGGCGCACCGCCCCGAACCCGCTGACGCCCGCCGACCCGCATGATCTCGCCGATGCCCCTGGAGGTGACCACGATGGAAGACACCGCTCCCGCACCGCCCCGGCCCTTCGCGGGCCCCGTCCCGCCGCAGAGCGCCTCGCCCAGCGCCCCCACCAGCCTGTACGACTTCTCCGCCCGTACGATCACCGGGGTCGACCAGGACCTCGCCGCATACCGCGGCACCGTCACGCTCGTGGTCAACACCGCGAGCCGCTGCGCCTTCCGCCGCCAGTACGAGGACCTCCAGCAGCTCCAGCTGCTGTACGGGGACCGCGGCTTCACGGTGCTCGCCTTCCCGTGCGACCAGTTCCTCCACCAGGAGCCGGGCACCGACGCCGAGATCGAGGAGCTGTGCCGCACCTCGTACGACGTCACCTTCCCGATGTTCTCCAAGGTCGACGTCAACGGCCCCGCCGCGCACCCCGTGTTCCGCTGGCTGCGCGGCGAGAAGGGCGGGATCGTCGGCGGCCGCATCGCCTGGAACTTCACCAAGTTCCTCGTCGGCCCCGACGGCCAGGTGATCCGCCGCTACGCCCCGCCGATTCCGCCGCTGCGGATCGCGCGACGCATCGAGCAGGCGCTCGAGAACGGGCCCGCGATCCCCTGAACCACCGGCGATGTCCGCCCGTCGTGGCGTCTCGCCCGATGCCTCGTCCCCCCCCTCATCGGCGGGCCGAGGCGTCCAGCGCGCCACCAGCGATGCTTGGTAGCGTGGATCACACGAGTGCCGCGCCCATCGACGGGCGCCCGATCACCCCAGGGGGTTCTCCATGGAAGGTGCCGTCGCCGCGATCGTCATCGTCGCCATCGTCATCGTCGTTCTCATCATCTTGTTCGCGCTGCTCTTCGGCGGCCTGCGCACCAGCATCCTGTTCACGGTGCACACGCAGGAGAACATCATCGTCGAGCGCTTCGGCAAGTTCCAGCGGGTCGCGACCCCGGGCCTGAACATGAAGATGCCGTTCATCGACACCACCACGCGTCCCATCTCGCTGCGGATCCAGCAGCTCGAGGTGAACATCGAGTCCAAGACCAAGGACAACGTGTTCGTGACCGTGCCGGTCGCGGTGCAGTACGTCATCAAGGAGCAGCAGGTCGTCGACGCCTACTACCGGCTGTCCAACCCCGAGGCGCAGATCCGCTCGTACGTGTTCGACACGGTGCGTTCGGCGCTGTCCGGGCTGAACCTCGACCAGGCCTTCGAGTCCAAGGACGACATCGCCCGCAACGTCGAGGAGACGCTGTCCCAGCGCATGCAGGAGTTCGGCTTCAACATCGTCAACACCCTGGTCACGGACATCTCGCCCGATGGGCGCGTCCGCGATTCGATGAACTCGATCAACGCCGCGCAGCGTGACCGCGTGGCCGCCCAGTCGCTCGCCGAGGCCGACAAGATCAAGCGCGTCACCCAGGCCGAGGCCGAGGCCGAGTCCAAGCGCCTCCAGGGTGAGGGCGTCGCCGCCCAGCGCAAGGCGATCGCCATGGGCATCGCCGAGCAGTACGAGATGCTGCGCAAGGTGGGCATCGAGAACTCCGCCGAGCAGCTGCTGCTCATGACGCAGTACTTCGACACGATGCAGGACATCGCCCGCAACGGCCGCTCCAACGTCCTGTACCTGCCCTCGAACCCGGGCACGGTCGGGGCGATGGGCGACGAGATCCGCAATGCGATCCTGCAGGGTCAGGCCGCGCACGAGGCCGACAAGAACGCCGACGCCGCCGAGCGCACGGCGGGCGACCTCCGCCGGAGGCAGGAGGCCCAGCGCAAGTCCGAGCAGGACCGGCGCCGCGCCGAGATCGATGCCCGCAGCAACGCCGAGCGCGCCCAGCGCCAGACCCGCGAGGCCGCCCAGCAGGCCCAGGACCAGATCCCGCCGTGGGCACGCCCGGGGTTCAACCCCGAGGGCTGATCACCGCATCCGGAGCACGGCGCCCCGAGGGGAGCCGATCCCCGGGGCCGTGACCCGACAGCAGGAGGGGCCGGACGCGAGAGCGTCCGGCCCCTCCTGCTGTCCGTGCGGGCAGGCGGTCAGTCGAAGGCGACCCCGTCGGCGTCGGTCTCCCCGAAGATCGAGCGGAGCGCCTGCTGCTCGGCGTCGGTGAGCGTCAGCGTCATCGCGGAGGCGGAGTCCGCGATCGAGGCCGGTCGCGAGGCACCGGGGATCGGGATGACGCGGTCCGAGAGGCCGAGCTCCCAGGCGAGGACCACCTGCTGCGGGCTGATGCCGCGGTCCTCGGCGATCCGGGCGATCGCGGGGAAACGACGCGCGGTGCCGGCATGCCCGGAGATCCCTCCGAGGGGCGACCAGGGCACGAACGCCACGTCGGCGGCTGCGCAGCGGTCGAGCTCGGCGCGGCTGGTGTGGTGGAAGGTGGGCGAGAACTGGTTCTGGACGGCCGCGAGGCCGCCTTCGCCCAGGACCTCGATCGCCACGTCGATCTCCTCGACGTTCGCGTTGGAGATGCCGATCTCGCGGATGAGGCCGTCTGCCTGCAGGCGGGCGAGGGTCTCGATGACGTCCGCGTAGCGCAGCGAACGGTCGGGACGGTGCCAGTAGTAGAGGTCGATCGCGTCGGTCCCGAGATTCTCGAGCGAGCGCTCGACGGCGGCGCGCAGGTACGTCGGCGAGCCGTCGCGGCCCCAGGTCTCCCCCTCGCCCCGGGTGATCCCGCCCTTGGAGGCGACGACCACGCCGTCGGTGTCGCCGGACCAGGTGCGCAGGCCCTCGGCGACGATCCTCTCGTTGTGCCCCATGGCGTCCCAGGCGGGGGCGTAGATGTCGGCGGTGTCGATGAGGGTGATCCCGGCGTCGAGCGCCGCGTGGATGGTGGCGATCGCCTGGTCGTGCGGCGGAAGGGGGTCCTTGCCGAGCGAGGAGGGCATGGCGCCCAGCCCGATCGGGGCGACCTCGAAGCCGCCGATGCGGCGACGCGCGACGCCGGCGGAGGCGGCGGGAGCAGAGACGGCTGGGGTCGATGCGTTCGATGCGTTCGCAGAGTTCATGGCTCGACCCTACGACCGCGCGCCGTCGCAGGCCGAGGATCGTCCCAACTCTCCCTGCATTCCTGCTGACCTGCACAGATGCGAATAAGGAACTTTACGCAAGACTGGGCTTGCGCAACTGGGTGAGGGTCGTCTAATCTGATCGAGCCAGCCCGGAGAGGCCGGCCGCGGATCTCGGTCCACGGCGCGATCACCCTCCCGGCGCCCTGGTCGTCGCTGACGCGGTGGAATCCCGCCAGCAGTCGCGACTCAGCGCGCCGCCGATCGGACATGGGGCGAACGTATCCGATCGGCGGCGCGCACTTCTTTGCCGCGAGGGCATCTGCCCGTGGCGCTCCTCCCGGACCGCCCGCGGCGCTCGGCCCACCCGGGTACGACGCCCTCCCGCCGTCCCTCACGCGAGGGTCGACAGCACCTGGGGGACCGTGTTGATGAGCAGCACCACGCCGATGATCCCGATCCCCCAGGCGACGGCGCTCGCCGCGTTCCTGGTGCCCCAGGCCTGCAGGCGGTCCAGCACGCGATCCATCCGCGCACCCGCGAGGGCGCGAGCTCCCGCGAGCACCAGACCGGGCAGGATCATGACGGCGCAGTAGCCGATGAGCACCAGCACGCCCATTGGGAACGAGAGCCCCGCGTGGGCGATCACGCCCATCGCCGCGAGATAGGGGATCATCGACGCCGCCTCGATGACCCCGGCGATCAGCGCCAGCCCCACCAGCAGCCTCCATGACCCCAGCGCCCGGTGCACACGCTCCATCCAGCGTCGTCCCGAGGCCTCGGGATCCCCGCCGCGCCTGCGCACCGCCTTGGGGTCGGCGTAGTAGGACCACACGACCAGCCCGGCACCGACGAGCGCGAGCACCACCAGGGTCGCCGGGGAGTCCAGGAGTCCCTGCAGCGCCCGGTACAGCGGCAGCAGCCCCGCGAGCAGCGCCGTCCCGAGCATGAGGTAGAACGCTCCGATGATCAGCAGGTAGACCACGGTGCGCCCGGCGACCCGGCGGGCCCCGTCGCGGCCGGTCACCAGCAGCATGAGCGGGATGACGAGCGTGCCCACGCTCGTGGAGTCGATGAGCGCGAGGATCGGCAGCGCCGCCAGGGTCATGTCGGGGTCCATGCCCACCAGGCTCCCCGAGCGCCCGTCACGGGTCATCGTCCGAAGGTGCCGAACCCTCCGTGCACCCCTGTGCGGGAGCCTGCCCGCCGATAGCCTCGACCCATGACCGTCCCCGCGCCTCCCGCGCCCTCCCCCCGGGCAGGCCTGCCCGCGCGGGACCTGGCGCTGGCCGGCGTGTACGGCGCGCTGGCGGTGGTGCTCACGGTGGTCCCGGTGGGCACCTCGGGGGTGGGGGACGCGAGCCCCGCGCTCGGTCGCTGGCTGCCCCTGGCCATCCTGCTGATCGCCTGCGCGGGCGTCACCCTGCGGCGCACGCGGCCGGTGGTCACCCTCGCGCTCACCGGGCCCCTCGCCCTGACCGTGGTGATCCTGGACGGGCACGTGATGGCCTTCGCGCTCCTGTTCGAGGCGCTGTTCACCCCGGTGGTCCACGGCTCCCGTCGCCTGGCCCGGATCGCGACCGTCGCAGGAGCGGCCTGCGGCGTCCTGCTCATCGTGCTCGTGGCCGCGTGGCCCGTGCCCGGCGCGCTGATCGTGGGTCTGCTGATCGTGACGGTCGTCGTCGCGACACCGCTCATGTGGGGCTGGGAGGTGCGGCATCACCGCGAGGCCCGGCGCACCGCGGAGGCGCTCGCCGCCGCGGAGCACCGTCTGGCGCAGGAACGCTCGGCCCGGGCCGTCGACGGGGAGCGCCGACGGATCGCCCAGGACCTGCACGATCTGGTGGCCGGGCACCTCAGCGCCGTCTCGCTGCACGCCGGCCTCGCCCAGGACCTGCCCGATGGACCGGCCCGGAGCACGGCGCTGACCACGACGCGCGATGCGGCGCGGGCGGCGCTCACGGACCTGCGCGCCCTCATCGACGTGCTGGTGGAGGACGACGCCGACGGAGTCACCGCCCCGGCGCCGACGATCGGCTGGGACGAGCTGCGGGCTCGGCTGGCTCCTGCGCCCGCCGAGCCCGCAGTGCCCGCAGTGCCCGCAGACGCACCGTCCCCGACCCGCACCGACACGTCCGCGCTGCGCGTGGATCCCGCCGTCGACGACCCGACCCGCGTGGACCCCGCGGTGCGCGCCGTGCTGCTGCGGATCACGGCGGAGGCCGTCACCAACGCCATGCGCCATGGCACCGGACCCCGCGAGCTGGCGATCACCGTCGGAGAGGACATCGTGGAGCTGACCGGCACCAACCCCGTCCCTGCGGACCGACGTCCCCCGCACGAGGAGGGCACCGGGCTGGGCCTGGCGACGATCGCCCACCAGGCCCGGGCCGTGGGGGGCTGGGCCGGCGCCGGCCCCGATCCGGCGGATCGCGGGACCTGGACGCTGCGCGCCCGCTTGCCGAGGTTCGGCGCGGGCCCGATCCCGGGAGGGCGGACGTGACCGAGGGCCGCACCGGGAGGAGCGATCGGATGCGCGACCACGATGACGGGCACGTCCGGGGACGGGAGGACCGCCCCCGGATCCGGGTGCTGGTGGCCGACGACCATCCGGCGGTGCGGTCGGGCCTGGTGGCGGTGCTGCGCACGGCCGCGGACATCGATGTGGTGGGCGAGGCGGGCGACGGTCCCGCGGCGCTCTCGGCGGCACGGTCGCTGCGGCCCGACGTGGTGCTCACCGACGTCCGCATGCCCGGCGCGACCGGTATCGACATCACGCCCGCGCTGCGTCAGCTCGGCGCGCGCGTGCTCGTGGCCTCCGCCTTCGACCTCGACGCCTACGTGCTGGGAGCCCTCGCCGCCGGCGCCGACGGCTACCTCGTGAAGTCCGAGGACCCGATGCGTTTCGTCGAGGCCGTGCGCCGCGTGGCCGACGGGGACGCCGTGCTCTCCCAGGAGGCGACTCGCGCCGTGGTCAGCGAGCTGTTCCGCGGCCGGCACCGGGCGGATGTCCCGGCGGAGGCAGGCAACGGCACCCAGGTAGACGCGGACCGCGGCACCGGCACGCGCACGCGCGCTGGCACTGGCACTGGCACTGGCACTGGCACTGGCACTGGCACTGGCACTGGCTCAGCATCGGCCGGCCCGGGACGACCCGCCCCCGTCACCCCGGGGCCGGTCGCCGACCCGGGGCCGGTCGCCGCCCCGGGGCAGGTCGGCCCGCCCCCGCAGCTCACGCGCCGCGAGGAGGAGGTGCTCCGGCTCCTCGCCGAGGGGCTGTCCAACCAGCAGATCGCCCGGGCGCTCGTGGTCGAGACCACGACGGTGAAGTCGCACATCACACACGTCCTCGCCAAGCTCCAGGTCGGGTCGCGCCTGCAGGCCGCCCTGTGGTGGCAGAGGCACCGCCAGGGCTGACGGGCACGGAGCTCAGGCGATGCGCGCCCCCGACACGATCCCCAGGAGGTGGTCGAGCACGCCGTCGCCGCTGGCCCGCAGGCCGTTGTGCTCGTACTCGCTGGTCACCCAGCAGGTGATCTGCGGCAGCAGCGCCGCCGTCGCGAGGGAGAGCTCCCGCGGGACGTAGGCGTCGTCGAAGTAGACGGCGGCCGCGGCGCGCACATCGGCGCTCCGCAGGGCCTCCTCGTCGTACAGGCGGGGCCATTCGTGCTCGGCGAGCAGATCCGCGGCGCCCTTCCACGGCGCCAGGTCGGGATCCTCGTCGAACAGGCTCCGGTGCACGTGCTCGCCGGCGAGGAGGGTCGGGTCCTCGCACACCTGCTCGGGCATGGTGCGGTCGGCGGCCCACCGCGTCGCACCGCCATCGGCCCAGCAGGACTCGTGGATCACGGCGTACAGCGGGTTGCGCCCCCCGAAGGGCAGCGAGGCCGCGAGGTCATGGACGAACGCCGGGCTGGTCGGGTCGAGATCCAGGAGGTAGTGCAGGCGCTCGGGGCCGCCCGCGGCGCCCAGGAGGTGCCCCAGGGTGCGCACACGGTCGCGGGAGACCACGCTGCCGTCGGGCAGCACCAGGCGACCGGCGTCTGCAAGGTCCACGAGGCGTCGCACCTTCTCGCGGTCCCCGTCGAAGCGCGCGTAGAACTGCTCGCTGCGCCGGATCATGCCCTCCCAGGTGGTGCGGTAGACCTCGTCGAGCTCCACCCCGATCGCGGGCAGGCCGCCCGTGAACAGCGCCGATGCCACCGAGCCCGCGTGCGCACTCAGGTAGCGCAGCGTGCAGAAGCCGCCGAAGGACTGCCCCAGCAGCGACCAGGTCTCCACCCCCAGCGCGCGGCGCACCGCCTCGGCGTCCTCGACGATCGCGTCGGCCCGGAAGTGGGTGAGGTACGCGGCGCGCTGGGTGTCAGTGGCCTCCCGCAACGTCCCGGCGCCGTGGATCGCGCCGGCGGACAACGGGACGTCCAGGCCGATCGGTGCCGAGCCCCCGGTGCCGCGCTGGTCGAGCATGACCACCTGGAAGTCCCGCAGGGCACGCTCCAGCCACGAGGGGTTCGCCGGGACGGCGGCCGGGCGCGGAGCCTCCGAACCCGGACCGCCCTGGAGGTAGACCAGATAGGGGCGGTCCTCGCCGCCGGGCGCGGTGGCCACGCGGGCGAAGACGCTCAGCCGCGGGCCGCCGTCCGCGGTGGGCGCCTCATGGTCGAGAGGCACGTCGACGGTGAGGTCGCGCAGCAGCAGTCCGGGCAGGGTCCACGAGGTCGAGGCCATGGACGGCAGTCTAGGGAGGTGGCGCACATCGGGGTGAGGTCGCCTCACGGCGGGGCCGGGATGCCCGTGACCCTGCCCCAGGGAGGGGCCACGTCGACCCGCCGCCGACCAAAGTCGCCCCGTGTGCCGGACTCCGGGCGGATTCGCGAGGCCCCCTCCATCGCCCAGAGTGGATGCCATGACCACGAGCGATGCTGCGGGCATCACCTTCGAATCCCTGACCAAGCGCTACGGCCACCACACGGCCGTGGACCACCTCACCTTCACCTGTGAGCCGGGAACCGTCACCGGGTTCCTCGGCCCCAACGGCGCCGGCAAGTCCACCAGCCTGCGGATCCTCACGGGCCTCGCGCAGGCCGACAGCGGCACCGCCCTCATCGGCGGACGCTCCTACACCGACCTCGCGCGCCCCGGGCGCACCGTCGGGATCATGCTGGACGCCCGCTCGCTGCACTCCGGCCGCACCGGCCTCGAGACCCTGCGCCTCGCCGCCGTCAACGCCGGCGTCGCCGCCTCCCGCGCCGACGCCGTGCTCGAGCAGGTGGGCCTGCAGGGCGCCGCCAGGAAGCGCGTGGGCGGGTACTCCTACGGCATGCGCCAGCGGCTCGGGATCGGCGTCGCCCTGATCGGCGAGCCCTCGACCCTGATCCTCGACGAGCCGGCCAACGGCCTGGACCCCGAGGGGATCCGCTGGATGCGCCAGCTGCTGCGGGGCTTCGCCGCGGCCGGGGGCACCGTGCTCCTGTCCAGCCACCAGCTGGCGGAGGTGCAGGCCACGGTCGACCGCCTGGTCGTCATCGCCCGGGGCGGCCTCGTCTCCCAGGGCACCCTCGACGAGGTGCTCGGCGCGTCAGGGACCCGCGTGGGCGTCACCGAGCCGCAGCGGCTCATCGCGGCCCTGGACCGCCTGGGCAGCGACCACACCACCCACGAGAACGGCCTGATCGACGTGCCGCTCGAACCAGAGGCCGTGGGTCGGCTCGCGCTCGACGAGCGCCTCGTCCTGACATCCCTCGGATCGATCGAGGACAACGGCCTCGAGGAGGTCTTCTTCTCCCTCACATCGGGGTCCACCGGCACGACGCCGACCACGACCTCGTCCGCCGACCGACCCGTTCCCGTGGAGGCCTGAACCATGCGACCCATCCTCGACATCCGCCAGTTCCTCGACACCCGCGGGGGCCTCGCCGCCGTCATCGTCACCGTCGTGGTCACCGCCGGCCTCGCGGGGCTGATCGGGCTGATCCAGCCCGCGATCCTCCCCGACGACGCCGTGACCTTCTCGGGGCCTGCGGTCGCCGTGACGTTCGCGCTGTGGATCATGATGCCGATCCTCGCGGTGCTGTTCATCGCCTCGGACTGGTCCAACGCCTCGATCCAGACGACGTTCCTCCAGCGACCCTCGCGCGGCGCGGTGCTGGTCTCCAAGATCATCGCCGTCGTGGTCGTCGCCGCCGTCGTGGTCGGACTCGGCATCCTCGCCGCCTGGGCCGCGACGGCCATCGGCGGGGCGATCAGCGACCACGGCGCGAGCTACGCGAGTGCGGGGGACGACGTCCTCGCGCTCCTCGCCTCCTCGGCGGGCGCCCTCGCCTTCGGCATCGCGATCGCCGCCCTCGTCCAGAGCACGGCGCTGGGCCTCGTGGCGGCACTGGCCCTGCCGTTCGTCGTCTCGCTGGTCTCACCGTTCGTCACGGCGTTCGCGCCCGACTGGGCGGCCGACGTGTTCTCCCTGATCGACCTGAACACTGCCACGTCGCACCTGGCCACGGGCGATCTCGACGCGCTGGACGCGGCCTGCATGGTGCTGCTGATCGTGGTGCCGTTCGTGTTCGGTGTGATCCGCTGGTCGCGCCGCGAGGTGGGCTGACCCACCCGTCTCCGCGCCGCCTCGTCCCCACCGGGGCGGGGCGGCGCCACGGGGCGCGCCGGCGATCCGCTCAGTCGTCGCGCGTGGTCGCGCCCGCGAAGTACCGCCAGTCCAGGACGTGGCGCACGCCGTCACCGTCCAGCGGCGTGATCGCCCGGTCCACGACGATCCCGGCGATCCGGTCGAACACCCGGTCGACCCCGTAGTAGCTGACGGGCTCGAAGAACTGGGCGTCCCCCGGCACGTCTCCGATGGAGACCAGTTCGAGATCGTCGGGAATCGAGATGCCCAGACGCACCGCCGCGACCTGCATCGCGATCGCGAGGTAGCCGGTGGCGCACACGACGGCCTCCGGCCGCTCCGGCGATGCCAGCCAGGCCAGGCAGCTCTCGATGGACCGGCCGTGGCCCTGCTCCGCGATCTGCACGGTCAGGGTGTCGGCGCGGCCCCGGTCCTGGGCGTGGCGGACGAGGGCCTGGCTGCGGGTGACCGTCCGCACGCCCTCGGCGACGTCGGGAGCGCTCGTGGCCAGGTACGCGACATTCTCGTGCCGGGACGCGAGGAGGTCGTAGGCGTCGCGGGCCGCCTGCAACGAGGAGGACGTGACGACGTCGAATCCGTCCGGCTCGAGATCGCTCCCGAAGGCGACGACGCCGATCCCAGACCTCGCGAGCCGGGCGATCTTGGCCTGGCCCTCCGGGTCGAGATCCGCCCCGGTGACGAAGGCGCAGTCCGATGCGTAGCCGGTGAGGAACTCGTACCAGCTCTCGTCGGCGAGGACCACCGTGGACAGGCCGCGCGGTGACGCACGGCCACGCACCGCGCGCGTCAGCGAGACCCCCCACGGGTCACCGATCGTCCCGAGCGCCAGCACCACCGCATCCGACCGTCCCGTGCGCATGGCTCTCGCGTAGCGATTGGGGACGTATCCCAGGTGCTCGGCGGCCTCGCGGACCTTCCGCTTGGTCGCGTCGGAGCCGGCCGATGCCCGTCCGTCCCGTCCGGACAGCACGAAGGAGGCCGTGGCCGGGGAGACCCCGGCCACGGCCGCGACCTGGGCGAGCGTCACCGCCTTGGCGGCGCGCCCGCGTGCGCTGGTCATGGTGCGTCCTCCGTCCACCGGCGGCGTACCGGTGAAGGTGCCGTCATGCCTGTCCGTTGTCGAAGTACTCTCGCACGTCCTGAGGCACCGGGGGCACATCCAGCGGAATCCCGCCCTGGCGGATCGACTCGGCCCCGCGGGTCCCTGTGGCGACGGCCTCGCGAGCGGCGATCGCCGAGACGTCGGTGGCACCGCCGTCGCGGACGAACCTCAAGAACTCCTGGACGAGGTTCGGGTCGGCCCCGCCGTGCCCGCCGTCTCCGCGCGAGATGACCTCCACCGCGTCGGGGTGCCCTGGGCCACTGCTGCGGGACTCCCAGATGTGGATCTGGTCGCCGCCGCCGTCGCCCATGTTCTCGATCCGCCCGGCATCGCCGATGACCGTGTAGTTGCGCCAGTAGTCGGGCGTGAAGTGGCACTGCTCGTAGGAGGCGAGCACACCGTTGTCCAGGGTCATGTGCAGCATCGAGATGTCCTCGACGTCGATGACGGGGTTGAGCTCCTTCTGAGCGGTGGGCGGGAACACCTCGGCGTCGTACCAGTCCCACATGCGGCGGTCGGAGTTGTCGCGGCGGTCGGTGATGTCGCCGTACACGGCCAGCTTCCCGATCCCGGAGACGCGACGGGTGTACCCACCCGACAGCCAGTGGATGACGTCGATGTCGTGCGCGCCCTTCTGCAGCAGCAGGCTCGTCGCCTTGGCCCGCTCGGCGTGCCAGTCCTTGAAGTAGAAGTCGCCGCCGGTGCCCACGAAGTGGCGGCACCACACGGCCCGCACGCGGCCGATCCGCCCGGAGTCGACGATGGCCTTGAGCTGACGGACCACCGGCATGTGGCGCATGTTGTGGCCGACGTAGAGCTTGGCGCGGTGCTCACGGGCCAGCCCCAGCATGGCATCGGCGTCCTCGAGGGTGATGGCCATCGGCTTCTCGGTGAAGGTGGGGATCCCGCGGGACAGGGTGGCCGTGGCGATCTTCGCATGCGCGAAGTCGGGTGCCAGGATCATGACGGCGTCGACCTCGTGCTCCGCCAGCAGCGTCTCGACGTCGTCGACATAGGCGACGTCGTCGCCGTACCTCTCCTGGGCATCCTTGCGGCCCCGGGGGCTCGGATCGGCCACGACGGTGACCACCGATCCCCCGCCGGGACGGTGAGCGTGACGGGACATCGCCCCTCGTGCTCCGTAGCCGATGATGCCGATCCTGAGGTCCGACACGGGTGCCGCCTTCCTGTGGTGGTGTCCGAAAGGACCGATCCGCGACCCGTGGGCCGGCAGATCACGATTCGGTGACGCGGTTGCGTCGCGTGATGTACAGCGAGAGCAAAAGCATTTACTCTCGGCACCACCGTGTCAAGCAGCTCACATTCGGACACGGGTCGCCACATCCCCACGCGAGAGAGCGGAGGACCACCGATGACCCAGGCCCCTCAGCCATCGGGCGCGATATCCGCCGGGCATGCCCCGGTCGCGACATCCCCGGCAGCGCATTCCGCGCAGGAGCGCACGCTCCCACCACCTCGACCGCGCACGAGCATCGGCGCCCGGTTGCGCAAGGACTGGCAGATGCTCGTCCTCATGGTCCCGGGCGCCCTGTGCCTGCTGCTGTTCTTCTACGTCCCGATCCTGGGCAACGTCATCGCGTTCCAGGACTACCAGCCCTATCTCAAGATCACCGAGGCGCCGTTCGTCGGCTTCCAGAACTTCCTCGACCTCGCCGACGACGACCGCTTCGGGCTCGCCCTGCGCAACACCCTCGTGCTCGCCGTGGTGCAGCTCGTGCTGTTCTTCCCGGTCCCGATCATCCTGGCGCTCGTCGTCGACTCGATGATGTCGCCGCGTCTGCGCAAGGCCTTCCAGTCGATCATCTACCTCCCCCACTTCCTGTCGTGGGTGCTCGTGATCGCACTGTTCCAGCAGATCCTCGGCGGCGCCGGCCTGATCAACCAGCTGCTCCTGCGCAACGGCATGGACGCCATCCCGTTCATGTCCAACCCGTCGACGTTCCCGCTGCTCGTGGCCTTCGAGAACGTGTGGAAGGACGCGGGCTGGGGCATGATCATCTTCCTCGCGGCGCTGGCCAGCATCGACGGCTCCCTCTACGAGTCCGCCGCCGCGGACGGCGCCGGGCGCTTCCGACGGATCTGGCACATCACCCTGCCGGGCATGCGACCTGTGATCGTGCTGTTGCTGATCCTGAACCTCGGTTCGATCCTCACCGTCGGCTTCGAGCAGTTCATCCTCCAGCGCGACACCGTCGGCGCCGACACCGCTGAGGTCCTGGACACCTACGCCTACTACTCCGGTGTGATCGGCGGGGACTGGTCGATGGGTGCCGCAGCAGGGCTGGCCAAGGGCGTCGTGGGCACCATCCTCATCCTCGTCGCCAACAAGGTGGCGCACATGCTCGGCGAGGACGGCATCTACCGAAGGAGCGCCTCATGACCCGGACGACCCCCAGCCCGATCGCGACCGGCGCCGCCGCTCCCCGCACCTCGGCGGGTCGGGGCCGATCTCTCCACGAGCGGATCTGGGCACGCGCTTTCGGCACCAGCGAGCGCGCGGCGTGGATGGAGAAGCCCTCCCCGACGTTCATGGCGCTCAAGAGCGTGCTCATCGGCGCCGTCGCCCTGTCGGTGCTCCTCCCGCTGCTGGTCGTCGTCTCGACCTCGTTCGCCTCGGACGAGCAGCTGCGCGCCGCGGGAGGCTACGTCCTGTTCCCGACCGACCCCACCCTGCGCGCCTACGAGACGCTGTTCACGAGCCCGCTCATCTTCCGGGCCCTCGGGGTCAGCGCCTTCGTCACGGTGGTGGGCACCCTGATGGCCCTGTTCGTGACCATCTGCATGGCCTACGCGCTGAGCCGCCCCGTGCTGCTGGGACGACCCATGCTCATGGCGATCATCCTGACCCTGTTCTTCTCCCCGGGGCTGATCCCGCTGTACCTCATGATCAAGGAGCTGCACCTGCTGAACACCGTGTGGGCGCTGATCCTGCCGGGACTGTTCGCGGGCTTCAACTTCATCGTCATGCGGTCGTTCTTCATGGGGATCCCGAGCGAGCTGCTCGAGGCCGCGCGCATCGACGGCGCCAGCGACTTCCGCATCCTGTTCTCCATCGTGCTGCCGCTGTCCAAGGCCGTGATCGCGGTGATCGGCCTGTTCTACGCGGTGGGCTTCTGGAACAGCTTCTTCAACGCCCTGCTCTACATCAACGACCAGAACCTCTGGCCCATCCAGCTGATCCTGCGCAGCTACGTGGTCCAGGGCAGCTCGCTGTCGGCCGATCAGCTCGGCGTGCAGCAGGCCCCACCGCCGCAGTCGATCAAGATGGCCGTCGTCGTCGTGGCGCTCGTGCCGATCCTCCTGGTCTACCCGTTCCTCCAGAAGTACTTCTCCAAGGGCGTCATCACCGGCGCCATCAAGGGCTGAACCCGTTCGTCACCCTTCGCCTGCCCCACCCCACCACCGGAAGGTCCACACCATGCGCACCCAGATCAGTCGACGCACCGCTCTTGCCGCCGGAGGCGCCGCCGCCGTGGCCGTCTCCGCAGCCGCCTGCGGCGGAGGCGGCTCCAGCAGCGGCGGCGCCGCGAAGTCGGCGGATGTCACCCTCCCCACCTACAAGGCCATCGAGGGCCTGGCCCCGGACCTCCCGGGGGACGAGCGCGGCCTGAACGACGTGTACCTCGCGGCTCCCGCCGAGCTCGTGACCACGACCGACGCCAAACCCATCACCTCGGGCAGCATCTCCGCCCTCACCGAGACGTTCACGACCCCTCCGCCGCCGATGGACAAGAACCCGTTCTGGCAGCGGCTGAACACGGCGCTGGGCGGAGACCTCAACCTCACCATCGCGGTCGAGGCCGGAGGCGGGTACCCGGAGAAGTTCGCGACGATGCTCGCCTCGGGCGACCTGGCCGACCTCATGTGGGTGCCGCCGAACCAGGGCCTGCCCAACATCGGTCCGATGCTCGAGTCACAGTTCACCGACCTCACCGACCATCTCTCCGGCGACAAGGTGCTGGAGTACAAGAACCTCGCCGCGCTCAAGCCCAACTCCTGGAAGACCGCCGTGGTCAACGGCAGGATCTGGGGAGCTCCGATCCCCTCCACACCGTTCGGCCAGGTCTACCTGGGCAACCCCTCGGTGTGGGACAAGGTGGGCGGGTTCCAGTCCTCCTCCGCCCAGGAGTTCCTGGACAAGTGCACGGAGCTGTCCGTGCCCGGCGAGGTGTGGGCCCTGGAGCCGGCCCTGGCCAACGCGATGCACATGTTCAGCCAGTGGTTCGGCGCGCCCAACCAGTACCGCGTCAACGCCGATCGGACCCTGACGGCATCGTTCCAGACCGACGAGTACCTCGAGGCGCTCGAATACGCCCAGAAGGTCTTCAAGGCCGGTGCGTTCTACCCGGACCTGAACCTCACCGAGAGCCAGCAGCTGTTCGCCAACGGCACGCTCGCGGCACTGGTCCAGGTGGGCCCCGCCAGCGCCTCCACCTATCGCGCCCAGAACCCTGATCTGCTCGCCCAGATCCTGGTGCCCTTCGCGGCGGTGCCCGGTCGGCGTCCCGTCTACAACATGGGCTACGGGACCGTCGGATTCACGCCGCTGAAGAAGACGGATGACGAGGGGAAGATCCGCGAGCTGCTGGATCTCATCAACTGGCTCTCCGCGCCCTTCGGGACCACCGAGTACGTGCAGCGGTCCTGGGGCCAGCAGGGCGAGGACTACACCATCACCGACGGCAACTACGTGCTCACCGAGTCGGGACAGCAGAACGTCCCGGGTCTGCTCAGCGCCCTGAACATCATGGCCTCTGGCGAGAGCGTGCTGTACGGATCGGTGCCCGACGACTCGAAGTACGTCTATGAGCAGGAGAAGAAGCTGCTCGAGATCTCGATGGAGCGGCCCACCAAGGGCCTGTACTCCGACACGCAGTCCGACAAGGGGGCGGAGCTGTCCGAACGCCTCAACGACGTGCGCGACGACGTGATCCAGGGACGCAAGACCATCGACGACTTCCGTGCCGCCCTGAAGACCTGGGCCGACAAGGGCGGCGACAAGATCCTCGAGGAGTACGCGGCGGTCCTTCCCGACGACGTCCCGGTGACGCCCAGCACGACCGTCTGAACCGGGCGACCGGGACCGAGACGCGGGGGGGCCCCGCCCCCCCG
>NZ_JBQSXW010000009.1:0-136656 GCF_052378625.1 Brachybacterium sp. AOP25-B2-12 | reverse complement strand
GTGTCGAGGGGCGAGCACGGGGCGGGAGGGACACGATGGCGGATCGGGCGTCCTGAACTCTTCGGCCTGTCGCGGGCTCGCTCGTTCGAGCTGAGTCTGCCGAGCCACGCCATGTGACCTCCCGCGAGCCGTCCCCTCGGAGCTCCGGCACGCACACCAGCCGTTGGGTGTGCACAGACCGGAGCCCTGTGCCATCGGGAGTGCACCGGTGCAGAGGTGACGTCACATGGCCCCGGTTCGTGCACGCTGATCGTTCCGACCACACCCCTGTCGCCGCCTGGACGACCGATGGCCCCTGCAGATCCCGTCCTGGTGGTCGAAGCCACCCGCACAGCCCCCGTCGCAGCGGCTCATGCAGCCCGCGCGTCCGCTCCGTCCGGACGGCACCACCTGCAGCGTCCCCGCGTCGTCGGCGACAGGTCCATCCGTGGTGACGGGCGGACAGCGGGACGTCTCGTGGGATCCACGATCGACGAACATCGGCTGATCGGCTGTCCCCGGCGGACCGCCTGTCCGGTGGAGCCCCTGTCCGGCCGACCGGTTGTCCGGCGGACCGGCGGAGCGCCTGTCCGGCCGACCGCGTGGGCGCGGACGCACGGACGGGCGGAGGGAGCGCTCGGCTCCCACCGCCCGTCGATGTCGCTAATCGGGGTCAGCTCCCGGCGACGACCGGCACGCCCTCGGAGGGCTGCACGATCACGAAGCCCGGGCCATGGAAGCCGAGCTGGAACGACTCGCCCGAGCCGCGGCCGATGAGCGATCCGAACTTGAAGTCGTTCTTGATCTGGGGCTGCAGGTTGGCCGACCAGCATACCGCCGCCTGGGGGTCTACGTAGGTGGGCTGCTGGGAGCAGTCGAGCAGCATGGGCGGGCCGTCCGAGGTCACGGCCACCATGCCCTGGCCCTGCAGGAAGAGGTTGAACAGGCCGCCGGCCATGAAGCCCGCTCCGCCGAGGGACTTGATGTCCCACTGGATGGAGGAGTCGAAGGCCAGCATGTTCGAGGTGTTCAGGGTGAGGGCGTCGCCCTCGAGCTGGATGAGGAAGACCTCCTGGGCCTGACGGGCGTAGAAGATTTCTCCCGCTCCGCGGGTGCGCATCATGTTGCCGCCCTCGCCGGTGGCCATCTTCTTCAGCAGCTTCATCCCGCCGCCGGAGCCCTGGTAGGAGAAGTCCATCTGGCCCTGGTAGGCCACCATCGCGCCGGCCGCGGAGATGATCTCGGGCGACTGCGGGTTCAGGGAGCAGCGCAGCATCTTGCTGGACTGCAGCGCCCATCGCTCGTTGGTCTGCTTCTCCTGGTTTCCGGCGTCGAACAGGTTGCTGCGCATGGGTCCCCCCGTGTCGTCGTGTGTCGCGTTCTCATGAACGGCTGTTACGGCGGGCACATCTTCTCATGGGGGTGCCCGGGGCACAGCTGGTCGTCCCTCGGGACATCGCGCCGGCCGGGGCCTCCCGGACGTGCTCCGACACGCGGCGGGCTCATCGGCTCAACCCGCCTGGAGGATGCGGCGGCGTCGGTGCACGTGGCGACGCGCGGCCGACAGCTCGTCCAGGCGCGCCTGCGTGGCTTCCGAAGCCAGCATCACCATCTCCCAGGTCAGACGCACCACGACATAGCCGCGGCGGTGCAGCTCGAGGTCGCGCCGCCGGTCGTCGGCGTACTGCTCGCGCGAGGTGTGGAACTGGCGGCTGTCGCACTCGATGACCAGGAGGTCGCCCACCAGGAGGTCCACGCGGCCGACGCCCGGGATCCAGACCTGGGAGCGGACCGCGACGTGCCGCCTCGTGAAGATCCGGCGCACGAGCGTCTCCGTCCCCGACTCGGCGAGGGGGTCGAGCCTCCCGATCGGGCCGCGGAAGCGATCGGGAAGCGCGGCGAGGACACCGTCGACGTCGTCGGGATGCAGCAGGTGCCGGGAGAGGACCGACTCGAACAGCACCGCGGCGGAATCGGCGGGGAGGCAGAGGCCCGCATGGCGCAGTGCGAGGGGGATGGTGGTGATCGGGTGGTCGTCCGGCCACGTGTGCAGGTACCGGTGGGGTATGGCGTCCTTGGACGGCGTGCAGGTGCAGCGCGGCGCCGTCTCGTGCCGGCGGTCGATGATCGGGGTCCATGCGCCGTGGTGCCGCAGGGCGGAGGCACAGGTGAGGCAGTGCCCGGTGCGGAGCGCCGCGGCGACGTCCTCGGGGCAGGTCCGTTCGAGCAGCCACCGCCTGCCGGCGGGGTGCAGCCTGCCCTCGGCGATGAGACGGTCCACGGCGCGCCGGCTGAGGCCGCGATCGCGCAGCTCTGCTCGGGTCCAGACAGGAAGGCGGGGTGGCGGCGGCGTCATGCGGTCAGCGTCGCGCGCGGAGAGCCCGAGTGCACGATCGCCTGGCCCCGGCGGTGGACGGATGTGTTGTGGGGAGGGGAGGTGTGCGGTGGCGTCTCCGTCTGTGCGGAAGCGGGCCGGGCCGATGTCGACACGTGGGTTCTGGAGCTGCGTCTGTCGACACGTGGGTTCTGGAGCGGCGCCGACCGTCCTTAGACATCGCACGTTGGTCCCGTGGCATCTCGGGTGGGTCCCGTGGCCTCCCGCGTGGGTCAGGTCGCTCCGGATTCGGGGTGGAGCAGGGTGTTCTCGGTGGGGGCCGTACACGGACCGGCGTCAGGTGCCATCACCCCCGCACCGGTGCAGGGGTAGTGGCACCTGACGCCGGTGAGTGCACACACGACCTCCGACCCCCGGCACCGACCCCTGACACTGCCCCCGGCCGACCCCTGAGACGTGCCGTGACACTCACCCCGGGACCTGCCCTGACGCCGATCCCGACGACGGCCCCCAGGCCCGCGACTTGAACCCGGTGCCACAGATCGGTGCCCGATTCCATCTCCTGAAGCAGGCCCCGAGGCCACCGCGACACGGGCCCCCGGCCTCAACCGCCAGCAGTCGACCCCAGGACCCGCGACGGGTAGTCCCTCTGCGGAACCTCGGAGCCCCGGAGCCCGCGGCCCACACCGCGACGCAACCTCCCGACAGCGCCCGTCGTACCCCGCCCCACCCCGCCGCTCAGCGGAACCGGCGCAGCCGCAGGGAGTTGGTCACGACGAACACGCTGGACAGGGCCATGGCCGCCCCGGCGATGAGGGGCCCCAGGAATCCGAGCATCGCGAGCGGGATCGCGATGACGTTGTAGAGGAACGCCCAGAACAGGTTCCACCGGATCGTGCCGAGGGTGCGGCGCGCCAGGCGGATCGCGACCGGCACCGTGGCGATCGAGCCGTCGGCGGCGATGATGTCGCCGCTCTCGATCGCCGCGTCGGTGCCCGAGCCCATCGCGATGCCGAGGTCGGCACGGGTCAGGGCGGCGGTGTCGTTGATGCCGTCGCCGGCCATCGCGACCCGACCGGGCTGGGCCTCCTGGAGCCGCTCGACCAGACGCAGCTTGTCGTCCGGGGTCATCCGGGCGTGGACCTCGACGATCCCCAGCTGCTCGGCGACATGACGCGCCGCCGCCGGGCCGTCGCCGGTGGCCAGGACGGGGGTGATGCCGAACTCGCGGAGGTCACCGATCGCCTGGGCCGCCTCGGGGCGCAGGGTGTCCGCGAGGGCGATCGTGCCCAGGACCCTCCCGTCCACCTCGACGACGGACACGGTGGCGCCGTCGCGCTCGGCCGCGGCGACGGCCTCGGGGAGCGCCCCGGGCAGAGCGGCCGCATCCTCGATCCGGCGCACCTCGACCAGCGCGCCCACGGAGCCTGTCGCGGCGCCGCGCATCCGCGCGCTCACCCCGAGCCCGGGCAGCGCCCGCGCCTCGGTGCTCGTGAGGTCACCGAGGACGGCGGCGGACTCCGGATCGTCCTCGGCGGCCGTGACGACGGCGCGGGCGATGGGGTGGTCGCTGCCTTGCTCGACCGCGGCGGCGAGCGCCAGCACGAGAGCCCGATCCGGAGCACCGAACGGCGTCGGCAGGGCGGACGCGCCGCCACGGGACGCCGCGCCGAGATCGGCGGCGACGTCGGGGGAGCCGTACGACGCGGCCGATCCGAGCACGCGCGACGACGCGCCATCGCGTGGATCCGCTGCAACTCCGACGGCCTCGACCGCCGTGACCGACATCGTCCCCGTCGTGAGCGTGCCGGTCTTGTCCAGCACGATGCTCCGGATCCCGCGTGTGGCCTCGAGGGATGCCGCGGAGCGGATGAGGACGCCCAGCTCGGCGCCGCGGCCGGTGCCCACCATGATCGCGGTGGGCGTCGCGAGTCCCAGGGCGCAGGGGCACGCGATGATCAGCACGGCGACGGCGGCCGTGAAGGCCTGCTCGGCGCCGTGGCCGGTGAGCAGCCATCCCGCGAGCGTGGCCAGCGCCAGCACGATCACGATCGGCACGAACACGGAGGAGATGCGGTCCACGAGGCGCTGGACGGGCGCCTTGGAGGTCTGCGCCTCCTCGACGAGGCGGGCGATGTGGGCCAGCTGGGTGTCGGCGCCGACGTGGGTCGCGCGCACCTCGAGGCGGCCCGTCGTGTTGACGGTCGATCCGGCGACGGCGTCCCCGGGGGTGACGTCCTCGGGGAGGCTCTCGCCGGTGAGCATGGAGCGGTCGACGGCGCTCGTGCCGCTGAGCACCTCGCCGTCGGTCGCGATCTTCTCGCCCGGTCGCACGACGAACACGTCGCCCACGCGCACCTGGCCGATCGGCACGGTGCGCTCGGCAGTGCGGCCGTCGGGGGACAGGTCCAGCAGGGTCGCGTCCTTGGCGCCGAGGTCGAGCAGCGCGCGCAGGGCGCCGGCGCTGCGCTGGACGGCGCGCGCCTGGAGCCAGCGGCCCAGCAGGATCAAGGTGGTCACGACGGCCGCGGACTCGACGTAGATCTCGTGGTGTCCGCCCGACATCGCGGGGGCGATCGAGAAGTCCATCGTCATGCCGATCATCCCGGCACCGCCGAACACGAGGGCCCATGCGGACCACAGGTAGGCGGCGCTCACACCGATCGACACGAGGGTGTCCATGGTCGCGCTGCCGTGGCGCGCGTTGATCGCGGCGGCACGATGGAAGGGCCACGCGCACCAGGTGACGACGGGGGTCGCGAGGGCGAAGGCCACCCACTGCCAGCCGGGGAACTGCAGCGGCGGGACCATCGACAGCAGCACGATGGGGACCGACAGCGCGGCGGCGATCACGGTCCGACGCAGGATGTCCCCCTGCTCGTGGTCCTCGCGCTCGTGGGTGCGCTCGCCGTCCTTGTCGGCGGCGGCGATGTCCCGCACGTGCGCGCCGTATCCGCCCTTCTCGACCGCGGCGACGAGCTCGCCGTCGCTGGGGCCGCCGGCCGGCACCGTCACGGCGGCGCGTTCGAGGGCGAGGTTCACGGCGGCGCCGGTGGCCCCGGCGCGCAGGAGTTTCTTCTCGACCCGGGCCACACAGCTCGCGCAGGTCATGCCGGTGACGTCGAGATCGACGCGGCGCTCGGGCGCCTGGGGTGCCGCTCCTCCGTGCTCGAGGGTCTCAGTCATCGGCGAGCACGTACGCGTCGCCGGCCTCGGCGAGGGCGGCCACGAGGTCCTCGCGGGCCACAGGCGCCTCGGAGGTTACGGTGAGGGTGCTGGTGCCGCCGGCGTCCAGGGCGACCTCGGTGCCGGTCACGCCGGGCAGCGCGGAGACCTCCTCGGAGACGGCGTTGACGCAGTGTCCGCAGGTCAGTCCGGTGATGGCGTAGTCGACGGTGCTCATGGCGGGTCCTCCTGGAGTGGACGGTCGGGAGGGTCGTGATCGACCCACGACACCAAGCTATACCCCTGGGGGGTATGAATGGCAAGAGGGTGGCTCCGATCGTGGCACGACGCACGACGCACGACGCACGACGCACGACGCACGACGTACGGCGCTCGACCGATGAACACCACCATCCGACCGAAGACGCCGGCGACGAACGGCCGCCGCCCCCTCACGGCATCCCCCGGATCTGCCGGACACCTCCCCGGGCACGCCTCGTCCTGCCGGGGGAGGCCTCGGCCAGGGTCCTCCGTCTAGCATGACCACCATGTCTGCGCCGCACCCGCCGTCGAGCCCCGTCTGGCGTGATCCGCGCCTGCGCGCCCTGACCGAGGACTCCGGCTACGAGATCGCTTCCCGGATCGGCGCCGGAGGGATGGGGATCGTCTACCGGGCACTGGACTCCGACGGGCGCGACGTCGCGATCAAGCTGCTGCGCCCCGAGATCGCCGACGACCCGCGCTCCCGTGAGCGCCTGGCCCGCGAGGTCGCCGCCCAGCAGCGGGTCCGCAACGACAACATCGCCCGGATCCTCGACGCGGAGCTCGACTCGTCCGAGGCCTTCGTCGTCACCGAGTTCGTGCCCGGCCCGACCCTCGAGGAGGCGATCCGGACCCACGGCCCGCTGCACCCGGAGTCCGTCCGCGAGCTGGGCCTCGTCCTCGGCGACGCGCTCGCCGAGATCCACGCGGCCGGAGTCGTGCACCGCGACCTCAAGCCCTCGAACATCCTGCTGCGGGGGGCGACCGACGCTGACCTCACGGGCTTCGACCCCGACGGCGCCCGGCTGGATCCCGTGATCATCGACTTCGGGATCGCCCAGGCCGCCGAGGAATCCCGCTTGACCTCGACGGGCCTCGTGATGGGGACGGCCGCCTACCTCGACCCGGAGGTCGTGAGCACCAACGTGACGAGCTCGGCGTCGGACTGGTGGTCGTGGGCGGCGCTGCTGGTGTTCGCCGCCACCGGACGGGAGCCCTTCGGCTCGGGCCGCGCCGATCTCGTGTTCCTCCGGGCCGAGCGGGGGGAGCTCGACGTCGAGGGGCTCCCGACCCAGCTCGCGGTCTGGCTGCGCGACGCCCTGCGGCCTCGACCGGCCGATCGCCTGGATCCCGACGAGCTCCGCGAACGCCTGGACGGCCTGGATCTCGACGCATACGGCCCGCTGCCCGACGGTGAGGACGAGAGCTCGGCACATCGGACCGGTGCCGCGTCAGTCGGAGCGGGTACCCCCGCGGCCCCCGCGGCCATCGCCGTAGCAGGCGGGGCGGCCACCACCGGGACGTCCCCCGCAGGGGCCACGACGCCCATCCCCGGTGCGGCCTCGCCCCCCACCGAGGTGCTCGGGAACCCGGTTGATGGTCGGATCCCGGGCGCCCCCTCGGGGGATCCCGCCACCGAGGTGCTGGGCGCCCGTGACCGTCGGGACGAGGGCGACGGCGCCCCCCATGCGACCCAGGTCCTCCCCGCCTACGACGCGGCTCAGGACGGCCGCACAGAGGCCTTCGGGACGCACGGCGAGAGACCCTCGTCGGGCTCCGCGGCCGGAGACGGTGCCGCACAGGGCGGTGGGAGCGACCGCTTCGGGGACTCCGGAGCCGATCGCACCCAGGTCCTGACCGCAGTCCCCGATCGCGATGACGTCGTCCCCGCGGAGCCGCCCACGGAGGTGCTGCGCGCCTATCGCATCGAGACCGCGGTGATGCCCGTGGTCCGCGGGCCCGAGGACCCGGGATCGCTCGAGAGCCCCTTCGTGGGCACCCACCCGTCGGCGACCCCATCCCAGGCCCCCACCTCGCCGACAGGCCCGTACGTCGCTCCCGAGGGGACGCCCCATCCCGCGCGCCAGCAGGCGCCCACGCAGGGATCCGCGCCGGGTGCATACGGGCAGCCTCAGCAGTTCCCGCAGGTTAGGCCGCCGCAGACCCGTGCGCCCCAGGGCCACGGTGTCCCGCCCGGCCGGCCCGCCCCGGGCTACGGCACCCCGCCGGGCCAGGCGCCTCAGGGCTATGGCGTCCCCCCGGGCCAGCCACCTCTGGGGCAGGCGCCGATGGGATACGGCCTCCAGGGGTATCCGCCCATGGGCCTGCCACCCATCCAGGCGCCGGTCGCCCCGCCGCGGCGACGACTGCTCGTGTGGACCGGCCACCTCCTGCTCGTGGCGCTCGCGGCCGTCGCGCCCTTCGTCGCCGTGATCCTGTTCCTGCTCCTGGGGGCGCTCGCCCGCACCTGGGAGCGCTCGCACAAGGCGATCGAGGGCGCGCGGGCCCGCGGCAAGAGCGCCGGGGCGAGCTGGGCCGTCGGCATCGCCGGGCCTTTCCGCTTCCTGCTGGGACTGCTCGAGACCGCGCTCATGGCGCTGCTGCCCGCCGTCCTGGGAGTGCTGGTCGTCGTCGCGGCCGATGCGGTCGTCTCCGTGACCACGCACTCGCCGTTGCCCTCGGCCGTGCTGTACGGCGGGGCGATGGCCATCATGCTGATCGTGACCTGGGTCGGCTTCGGCGGGGAGACCACCCGCAACGGCGCCCACAGGCTCCTGGACGCCGCGGCGCCCGATCGGGTGTGGGGTCTCGTCGTCGGCGTGCTGCTGGTGCTGCTGCTCGTCGCCGTCGGCGCCGTGATCGCCTCCCGCGGCGGAGCGGTGGACCCGTTCCCCTTCGTCTCCCTCACCCTGCCCGAGCACCTGCTGCCCTGGCGCTGACGGGCGGGTCCATAGCGTTCGCAGGCTCCGCCCGTACGATGCCCTGGGACCGACCCGCGCCGTGCGCGGCGTCCGGTCCGTCCAGCGCGCGCAATCCCGCATCCGAGAGCATCCAGGAGTGTTCATGGCGTCGTCCGGTTCGTCGAAGTCCTCACCGTCCACGGGCGGGAACAAGGCCTCCGGCCAGCAGAGCGAAGGATCGGCATCGCGCCGTGAGGCCCACCGTGAGCAGTTGCGCAAGCAGCGCCAGGCGGAGCTCAAGCGCCAGCGCCTGGTGCGCAACGGCATCATCATCGGCGCGATCGTCGTGGTCCTCGCGATCATCGGCGGGATCATCCTCGCGGTGACCCTCTCCCGCCGCGACGACGAGGCCAAGGGCGCGCTCGTGGCGCCGGCAGGCATCGCCACGGACGTCCCCTACTACACGCTGGGCGCCCCCGCGGACTCCGGTGCGCCGGTCGTCGATCTGTACGTCGACTTCATGTGCCCCGTCTGCGGCAACTTCCACCAGATCAACGGCAGCGATCTCGACTCCATGGTCGAGAAGAAGGAGGTCACCCTCCAGCTGCACACGCGCACCTTCCTGGACAGCAGGTCCTCCACCGGCGACTACTCCACGCGTGCGGCCAACGCCATCGCCTGTGTGGCCGACGAGGACCCCGCGCTGATCCTGCCCCTGAACGACCTCCTGTTCGAGAACCAGCCCGGTGAGGGCACGGCAGGGCTGACGAACGCGAAGCTCACGGAGCTCGCGAAGCAGGCCGGCGCCTCCGACGATGTCAGCTCGTGCATCTCATCGAAGAAGTACGACCGGTGGCTCAACGAGGTCGTGGAGAAGGAAGCGGCACAGAAGACGGACGGCACTCCCGCCGTGTTCATCAACGGGACCGCCTTCGAGGCCTGGAACCAGCCGGGCGCCTTCGCCCAGGCGGTCCGCGCCGCGGGCGGCGGAACCTCCGGCGGCGCGGCCTCCGATGCCGGCGGGGCCTCGGACGGCGGCGCGGCGGGCTGATCCCCGCTCGTCGAACCGGTGATCGGTGAGGCCCCGTCCGCACGGACGGGGCCTCACCGCACGGTAGGCTCGACGCGGTCCGATCCACGGCACCGGAGCACCGGGTGCACGGCCGACGGGTACGGGCCAGGACGAACGCGGTACGCCTCGGTGCGACGGGCGTCGTCCCTGCTGGAGTGGCGCAACGGTAGCGCACCTGTCTTGTAAACAGGTGGTTGCGGGTTCGATTCCCGTCTCCAGCTCCCTCGGAGTTCCCTCGCGCAACGGTGCGCCGGACCGGGCGGGCACCACCCCGATCCGGCCGGCGGACGGGGCCGGGACCAGTGGTTCTGACCCCCCGGGTAAGGTCATCGCATGGATCGTCCCCCGCAGGAGCGGGCACCACGGTGGGTGTGGGACCTCGCGCACCTGGGTGCGTGGGTCGGCCTCGTGCTGCTCGTGGCGCTCGGGATCGTCGCGCTGATCATGATCGCGTTGCCGGAACCGTTCCTCGGCGAGATGGACGTGCTGTCCTCTGCGCTCTGCGGGGGAGCGCGTGACGGCGCTTCCGCGGGACCCGCCGTCGGTCTTCGCTGACGCGGAGCCGGGCTCCACACGGGATGGCCCGGGCGTCGCGATCGACTCGAACCCCTCAGCCGTCCCGGTCCTCGCCGGCGGCCGCGATCGCGGCGCGCCGGTCGGTCACACCGAGCTTCGCGAACACGGCGTTGACGTGCGACTTGACCGTGGAGACGCCGAGGAACAGCTCGCGGGCGATCTCCGGATTGGTGCGGCCAGCGACGACGAGACCCAGCACCTCCGCCTCCCGGGCCGTGAGCTGCGGGAACCTCTCGTGCAGCGTCCCGGGGTGCTCGTGCGGCAGGCCCGCCACGACGCGACCGGCGATCCGGGTGTCCAGAGGGGTCCCGCCATCGGCGGCGGCCCGCAGCGCCGCCACGATCTCGGCGCGTCCGGCGTCCTTGGTGAGGTAGCCCGAGGCGCCCGCCCGCAGCGCGCGGCCGATGCTCGCGTCGTCGGCGAAGGTGGTGAGCACGACCACGGCGATCTCCGGGGCGGACCCGGTGAGCCGTCTCGTCGCCTCGGCGCCGTCGAGGTCGGGCATCCGCAGGTCCATCAGCACGACCGCGGGCCTCTCGCGCAACGCGATCTCGACCGCCTCCTCGCCTGTCGCGGCCTCGCCCACGACGTCGATGCCCTCGGTGAGGGACAGGACCGTCACGATCCCGTCGCGCACGAGGGCCTGGTCGTCGGCCACGAGGACGCGGATGCTCACGGGGCCATCCTGCCCGGTCGGGCGCCGTCCGGGGTCGTCCTGGCCGGACGGTCCCCGTCCGGGGGCTCCTGACCGCCGACGGGCACGTGGACGACGACCCGGAAGCGGCCGTCGTCGGTCGGGGAGATCCGCATCCAGCCGCCCAGTGCCACGCAGCGTTCACGCATCCCGCGCAGCCCCGCACCACCGCCCTCGGCGTTGGTGACCGAGCCGGGCGCTGTGTCGGTGCAGGTGATCGTCACCTCGTCGTCCCTCCGGTGGAGATCGAGGTCGACCGATGCGCCGGGCGCGTGGCGGCGGGCGTTGGTCAGCAGCTCCTGGACCGCCGGGACGCACGTCTCGGCGGCGGACGGGAAGAGCCCGACCGACCAGCCCGGCTCGACATCTGTCGCGGGGCCCGCCACGGGATCCGCCGAGGGGTCGGCCCGTGGCAGGGTGACCACTCCACCGGCCTCGCGGTGCGCCTCGACGAGTCGGTCGACCGCCGCTTCCGGCTCCTCGGTCGTCGTGGCGCGCAGGGCGGCGACCACGTCACGGGACTCCCGCAGCCCGTCGGCCGCCAGATCGCGCGCCCGGGCCACCCGCGCACGCGCCTCGTCGTGGCGTCCGGCCTCCGACAGCATCTGGGCGGCCTCGAGCTGCAGGCCGAGCGCGCCGAGGGAGTGGGCCAGGACGTCGTGCAGATCGCGGGCGATCCGGGCGCGTTCGAGCAGGGCGGCGTTCTCCGCCCGCTCGCTCTGGATCTGCACCTGCTGGGCCAGCACCTCGCGGTCCCGCTCCCGGGTCGCGCGGACCTGCCACCCGAGCGCGGCGAACAGGGCGCTGCCGCCGAGGGAGAGCACGCACGTGATCGCGTCGCCGGTGGACACCGGGGACGACCACCCGGTCACCACGAGGACGACCGCGACCGCGAGCAGCACCATCACAGCCACCCGCGGCCGGGCCATGCGGACCACCCGGACCACGCCGAGGACCATCGCGGGCAGCGTCACGAGCTGTGCGGGGAATGCCACGGCGGCCGAGGCGAGCAGGGTCACGGCGACCCCCGCCTCGAGCACCGCCCCGGCACGCGAGGAGGCCCGTGCCCGCGGGGTGCCCGCCGCGGTCCACAGGCTCACCGCACAGACCACCGCGCACACGGCCCCGATCCCGGCGGCGACGCGGTGATCGCCGGTGATCACCGCGACGAGCTGGGAGGCGATCACGAGGAGCGTGAGGAGGATTCCCGAGATCTGCTCGGCCCGGAGCGCTCCGCGCGCGGCGCCTGGCAGGTCCGGGGCCCCACGCCCTGTATCCCGGATGCCGGCGCGGGCCGATTCCGGGGTCACGGGCGGGACGGGGTGCACGGGGAGATCGTAGGCCGCTCCTCCCGGGCGCACCGGGGGTTCGTCGGCCCGCTCACCAGGTGGGCCGAGGTGCGACGGCGGTGGCGTGCAGACCGTGGTCGCCGGCCGCGGCGCGGCGTGCTCGCAGCCCGGCCACACCGGCGCTCAGCAGGCGCAGCAGGCCGATCGACAGCAGCAGCAGCCCTCCGCTGAGCGCGGCCAGCTCGGGGGCGAACACGCTCACGAGCACGGACTCGCCGATCCGCAGGGCGATCACGACCACCCACACCGCGATCCCCAGGCCCCCGCCCCGGATCGTGACGGTCCCGTCGGCGGCGGTGCGGGCGCGGGACACGAACCCGAGGGCCAGACCGCCGATCGCGGACGTCACGAGCATGAGGGCGACGAGCAGCACGGTGGTGGAGTGCGGGACGGACAGGTGCCCGGTCCCGACGGTCGTGCCGATCGAGACGACCCCGAGGACGGCCAGGATCGCCCCGAGGCGCAGCAGGCGGGCCAGCGGGCGCCACGTGAGCTGCTGGGAGAGGATGCGGTACAGGACCAGCAGGACGACGACGACCGTGATCGCCGGGCTCAGGCTCTGGGCGTCGAACGCGGTGTGCATGGTGGGCTCCTTCGGGACGGCGGGTCCCGGCCCGATGCCGGGGCCCTGCGCGATGCCTCCAGGGTCCGGCCGCGAGGGTCCCGATCCCACCGCCCGGGGGTGGAGATCCGGGTGGAGAGGCGCGAGGGCGACGTGCTCCACATCGCATGGGCCTCCATGGACATTCCGCTCAGGTGAGCCTTACCGTATGAGCGGCCGTGCCGCGTGTGGACGACCTTCCGTCCTGCACCGGAGGCACGATGTTCCTGCCCAACCTGCTCATCTCCCTGCGCGAGGGCCTCGAGGCCTCGCTGGTGGTGGGCATCCTCGTCGCCTACCTGGTCAAGTCCGGGCGTCGCGACGTGCTGCCCAAGCTGTGGATCGGCGTCGGCGTCGCCGCGATGATCCCGCTGGCGATCGGCGCCGTGCTGACGTGGGGGCCCAAGACCCTCACCTTCCAGGCGCAGGAGATCCTGGGCGGCTCCCTGTCCCTCGTCGCGGTGGCCCTGACCACCACGATGATCTTCTGGATGTCCAAGAACGCGCGCTCGATGAAGGGCCAGCTCGAGAACGAGATGGACAAGGCCCTCGGGCGCGGCAACGGCTGGGGCGTCGTCGCGATCGCGGTGCTCGCCGTGGGGCGCGAGGGCATCGAGACGGCCCTCATCATCTGGGCCACCGTGAAGTCCTCGATCGAGAACAACGTGTACGCCACGACTGCCGGGATCGTCGTGGGCTTCCTCGTGGCGATCGTCCTGGGGCTGCTCATCTACCGCGGCGCGATCCGCCTGAACCTCGGCGTGTTCTTCACCTGGACCGGGGCGTTCCTCATCTTCGTGGCCGCCGGGATCACGGCCTACGGGATCGGCGATCTCCAGGAGGCGTCCGTGATCCCCGGCTGGGGCCACTTCGCCTGGGACTACTCCCCGCTCGTGGGCTCCGCCGCCTCGCCCGTCTACTGGATCTACACCGTCGCCAACGCGATGTTCCAGGTCAACGCCCAGCCCACCGTCGGGCAGGTCATCGCCTGGCTCGTCTACTTCGTGCCCGTCGCCACCCTCTTCGTGCTCCGCACCCGCGCCCCGCGCCGGGCCGGCGTGGCCCGCCCAGCGGGCGACGAGGTCGCTCCCGGCGCCTGACCCCCGAGCGTCGTCGCCCTCGACGCAGCCTGCCCACCCGTCGCCCCGACCCATCCCCACCCTCACACCCTGGGAGCACCGATGAACCACCCTGCACGCCGCACCGTCCTGCACCACGCCGCGATCTCCGCCGCGGTCCTCGCGGCCGTCGGCCTCGCAGGCTGCACCGACAATCCCTCGAGCTCCTCGGGGGGCGGCAACCAGGCTGCGGGCGGCCCCGTCACCGTGACCATCACCGACACCGAGTGCACCCTGTCGACCACCTCGATCCCCTCGGGCCAGGTCACCTTCAAGATCACCAACTCCGGGACCGTCCCCAACGAGTTCGAGATCCTGGCCTCCGACAAGCTCCGCATCATGACGGAGAAGGAGAACATCGGGCCGGGCACCAGCGTCGAGGTCACCACCGCCCTCGACGAGGGCGAGTACTACACGGCCTCCAAGCCCAACATGGTCGGCGACCTGGTCGGCGTCGCGAAGCTCACCGTGACCAAGGGCGAGTCCGTGGCCGTGGACGCCGACACCCAGAAGCTCGAGGACGAGGCCGTCACGAACTACACGGCCTACATCAAGGACCAGGTCGGCTCTCAGGTCACCGCGACCAAGGAGTTCACCGACGCCTACCTCGCAGGGAACGCCGACCAGGCCAAGGCGCTGTTCCCCCAGGGCCGGAAGTACTACGAGCGCATCGAGCCCACCGCGGAGGCCTTCGGCCTCAAGGAGGCCGGCGACCTCGACGTGGCGCTGGACCTGCGCATCCAGGACCTCGCGGCCGATGCCGGCAAGGAGGTCACCGATCCGAGCGTGCTCGCGACGTGGACCGGCTGGCACCGCATCGAGGCCGACCTGTTCAGCGACAACACGGCCTTCCACTTCACCGACGACGCCGCCCGCAAGGCCGCCGCCGACGACCTCAACACCAACACGCAGAAGCTCTACGACCTGGTGTACGGCAAGATCGACGGCGCCAGCGGCGCGTTCTCCGTGACGCTCGAGGACGTGGTCCAGGGCGCGAGCGGCCTCATGAACGAGGTCGCGACCGGCAAGATCGTCGGCGAGGAGGACACGTTCTCCCACACCGACCTCGACGACTTCCAGGCGAACCTCGAGGGCGCTCAGGTCGCGTACGGCAACGTCCAGAAGCTCGTGGCCGCCAAGGACAAGGACCTCGACGCCAAGATCACCGAGCAGTTCACGGCCGTCCAGACCGAGCTCGACACGTACAAGGACGGGATGACGCCGGACGGCTCGCCGCGCTTCGTGGACTACTCGACGATCGCCGCCGTCCAGGAGGACGCCGGGGAGGCGCCGTCCGAGGACGACTACACCCCGCAGCAGAAGGAGATCTCCACCGTGGTCAACGCCCTCTCGGAGAGCCTGTCCAAGGTCGCCGGGACGATCCTGCACTGAGACGCCCTGCGGGCCGAGTGCCCGCAGGGCCGCGATCGACGTGTGAGCAGTGCCGTCGCCGTGCCCCCACCGATCCGAGGGGGCACGGCGACGGAGGGCGCGGCCGGATCCGGGCGCGCCGACGAGGAGGATGGACGCATGCACAGCACCGACGACCCCCAGGCCACGACCCCGGAGGGTCCTGCGGGCCCGGGACCGGACCCGAGCGGCACGGCCGCCGACGCGCACGATCCCGGGACTCCCGCCGAGGGCGACGCCCCGCGCGCGGTGGGCCGACGGGGGATCCTCGGTGCGGCCGGCGCCTCGCTGCTGACCGGCGGAGCTCTCGGCTTCGTGGGTGGTCGAGCCGTCGCCGCCTCCGCCCCGAGCGCCAACCCGCTGGAGACGGTGCACCCCTTCCGCGGCGAGCATCAGCAGGGCATCACGACGCCGGCCCAGGACTACCTGTTCGCCGCCGCCTACGACCTCACCACCAGCGACATCGGCGACCTGCGGGACCTCATGGGGCAGTGGAGCGTCGCGGCGGAGCAGATGACCCGCGGGGAGCTCGTGGGGGAGCGGCCGCTGGCCAACCTCCAGGCCGCGCCGCTGGACACGGGGGAGGCCTGGGGCTACCCCGCCAGCAGCCTGACGATCACCGTGGGGGTGGGGCCCACCCTGTTCCGCACCGCCGACGGCGTCGACCGCTACGGGCTCGCCGCCCGGGAGACCGAGGTGCTGGGCCAGGGCATCCCGCGCTTCGCCAACGAGTCGATGCAGGACGCCCGCTCCGGCGGGGACATCATCGTCCAGGCCTGCGCTGATGACGCCCAGGTCGCGGTGCACGCGATCCGCAACCTCACCCGCATCGCCATGGGCACCGCGGCGCTGCGGTGGAGCCAGGTGGGCCACGGCCGCACCTCCTCGACCTCCACCCAGCAGGAGACGCCGCGCAACCTGTTCGGCTTCAAGGACGGGACCCTCAACCTCAAGGCCGAGGACGGCGCCGAGGAGCTCGGGGAGCACCTGTGGGTGGGCTCCGGCGACCAGGGCGGCGACTGGCTCGCGGGCGGCTCCTACCTGGTGTTCCGCAAGATCCGCATGCGTCTGGAGAGCTGGGACCGCCTGCGCCTCGTCGAGCAGCAGGACATCATGGGACGCGACAAGCGCTACGGCGCCCCGCTGTCGGTGTCCGACCCCACCGCGGGCTCCCAGGAGTTCACCGCCCCGGACTACGCCGCGAAGACCGGCGGACGGCCGTCGATCCCCGCCGACGCGCACATCCGCCTCGTGGCGCCCGAGCACAACGACGGCGCCCGGATGCTCCGCCGGGGCTACAACTACACCGAGGGCAGCAATGCGCTGGGGCAGATCGACGGCGGGCTCTTCTTCGAGGCGTTCGTCCGCGATCCGCGCACGGGCTTCTACCCGGTGCTCGACAAGATGTCCCGCGCCGACCCGATGAACGAGTACATCCAGCACATCGCGACGGGCGTCTACGCGATCCTTCCCGGCGTGCGGGAGGGCGAGTCCCGGTTCGGCCAGTCCCTCCTGGGCTGAGCCGGGGCGGGACCGGAGGTTCCGGCCGACGGCACCCCAGCCCGCGGGTCAGCAGATCTGCTCGGCCAGGCTCGCCACGAGCGCCCGCGCATACTGCCGGAACGCCTCGTCGCCGTCGTACTGCGAGAACGGGGGCCAGCGGGTGATGAAGCCGCTCGTCTCGAGATCCACCCACCCGTGCACCGCGCACCACACCGACCGGGACAGGTCGTGGGCACGCTCGCTCGCCGCGACGGAGCCGCGCTGGTGCTCCCCGCCACGGGCGAGGATGCGGTACGCCTGCTCCATGACCGGGGAGACCGTGGCCTCCATCGCGGCATACACCTCCTGCGGGACGAGGTCTGCCATCGGACGCACCCGGGAGCCGTCGCGCGCGGCGCGCAGGCCGCCCACGTCGATCCCCCGGCCGCGGGTGGCGAACATCGCGGTGTAGAGCGCGGGGTGCAGACTGGCCCACGCGCGGTAGGCCAGGGTGAGCTCGAAGATCGCGGTGACCGGGTCCTCGTCGGGGACGACCGCGCCGAGGGTCGCCGCGAGCTGCGCGAACCCCTCGGCGATGACGGCGTCGACCAGACCGGTCTTTCCGCCGAAGAGGGAGTAGACGGCCTGGGTGGACGTGCCGGCCTCACGGGCCAGGGAACGGATGGACAGACCCGCCGGGCCGCCCTCGCTCAGCGCTCGCGCCGCAGCCAGGGCCAGGTCCCGGCGCAGGGTGTCGTCGTACGGGCGCAGGGCGGGTCGTTCCCCGCCCAGGCCTCGTGCACCGCCGGTGCTGGTCATACCTGCGTCGACGCTCTCTCGGAGTCCAGAGTGATCGCGGGCATCACGGTGGTGACGGTCGCGGGCTCGCCGTCGGCCCGCAGCGGGCGGATCTTCAGCCAGTAGTAGCCGTGGCCGCCCAGGGTCAGGCGCAGACGGCCGTCCGCGGAGATCCGCGGGAACTCGCCGCCGCCGAAGAGGTCGCGCACCGTGCGCCCGGGGAAGTTGGCGAGGTCCAGGCTCACGGTCACGGGCTGCGCGGAGAGGTTGAAGACGCACAGCAGGGTCTCGGCCGCGTAGGTGGCCTGGGCGCCGTGGTCCGCGCCGTCGTAGTCGCGGATGAAGGCGAGCACCCGTTCTGTGTCGGCGGGGATGCTCGCGTACTCGCCCATGCCGAACGCCGCATGCTGACGACGGATCGCGAGCATCCAGCGCACATAGTTCAGCAGCGACGAGGACGTCGCCATCTGGGCCTCGACGTTGATCGTCGAGTAGTGGTAGACGAGCGACTGGATCACCGGCAGGTACAGCTTCCCGGGGTCGGTGAGCTCGCTGAACCCGGCGTTGCGGTCCGGGGTCCACTGCATCGGCGTGCGCACGGCGTCGCGGTCGTCGAGCCAGATGTTGTCGCCCATCCCGATCTCGTCGCCGTAGTACAGGAACGGCGATCCCGGGAGGGACAGGAGCATCGCGTGGATCAGCTCGATCTCCCCGCGGGAGTTGTCCAGCAGGGGCGCCAGGCGCCGCCGGATCCCGACGTTGGCACGCATCCGGGCATCCGGCGCGTACCAGCCCAGCATCGCGCCGCGCTCCTCATTGGAGACCATCTCGAGCGTCAGCTCGTCGTGGTTGCGCAGGAACGTGCCCCACTGGGAGCCGGCCGGGATCCTGGGGGTGTCGGCCATGATGTCGATGATCTTCTTGGCGCTGCCCTCGCGCAGCGCGTAGAACAGCCGCGGCATGACCGGGAAGTGGAAGCACATGTGGCACTCCGGCTCCTCCGCGGTGCCGAAGTACTCCACGACGTCCTGGGGCCACTGGTTGGCCTCGGCGATGATGACCCGCCCCGGCCAGTGCGTGTCGACGTAGGTGCGCAGGTCACGCAGGAACGCGTGGGTCTGGGGGAGGTTCTCCCCGTCGGTGCCCTCCTCCTCGTAGAGGTAGGGGATCGCGTCGGCGCGGAACCCGTCGATGCCCTTGTCGAGCCAGAACTTCACGACGTCGAGCATCGCGTCGTGGACCTTGGGGTTCTCGAAGTTCAGGTCCGGCTGGTGGGAGAAGAACCGGTGCCAGAAGAACTGGCGGCGCACCGGGTCGAACGTCCAGTTCGACTCCTCGGTGTCCACGAAGATGATGCGTGCGTCGGAGTACTTGTCGTCGGTGTCCGACCACACGTAGAAGTCCCCGTACGGGCCCTCGGGGTCCGAGCGGGACTCGAGGAACCACGGGTGCTTGTCCGAGGTGTGGTTCATGGGCAGATCGATGATCACCCGGATCCCGCGACGATGGGCCTCGGAGACCAGCCGCTCGAAGTCCGTGATCGACCCGAACTCCGGCAGCACGGCCTGGTAGTCGGAGATGTCGTAGCCGCCGTCGCGCAGGGGCGAGGCGAAGAACGGCGGCAGCCACAGGCAGTCGATCCCGAGCCACTGGAGGTAGTCGAGGCGCTCGATGAGCCCGGTGAAGTCACCGGATCCGTCGCCGTTGCCGTCTGCGAAGCCACGGACGACCACCTCGTAGAAGACGGCCTTGCGGTACCAGTGGGGGTCGTAGTCGACGCCGGGGCCCTGCGGGTTGAAGTGGGGGGTGTTCAGGGGCAACGGAGGGCTCCTTGATCTTCGTGCGGGCGCACGGACAAGCCTAGTCCAGGAGGCCGGGGACCCGGCGCGGTTCCCGAGGGGCGGACGTGCGTCCGACGAGGCCGCGGACCGGTCCGACGATGCCTGGCGAACCCGCCCGTATCATGTGCGTCACATGGGGATCCGCCGGGGGTGCGGGTCGCAGGGGGGAATCATCATGACGCAGGCACCGTACGGCGGAGCGCCGGGGGGACAGCAGGGCCCGCCGTGGCAGCAGGGCCCGCCCCCCAAGCGGCGCAATCCGTGGGTCGTGCCGGTCGCGGTGCTCGGCACGCTGGTGCTGCTCGGTGCGGTCGTGCTCGGGGGCGGCGCCGCGGTGTGGTTCCTGGACCCGTTCGGATGGCGGGCCTCGCCGACCGCCCAGGAGGAGCGTCCGGAGGAGTCCTCGGACCCCTCCCAGATCACCGCGGGCACGACGGACTACCAGTTCACCTACCCGGCGGAGTGGGAGACGATCGAGCCGACGGAGACCGCCGGGGACTCGCAGGTCTTCAAGCTCGAGGGGAAGGATGCCGAGGAGCGGACGTCGTTCTCGGTCGCGGAGACCGAATCGTTCGGGGGCGATCCGATCGAGGTCTGCTGGGGCCTGGCCGAGAAGAACGGCTACGAGATGCAGGACGACATCGATCTCGACGGTCAGACCGCCAAGCATTTCCAGAACCGGAGCCCGACCCCGTCGGGCGATCCGCAGGTGCGGGACGCCTGGTGCGCGAAGGGCGTCACCGGGACCATGATCGTGATCATCGGACGCTCCAGCGGGCACGGGGCGGACGATCTGGAGCAGTCCGCGCCGCACGTGATCGTCGACTCGTGGACCTGGACGGACTGATGCGCGACCGGGAACGACCGTGACCTGGGGAACAGCCGGCGGCCCACCACAGGGAGCCGGGACGGTCCCGCGGGGCGCTCCCGCCGCGCCCGTGCCTGGCGGTGGCGGTCCGCCGAGGCGATACGGTCCCTGGATCGGCCTGGTCGTCGCGCTGCTCGTGTGCATGCTCGTCGGAGGCGTCGCGATCGGTGTCGGATCGGTGTGGATCCTGGATCCCTTCGACCGCCGCGCCGAGGGGGCGGCCGCCGGCGAGGCGTCCTCACCGTCGCCGACGCTGGCCACCGGGGGCACCGAGGACTACTCGTTCAGCTATCCCGCCTCGTGGGAGCTCCAGGACTCCACGGAGGACCCCACGGAGTGGGAGATCTACAGCATGGAGGTGCGCAGCTCCGACGGGGTCGAGCTCATGCGGGTCTTCGAGAGCGAGGTGCTGGGCGAGCCCATCGCCTTCTGCTGGGACGTCGTGGAGGACGAGGGCTACACCCAGCAGGACGAGGTCGAGATCGACGGACGACTGGTCAAGCACTTCCAGAACCGCACGCCCTCGGACTCGGGTCGGCCGCGGGTGCGGGACGTGTGGTGCGCCGCGACCGAGGCCAGGACGATGGTGATGATCGTCGGGTCCACGACCAGGGAGGACGCCGACGCGCTTCCCACCTCGTCCGTGCAGGGCGTCATCGACACCTGGGTCTGGACCGACTGAGCGCAGGAACGCCCTGGTCAGGGCATCACCAGCGTCTCACCTGACCTTCGTCGAGCCTTCGCCTCAGCGCTCGATGCGCCAGTCGATCGGCGTCGACCCCTGGGCGGCGAGCAGCTCGTCGGCCCGGGAGAACGGCCGGGAGCCGAAGAACCCCCGGGAGGCCGACAGCGGCGAGGGGTGCGGGCTCGCGATCACGGGGACGTCCCCGAGCATCGGCTTCAGGGACTGGGCATCGCGGCCCCACAGGATCGCGACGAGCGGGCCGCCGCGGGCGACGAGGGCCCGGATCGCGGTCTCGGTGATCGTCTCCCAGCCCTTGCCGCGGTGGGAGGCGGGCGCGCCCGGCCGCACCGTGAGCACCCGGTTCAGCAGCAGCACGCCCTGGTCCTGCCAGGCGCTGAGGTCCCCGTGCGGGGCCGGCGGGATGCCGAGATCGTCCCGCAGCTCGGCGTAGATGTTGGTGAGGGAGCGGGGGAGCGGGCGCACGTGCTCCTCGACCGCGAACGACAGGCCGATGGGATGGCCCGGCGTGGGGTAGGGGTCCTGGCCCACGATCAGCACCCGGACCTCCGCGAGCGGACGGGTGAAGGCGCGCAGGACGTTCTCGCCGGCGGGGAGGTAGCCGCGGCCGCTCTCGTGCTCGCGACGCAGGAAGTCGCCCATCGCGTGGACGTCCTGCTCCACGTCGGCCAGGGCGAGGGCCCAGTCGGGCGCGAGGAGCTCGGTCAGCGGCTTGGGCATGAGGGCAGTCTCGCATCCCGCGCGGGGCGCGGCGCGCCTGCCCGGGAGCGCCGACGGATCGCAGTAGCGTCGTCGTCATGTCCGCCGCCGCGTCCCGCCCGGAGTCTCCTCGGGGCGACTCCGCCCAGGTCGAGGGGCTGTCCGATCGGGATCGCCGCATCCTCGCGCTCGAGGGCCGCACCTTCCGATACGTCGGCGCCAAGGAACGGCACATCCGCGAGCAGCTCGGCATGACCCCCACCTCGTACTTCGTGCGCCTGAACGCCCTCCTGGACCAGCCCGCCGCGCTGCGGGAGGCCCCTGCCGTCGTGCACCGGCTCCGGGCCCGCAGGGTGTCCTCGCACGAGTCGGCGGGGGACCGCTCCGGGGACGCCCCGACGGGGCGCGTGGCCTGAGCCCGTTCACCCGCCGGGCGTGTGCTCCGGGCACGTCCGGCGCACTCCGGGTTTAATGGTCGCGTGGCTGATTCCTCGTACCCCTATCCGCCGGACCGGTTCGACCAGGAGGCGGAGACGTCGTCGTACCACGGCGCGCACCGCGCCGAGGAGCCGTTCTGGCGCCAGAACCTGCTCTACATCGTCATCATCGCCGCGGCGATCGTGACGCTGCTCGTGCTGCTGTTCGTGATCGGCGGCATGGGACGCGACGGGGGCACGGACACGGCGGCCACGACCACCGCCACCACCCAGGCGCCCCCCGCCGAGCAGCAGCCCTCCGACGGCGGCGGGCAGGCCCCGGCGGCGCCGGAGGGGGACCGCTCCACCCCCGTCCTCGTCATCAACGCCGGGGGCGAGAACGGGATGGCCGGCAAGTGGCGCACCGCGCTCGCGGACAAGGGCTGGACCGCCGTCGACATCCAGACCGCGCAGAGCCGCCAGGAGCAGGCCGTCGTGTTCTACCGCAGCGAGGAGGACGCCGCGAGCGCCCAGCTGCTGGCCCAGGAGGCGGGCGTGGGCGAGGCCCAGCAGTCCGACGAGTACGACGCCCGGATCACCTTCGTCGCGGTGCAGCCCCCGCAGTGAGACCCGCGGGCCGGGGATGCTCCCGGCCCCTCCGGTCCGGCACCGCGCGGTGCGCGGCCGACCTGCTCCCTGCGCGATGTTCGCCCTGAGCGTTCTTCGCACGCCCGATCGTTGGCACTCTCCGCGGTCGAGTGCTTATGATGATCTGGCACTCTCCGGGTGGGAGTGACAGCCGTTCGCGGCACGGCTCGCACCCGGGGACATCGACTGGACGCGAAGCGGCACCGCCGCGTCGTCGTCCGCGTGCATTCCGGCCCCGTGAGGGGCTCGTCGGGGCGTGACCTGAACGCCTCGGCGGGTCTCGTCCGTCGCGGGCACTGGGTCGGGTGGACACCACAGACACGGGAGAGATTCCATATGGCCAAGCTCATCGAGTACGACGCCGAAGCACGTCGCGGCCTCGAGCGCGGGATGAACAAGCTCGCCGACGCCGTCAAGGTCACCCTCGGCCCCAAGGGCCGCAACGTCGTCCTGGAGAAGTCCTGGGGCGCTCCGACGATCACCAACGACGGCGTCTCCATCGCCAAGGAGATCGAGCTCGAGGATCCCTACGAGAACATCGGTGCCGAGCTCGTCAAGGAGGTCGCCAAGAAGACCGACGACGTCGCGGGCGACGGCACCACCACCGCCACCGTCCTGGCCCAGGCCCTCGTCAAGGAGGGGCTGCGCAACGTCGCCTCCGGCGCCAACCCGATCGCGCTCAAGCGCGGGATCGACAAGGCCGTCAAGGCCGTCGCCGACACCCTGCTCACGCAGGCCGTCGACATCGAGACCAAGGACCAGATCGCGCACACCGCGGCCATCTCCGCGGGCGATCCGGCGATCGGCGAGCTCATCGCCGAGGCGCTCGACAAGGTCGGCAAGGAAGGCGTCATCACCGTCGAGGACTCCAACACCATGGGCCTCGAGCTGGAGCTGACCGAGGGCATGCGGTTCGACAAGGGCTACATCTCGCCCTACTTCGTCACCGACGCCGAGCGCCAGGAGGCGGAGCTGGATGATCCGTACATCCTGCTCATCAACTCCAAGCTCGCCAACGTCAAGGACCTGCTGCCGCTGCTGGAGAAGGTCATCCAGTCCGGCAAGCCGCTGTTCATCGTCGCCGAGGACGTCGAGGGCGAGGCCCTCGCGGTGCTCGTCGTCAACAAGCTGCGCGGCTCCTTCAAGTCCGTGGCCGTCAAGGCCCCCGGCTTCGGCGACCGCCGCAAGGCGATGCTCGAGGACATGGCCGTCCTGACCGGCGGCCAGGTCATCTCCGAGGAGGTCGGCCTCAAGCTCGAGACCGCGGGCCTGGACCTGCTGGGCACGGCGCGCAAGGTCGTCGTGACCAAGGACGAGACCACCATCGTCGAGGGCGCCGGCGACGCCGACCGCATCGCGGCGCGCGTCAAGCAGATCCGCACCGAGATCGAGAACTCCGATTCCGACTACGACCGCGAGAAGCTCCAGGAGCGTCTCGCGAAGCTGGCCGGCGGCGTGGCCGTCATCAAGGCCGGTGCCGCCACGGAGGTCGAGCTCAAGGAACGCAAGCACCGCATCGAGGACGCCGTGCGCAACGCCAAGGCGGCCGTCGAGGAGGGCATCGTCGCCGGTGGCGGCGTGGCCCTGCTCCAGGCCGGCAAGGACACTTTCGGCACCCTCGAGCTCGAGGGCGACGAGGCGACCGGCGCCAACATCGTCAAGGTCGCCATCGCGGCCCCGCTCAAGCAGATCGCGCTCAACGCCGGTCTCGAGGGCGGCGTCGTCGCGGAGAAGGTCAAGTCGCTCCCCGTGGGCCACGGCCTGAACGCCGCGACCGGCGAGTACGAGGACCTGCTCAAGGCCGGGATCATCGACCCGGTCAAGGTCACCCGCTCGGCGCTGCAGAACGCCGCGTCGATCGCCGGCCTGTTCCTGACCACCGAGGCCGTCGTGGCCGACAAGCCGGAGCCCGCGAAGGCTCCCGCCGGTGGCGACGAGATGGGCGGCATGGGAGGCATGGGCGGCATGATGTGATCCCGCACGGGGCGCTGTCCCGTTCGTGATCGCATCGGCCATCCGGTCGATCAGCACCGGAGCCCCGGTCCCCTGCGTGGGGGCCGGGGCTCCGTCGTGTCCCGTGAGCCCTCGGGCGCTCACGCTGCTGGGAGGATGGGTCCATGAACCATGAGGATCCCGTGCAGGGCCTGCAGCTGTCGCTCGACCCCGACGCCGTGCTGTGGTCGTGTTCCGAGCACGAGCGGGCGGGCAGGCCGCTGCTGGTGCTCCTGCACGGCTACGGCGCCGACCAGCACGACCTCTTCTCGCTGGCGCCCCTGCTCCCGTCGGAGCTCGCGGTCGCCGCCGTCCGGGCGCCCCTGCCCATGCCGGTGCCGAGCGCTGGGGCCGCGTGGTACCCGATCGAGGGCCTCGGCGCCCGGGACGGCCGGGCCGTGACGGAGGGCGCCCGGGCGTTCCTGCGCTGGCTGGAGGGCGCCGATGCGCGGCGAGTCCTGCTGCTCGGGTTCTCCCAGGGTGCGGCCATCGCGCTGCAGTCCGTGCGCCTGGAGCCGGAGCGGTTCACCTGCGTGCTCGCACTCAGCGGATACGCCGCCGCCGACGCGCTGCCGGGCGATGCGGCGCTCCAGGAGCTCCGACCACCGGTGTTCTGGGGACGCGGGGACCGGGATCCGGTGATCCCTCCCCACCTCGTCGAGCACACCGCGCGATGGCTGCCCGCCCACAGCACGCTGACACGGAAGGTCTACACGGGCCTGGGGCACGGGATCGATGAGCGGGAACTGGCCGACGTCCAGGAGTTCCTCACGCAGCATCTGGGCGCCCTCGGCTGACACGACGCGGTGGTCGCTGCGGTCACCGCGGCGGGTACTGCTGCTGCATCGGCACGCCCTGGGGGGCGTACTGGGTGGCCGCCGCGATGCGGGTGTTGTGGTTCGAGGCCGCGACCGCGCCCCAGATCATGCAGGCGGGCCAGGTCAGCAGCGCCCCGAAACCGAGGGTCAGGGGCAGGACCACCAGGTTGATCAGCAGCATCACGATGAACCCCGTGAGGGTGCTGTAGAGCATGCCGAGCGGTCCGAAGAAGAACGTGAGCACCAGGGAGATGCCCACGCTCTTGGGCTGCTGCACCACGACGACCGTGTGCATCGGCGGGGGACCGGGGTAGGGCTGATACCCCACCACCGGGGCCTGCACCGGGGGAGCGTACGGCTGGACGGCGCCGTACGGCTGTGCGTGGCCCGGAGCTCGTCCGGGGTCGACGGGCTGTGCCATCGGAGCGGCCTTCGGCGCCGCGGCGGACGGAAACGGGGCCACGTGCGCCCACGGGTCGTGGCGGGCCTGTGCGGTGGGGTCGCCGTACGGCTGCGCCTGTGCGGTGGGGTGACCGTATGGCTGCGTCTGTGCGGCGCGTTGACCGTACGGCGAACCGGTGGGAGCAGCGCCGCTCGGGTGCACCTGGCCGAGACCCTCGACCTCGATCACCGGGGGTGTCCTGCTCGTCCTCTCGGGATGCTGAGCTCCCCGGGCGTCGGTGCCCGTGCCGGGCTCGTGGACCACGACCGCATCGGACCATCCTCGGACCGGATGCTCCGAGGCCGCCCGCACGGGCTGCCTCGTGGCGTCGTCCGGCATGTCGTCGTATCCGTCGGTGCTCTGCTGGTCGTCCATGCGCTCCCCATTTCCTGTGATGACCACCACATGCTAAGGGGATGGGGCGACGAACGGGGGACCCGGGGCCCAGAACCTGACATCCTGCCGGGACCAGAGCAGGACGGGCCCACGGCTGCACGACGGAGCTCAGCCCCGTGGCGCTCCGGGACGAAGGGCCCGCAGGTACCGCGCTCGATACCGTCCCTGCAGCATCAGGGCCAGGGGAAGGAGCGCACCGCGCACACCGGGGGCCGCAGCGGTCACCGACCGCAGCTCGAACACCGCCGTGCCGTCCTCCGTGCGCCGCGCGATGAACGCCTCCTCCCCGCGGACCGGGTGCCCGCGACGCGTCGCGTACGACAGCGCGACGCGGTCCGGGGTGCGGACCGCGTCGACGACGACGATCGGCTCGCGCACGGTGATCGGGCCCAGGTGCGCCGTCACCTCCCAGGTCTGCCCGGGGTCGGGCGCCTCCCGGCCGTCGAGGGGGCGCACGGCGAAGCCGCTGCGGGTCTTGACGGCCCAGGCGAGCAGATCCTCGCGGGTCCGTCGCCACAGCTCCTCGCCGGTGCCCAGCTCGACCGAGGTGGTGAACGGGCGCCCCCAGGACACGGACGGTGCCCAGCTCCCCGATGCCGGGTCGGTGATGCCAGGGGAGGGGCAGGTGGTGTCCGTGGGCAGGTGCATCGTCGGATCGTAGACGCACGCGGGCTCGGCGGACGCACGTCCACACGCCGTCACATCCGCCTCGTCGGTGGGTGATGCCCGTCATGCTGGCGCCGTGCACCCCGTGGTCCTGCAGTCCGACTTCGGCCTCGACGACGGCGCCGTCTGCGCGGTGGTCGGCGTCGCGATCGGCGTCGCCCCGGACCTCACCGTCCACGACCTGACCCACAACATCCCCCAGTACGACATCTGGGAGGCGTCCTACCGTCTGGCCCAGGTCATCGCCTACTGACCCGCGGGCACCGTGTTCGTCTCGGTCGTGGACCCCGGTGTGGGCTCGGACCGGCTCTCGGTGGTGGCGCGCACCGCCACCGGTCACCTCGTGGCCACCGCGGACAACGGCACCCTCACCCACCTCGACGCGATCCACGGCATCGACGCCGTCCACCGGATCGACGAGAGCGCGAACCGTCGTGCCGGGTCCGAGGCCTCGTACACCTTCCACGGCCGGGACGTGTACGCCTACACCGCCGCGCGGCTCGCCGCCGGGGTCATCGGCCTGGACCACGTGGGCCCTTCCCTGGACCCCGCTGACCTGGTGCGCCTGCATCTCGAGGAGCCCGTGCTCGCCGACGGCGCCGTGACCGGCACCATCGACGCGCTCGACGTGCGCTACGGATCCCTGTGGACCTCGATCCCGCGCGAGCTGTTCGCCCGGCTCGGTGCCCAGCACGGCGACCGCATCACGGTGCGCGTGCGCCACCGCGACCGCGAGCTGCACACCGCGACCGTCCGCTACGTGCCGAGCTTCGCCGCGGTCGCCGTCGGAGAGCCGCTGGCCTACGTCGACTCCCTGGACCGCATGGCGATCGCCATCAACCGGGGCAGCTACGCGAGCGCCTTCGGGATCGGCACCGGACCGAGCTGGGAGATCACCCTCGAGCCAGCAGGCACGACAACATCGCGGTAAGAGCGCCAGTTCTGTCCTCCTTGTGAGGCGCCCCGGACCCGGGTCGGCAAGGGCCACGAGCACATCGTGTACGGGACGCCCCCACCTGGAGCGGCGACGTGACCTGCTCTCACTCGCTGCCAAACATCCACCAACTGTCGATTGCCCTGTCTGATCAGACACGCTCGCCGATCGATATCGGGCAACGGTCCGGCAGGCACGGCGAACAGTCGTTGGCCGTGCTCAGCACGTCATCTCGACCTCGACGCCTCTCAGACGACCTCATCGGCGCGGGTGCTCTGCGCCGAGCGGCTTGGCGAAGCAGACGCTGATGCCGTCGGTCGGGGAGTAGGGCGGGAACACCGGGACGCGATGCCAGCCCTCGCGCTCGTAGAGGGCGATCGCCTCGGGCTGCCGGCGCCCCGTCTGCAGGTGGATCTCGGTGCCGCCCCGACGACGGACCTCGTCCTCAAGGCGGGAGAGGATCCCGGCGGCCAGCCCCAGACGTCGCGCGTTCGCGTCGACGAAGAGCCGCTTGACCTCCCACAGCGCGCCCAGGCGGCGCAGGGAGCCGGTCGCGACGGGCACGCCGTCGACCTCGGCGATCAGCACCAGCACCACGTCCTCGCTGGTGGGCGGCGGGGGCGGGGTGCCGCGGCGCAGCCCGGCGTAGCGGGGGCCGAGCTCCTGGCCCATCGCGGCCCGCAGGAGCTCGCCGCGCGGATCGGTCCAGGTGGTGCGGATCCAGCGGATCTCCCGTGTCGCGGACGTCGCCGCGCCCTGCGAGCCGACGGCGGGCACGGATCCGGAGGCATCTGCGCTCATGCCGAGGCTCCCGAGGCAGCCGGGGCTCCGACGCTCGTCCCTTCGGCCCGCGCGCGCCTCCGGCCGGAGGGGATCGCGGCGATCAGCGCCTTGGTGTACTCGTCCTGCGGGCGGGCAAAGACCTCCTCGACCGGCCCCTCCTCGACGACGACCCCGCGGCGCAGCACGCTCACGGTGTCGGCGATCTGTCGCACCACGGCCAGGTCGTGGGAGATGAAGAGGTAGGACAGCCCGAGGTCCACCTGCAGCGCCAGGAGCATCCGCAGGATCCCCGCCTGGACCGTCACGTCCAGCGCGCTCGTGGGCTCGTCGAGCACGAGCACCTGCGGGCGCAGCACCACGGAGCGTGCGATCGCGACGCGCTGGCGCTGGCCGCCGGAGAGCTCGGTGACGCGACGACCGCGCAGGGTGCGGGACAGGCGCACGGCGTCCAGGGCCTCGTCGACGGCGGCGGCCCGGGAGCCCTTGTCCCCGATCCGGAAGCGGTCCAGGCCCTCGCGCACCGTCCGCTCGACGGTGAAGCGCGGATCCAGGGAGGTGAAGGGGTTCTGGTAGACGAGCTGCAGGTCGCGGCGCAGGGCGCGCAGCTCCTTGCCACGGCGCCCGGAGATGTCGGTGCCGTCCAGCAGCAGCTCCCCGGCGTCGAGAGACTCCAGGCCCAGCACGGCCCGGGCGGCGGTGGACTTCCCGGAGCCGGACTCGCCGACCAGCGCGTGCGTGCGGCCGGCGGGAACCGCGAAGCCCACGTCGGCCAGGGCCCGCACGGTCCCGGCGGCGGAGGTGAAGGTGCGCTCGGCATGGCGCAGGGCCACGCGGGCCGTGCCGCCGTCGGCCTCGTGGCGGGCGTCCCGCTCGGCGCGCAGCTCGGAGAAGCGGTCCGGGTGCAGTCCTGCGGCATCGGCCTGCAGCGTCAGGGTGTACTCGTCGTCCGGGGAGGCGAAGACCTCCGCGGTGGGGCCGGCCTCCTGGACGATCCCGTCGCGCAGCACCACCAGCTCGTCGGAGCGCTCGGCGGCCAGGGCGAGGTCGTGGGTGATGAGGAGGATCCCCAGGTCGAGGTCGTGCCTCAGGGTGTCCAGAAGGTCCAGGATCTGCTTCTGGACGGTGACGTCGAGGGCGCTGGTGGGCTCGTCGGCCACGAGCAGACCGGGGCGGGGGAGGATCGCGATGGCGATCAGGGCCCGCTGCAGCTGACCTCCGGAGAGCTGGTGCGGGTAGGACGCGAACACCCGCTCGGGCTCCGGCAGCCCCACGCGGCCGAAGGCGTCGAGCACCTCGGCCCGGCGTCCGGCGCGGTCGAGGCCCGGCAGGAGCGACGCCGCCTCGAGGGCCTGCGCGCCGATCGTGGCGACGGGGTCCAGGGAGCTGGTCGGATCCTGCGGGACGAAGCCCAGCACACGGCCCCGCAGCGGGTGGAACTCCCGGCGCGAGAGGTCATCGACGCGGCGTCCCCGCAGGTGGACCTCGCCGCGCACGGCGGCGATCCGCTCGGGCAGCAGCCGCAGCACCGCTCGGGCGATCGTGGACTTGCCGGAGCCGGATTCTCCGATCAGCGCGACCGTGCGCCCGGGGCGGACGGCGAAGGAGACGCCGTGGACGACCTCCTGGGTGCCGTAGCCGACGTGCAGGTCACGGACGTCCAGCAGCGCGGCGGGCTCGGGCGGCGCTGTCGTGGTCCCGGCCTGTGTTGCGGTGGCGGCCTGGGTGGCGGGGGCGGTCTGCGCGGTCATGAGGGGCTCCAGTGCTCGGAGTGGACAGCGGGTGGTGCGGGACGGCTGTGCGGGGCGAGATCGGTGCGGTGCGCCACGGGGGCGGGACTGTGTCGGGCCGGGCTGGGCTGTGCTGGGCCGGCTCAGCGCGGTCCCGCGGTGCTGAGCGCTCGGGAGATCCGGGCCACCGACAGCACGACGACGGCGATGACGACGCCGGGGGCCACCACGAGCCACGGGGCGTGGACCAGGTAGTCGCGCCCAGTGGCCACGAGCAGCCCCCAGTCGGAGGCGGGCGGTGCGTCGCCGTAGCCCAGGAACGCGAGCGAGGCGATGGTCAGGATCGCGAGGCCGAACTGCAGCACCGCGAGCGAGAGGACGGGACGGACGGCATTGGGCAGGACGTGCTGGACCAGCACGCTGGACCGCGTGCCGCCGGTGACGTACGCGGCCTCGACGTACACGCTGCCGCGCACCCGGATCACCTCGGCGCGCATGAGCCGCGCGAACACCGCGACGGCGGAGATGCCCGTCGCGATCGCGGCGTTGCGGGTGTCGAAGCCCAGGGCGGTGACGATCACGACGGCCAGCAGGAAGCTCGGGATCGCCAGCAGCACGTCCACGACCCGGCCGACCACGGCGTCGACGACCCCACCGAGGAAGCCCGAGAGCAGCCCCAGCACGCCGCCGACGGCCAGTCCGATCGCGACCGCGATGACCGCGCTCGACATCGACGAGGCCGAGCCGTGGATGATGCGCGTCAGGAGATCGCGGCCCAGGTGGTCGGTCCCCAGCCAGAACTGGGCCCCGGGCGGCGTGAACTTGTCGCGGGGGATCCCGACGGCCGGGTCGTGGCTGGTGAACAGGCCCGGGGTGATCGAGAAGCCGAGCACCAGCACGATCACGGCGATCGCCAGGGCCAGGGACACGGCGCCGGCCCGGGGGATCCGGCGGGCACGGGTGCGCGAGGCGGCGGGTGCGGCAGGACCGGTGTCCTGGGCGGTGACGAGGACGTCGGCGGTCATCGGGCTGCCTTCCGGGTGCGCAGGCGGGGGTCCAGCAGCGGGTACGCGAGGTCGATCACGAGGTTGACCAGCACGAACACCGCGGCGGAGATGAGCACGGTGGCCTGCAGGACGGGCACGTCCTGCGAGGAGACGGCCTTGGAGACGACGCTGCCCAGGCCGCTGCGCCCGAAGATCGTCTCGGTGATGAGGGAGCCGCCCAGCAGCTCGCCCAGCACCAGGCCGCACACGGTGACGGTCGGCAGCAGGGACGGGCGCAGCAGGTGGCGCAGGATCACCGCGGTGTCCCCGACGCCCCGGGAGGTGGCCACGTCCCCGAAATCCTCGGCCCGCGCGGTGTCCAGGGCCGTCACCAGAACCTGGGCGATCTGCGCGGAGACGGGGATCGCCAGGGTCAGCGCCGCGACGAGGGTCGCGGGAGGGGAGTCCGGCTCGATCACGCTGAACACCCCGAGCTGGACGGCGAGCAGCTGGATCAGCACGAGGCCGAGAACGAAGTTGGGCGTGGAGAGGAACACGGTGGGCAGGGACCGCACGAGGGAGCGGAGCGGCCCGACGGGCAGGCGCTGGGACAGCACGCCGATCACGAGGGCGATGAGCAGGGCGATCACGAGCGCCGTCCCGGCCAGGACGAGCGTCGAGGGCAGGGCCCCGAGCACGATGTCCGTCACGGGCGCCCGGGAGTTCAGCGAGAGCCCGAGGTCTCCGCCGAGCGCGTGCTGGACGGACGTGATGAGCTGCTCGAGGATCGGCCGGTCCAGGCCCCAGTAGGCGATCACGGCGGCCTTGTCGGCCTCCGTGTAGCCGTTCTCGGGGTTCTCGAGCTGGGCGCGCACGGGATCACCGGGCAGCGCCGCGAGCCCGAGGAAGACGAGCACGTAGGACAGGGCGATGACGAGGGCCGCCTGGCCCACCCGCACCGCGACGTAGGTGCCGTAGCCGCCGCGGGCCGCGAGGCCCCGCAGACCGCGATGGGACGCCCTGCCGGGGACGGCGGCGTGGGCGGGCGCGGTGGACTCGAGGGTGCTCATGCGGTCTTCCTCGCGCTCAGGTAGCTGGGGACGGCGAGGGCGTTGTAGGTGACGCCCTCGAGGCCGGGGGTCTGGACGTAGATCCGCTGGCCGTTCTCCTCCAGCGGGATGAAGTACGCCTGCTCGACGACGTGGCGTTCGAGGGCCTGGACGGCCTCGACGCGCTCGTCGCGGTCGATCGCGCCCGCGATCCGGTCCCGCAGGTCACTGAGCGTCGGGTCCTCATCGCCGATGGAGAACCAGTTCTCGCCCTTGGCGCTGAGCACCTTGGCGACGGTCCCGACGTCGACGAAGGAGCGGGTGACCTCGATGAGCGGCTTGCTCCTTGTTGGCGTCGACCCGCGTCGCGTAGGCGGCCACGTCGAGCTTCTGCTGGCGGATCCGGAACCCGACCCGCGTGAGCTGCTGGGCGATCAGCTCGACCTCCTGCGCCGAGGCGGTGAGGAACGGCGTCGGGTACAGGGAGATCTCCAGCGGCTTCCCGTCGCGCACCCGGGTGCCGTCCTCGGCGCGGTCGGTGAACCCTGCCTCGTCGAGCAGGGACGCCGAGAGCTCCTGGTCGTAGGCGAACAGCGCGCTCACGTCGGAGGACTCGGGCACGGAGGACTGCAGCCACGACCGCGCGATCTTCCACGCGTCGGTGTAGACGGTCGCGTGGATCTCCTCGCGGTCGATCCCGTGCTGGAAGGCCTGGCGCACGCGCACGTCGTCGAAGGGGGCGATGTTCGCGCGGATCCGGTAGCCGTGGACGAACCCGAGGTACCGCGGCACATCGATCCCGAAGCCGTGGTCGGAGAACTCCGAGAGGATCTGGGGGTTGACGTTGTAGGAGATGTCGGCCTGGTGACCGCGGGCGGCCGAGGCCCGCAGCAGATCGTCCGGGAGCACCCGGAACAGGATCTTCGCGAGGTGGGCGGGACCCTCGTGCTCGGCGACCGGCGGTGCCCAGGTGTAGTCCTCGCGGCGGCGCAGCGCCACGTGGTCGTCGGCCGCCCAGGACTCGACCACGAAGGGTCCGCTGCCGATCTGCCGTGAGAGGTCCGACTGCTCGCGCAGCGACAGGGCCAGGCTCGCCGGCGACAGCAGGATGCAGCCGTGGTAGCCCAGGGTGGGCAGGAACGCGAGGGCCGGCGCCCCGAAGGTGACGCGCACCGTGAGGGGATCGTCCGCGGTCGCGTCCTGGAACGCGGCCGAGGGGAACAATCCCACGGTGGGGATGCCCTCGTCGGGGCGGCCCACGGCCCACTGGCGGATGTTCGCGACGACGGCCGCGGCGTCCAAGGGCGTGCCGTCGGAGAAGGTGATCCCGTCGCGCAGGTGCAGGACGAACTCGGTGGAGTCCGCGTTCTGCTCCCAGCTCGTGGCGATCCAGGGGCTGAGGGCGCCGTCGGGCGCGGAGTACAGCAGCTTGTCGGTGATCTGCCCCCAGATGTTGGCCTCGTAGCTGGAGATCGCCGAGGCGCTCGGCGCCCAGCCGGAGTCGATGATGGAGATGAGGAAGACCAGCTCGTCCTCGGGCTCGTCGGCCGCGGCCGCGGCGCACGCCGCCGCCGGCAGCACGAGCGCGCCGAGCCCGGCGACCCGCAGCACGTCCCGGCGGGTCAGGGCCGGGATCACGTGCGGGCCTCGGGATCGGTGAGGGCGCCCGCGAGGCGGTCCGTCGCGGTCAGGAGGTCGGCGTCGGAGAGGTGGCTGATGCCCACGCGCAGGGCGCTGCGGTCGTCGTCGGGGCGGCCGCGGTGGAAGAAGCGGCCGGGCACGAAGTCGGTGCCGTAGCGGGAGCGGGCCAGGTCCCGGGCGGCGGAGACGTCGATGCGATCGTCGCCCAGACGCAGCCACACGAAGATCCCGCCCTCGAGCGCCGCGGGCTCGACCCCGCCGGGCACGAGCTCGTCGAGGCGGTCCACGAGCAGGCGGGAGCGGCGCGCGTAGGCCGCGCGGGCGGTGCGGACCGTCCCGTCGAAGGCGTCGGGGGTCTCCAGCACGCGGGTGACCACCGCCTGCACGAGCCCGGAGGTGTGCTGGTCGGTCGAGCCGCGCAGCTGCACGAGCTCCTCGATCACCCGCGGGGGTCCCGCGACCCAGCCGGAGCGCAGTCCCGGTCCCAGGGTCTTGGAGAAGGTGTTGACGTGGACCACGCGGTCGCTGGTCAGCGGGTAGTCCGGGACGTGCTCGCCGGCGTAGCGCAGCTGCGAGTAGGGGTTGTCCGAAACGATGGTGAAGCCGTACCGCTCGGCGAGCTCGACGATCCGGGCGCGGGTGGCCGCGGGCACGGTGGTGCCCAGCGGGTTCACGAAGTCCGGGACCGTGTAGTAGATCCGGGGTCGCAGCCCGGCCTCGAGCCGGGCGGCGAGGTCCTCGGGGTCCGGTCCGCCGTCGGGGCCGACGGGGAGCGTCTCGATCTCGGCGTCGAAGTCCGCGAAGGTGCGGAAGGCCAGCGGATAGGTGGGGTCGTCGACGAGCACGGTGTCGCCGTCGTCCAGGAGGGCGCGGGAGACGAGCGCCAGGCCGTGGAGCGCGCCGTTGGTGACGACCACGCGGTCCGCCGTCGTGCCCTCGCGCTCGGCGATCCAGCGACGCAGCGGCTCGCGGCCCTGGCCCACGGAATACTGCAGCAGCTCCTCGAGGGATGCCGGGTCCTCGGTGAGCGCGCGGGCGGCGCGGGCGATGTGCGCCAGCGGCAGCACGTCGGCCCCGGGGGCGCCGCCCTGGAGGCGGAGCGCGTCGGGCAGGAGCGGGCTGGTGGGGGCGCCGAAGCCGCGGATCGGACGGCGGGCGGCAGCCCGCGAGGCCAGCAGGTCGTCGCGCACGGGGATGCTCAGGTCGAAGGTGGTCACAGTGCTCTCCCGGGGTTGAGGATCCCGTGGGGGTCCAGGACGTGCTTGATGTCGTGCTGCAGGGCGCGGCTGGTCTCGGACAGCTCCAGCGGCAGCCAGTGCTGCTTGGCGGTGCCGATGCCGTGCTCGCCGCTGATGGTGCCGCCGAGCGCCAGCGCGGTCCGCACGAGCTCGTCGGCGGCCGCCAGCAGCGCGGGCGGGGGACCACCGGTCGCATCGGCCTCGTCGATCGGCAGGGAGAGCGACGGGTGGAGGTTGCCGTCCCCGGCGTGGGCCAGGGCAGTCGCGCGGACGCCGTGGGTCTCGCCGATCCGGGCGAGGGCCTCGAACACCTCGGGCAGGCGCGAGGCGGGCACGGCGATGTCCTCGCCCAGGTGCACGCGCGGCGGGCCGCCCTGTCGGCCGGAGCGGCGCAGCTCCCAGAGGTGCTCGGCCTCGTCCTCGTCGGCGATCACGCGGGTCGTGCCGCGGGCCCGGGCGAGGACCCGTTCGAGGTCCGCGGTCTGCTCCTCGATGCCGTAGCCGTCGAGCTCGAGGAGGAGGATCGCCTCGGTGCCGTGGGCCAGGCGCGTGCCCTGGGCCAGGTCGATGTCCTCGAGGGTGCCGGCATCCAGCAGCTCGGTCGCGGCGGGGCGCACGGGGCTGCGGGCGATCCCGCCGACCCCGTGGGCGGCATCGGCGACGGTGGGGAAGCGGGCCAGGACGGTCCGTCGCGCGACCGGCAGGGGCCGCAGGCACACGGTCGCGCCGACCGTCACGGCCAGGGTCCCCTCGGAGCCGATCAGCAGCTGGGTCAGGTCCAGGCCCGTCACACCCTTGATCGAGCGGTGCCCGGTGCGGACGAGGGTGCCGTCGGCCAGCACCACCTCGAGGGCCAGGACCGACTCGCGGGTCACGCCGTACTTGGCGCAGTGCAGGCCGCCGGCGTTGGTGGCGATGTTGCCGCCGATGCTCGAGATGCGCACGCTCGCCGGGTCCGGGGCGTAGAAGAGGCCGTGCTCGCGGGCGGCGGCGTCGAGATCCGCGGTGATGACGCCCGCCTCGACCACGGCCACGCCGTCCACGACGTCGATCTCGCGGATCCGGTCTAGGCGCTCGAGGCCCAGCACGATCCCCCCGGGCAGGGGGACGGCGCCGCCGGACAGGCCGCTGCCGGCGCCGCGGGGCACGACGGGGGTGCGGGTCTCGGTGGCGATGCGCAGCGTGGCCCGGACGCCGTCGACGTCGCCGGGGCGCACGAGCGCGAAGCGGGTTCCGGGGGCCGCCTGCACGGCGCGGTCGCCCGTGTAGGCAGGGTCCGTCGTGGTGGTCACGGCGTCCTCGCCGAGGGCGGCGCGCAGACGCGCGACCACCTCGTCGAGGCGGTCCTCGGGCCGGTCGGCGGGGGCGGGACCCACGAGCGGGGGCTCGGTCGTGCTGGTCATCGCTGCTCCTGGGGGCGCGGGCGGGATGAGGTCATCGGGCGAGTGTGCGACCACCAGCGGCATAGGTGCAACTAATGGTTCACACAACACCATCTACGGGCGGGACCTCCGGCTTCCGCGGCCGCGCGCGAGCGCGGCAGGATGGGGGCATGAACTCTGCGACCACCCCCGGCACCCTTGACGTCCTCACCCAGAACGTGCGCAACGCCCGCAGCGGCGCCGCGCCCGGCGGCCCGGACGACTGGCAGGTGCGCGAGCCCGTGCTGCAGGACCTCCTGCGCACCCGCGATCCGGACGTGGTCGCGACCCAGGAGGTGCTGCTCGAACAGATCCCCACCCTGGACCGGGCGCTGCCCGGGCACCTGCGGATCGGCGTGGGGCGCGACGGGGGAGGACGGGGCGAGCACACGCTGCTGCACCTGCGGCGCACGCGTTTCACGCTGCTGGACTGGGATCAGTTCTGGCTGTCCGAGGAGCCTCACCGCATCGGATCCCGCTCGTGGGGCGCGGCGTGCCCGAGGATCGCCGTGTGGGCGCGGGTGCGGGACCTGGCCCGGGGCGCCGAGCTGGTGCTCGCCGTGACGCACCTCGACCACGCCTCCGAGGAGGCGCGGCTGCGCGCGACGGACCTGCTGGCCACGCGCCTGGCTGATGTGGCGGACGGCCTGCCGATCGTCCTGGCCGGGGACTTCAACGCCCCTGCGGGACCGGGCGGGCTCTGGCGGCGCCTCGCGCTCGCGGGTTTCGCGGACGCCCACGACGCGGCGGTACGGCGCGTGGGGGCCGACATCGGCACTTTCCCGGACTACGGGATCCCCGTGGTCGGCGGCGAGCGGATCGACGGGATCCTGGTGCGGGGCCTGGCCGTGGACACCTACGCCGCGCACGACCACCGCGTCGACGGCCACCCCGCGAGCGACCATGCCGCGGTGCTCGCGACCCTGCGGTGGCCGTGAGCCTCAGGAGCCGATGACCGTCAGGCGGCGGTGCCCCACGCCTCGGCGAGCAGCCGGAGGCCGCGCACGCGCACGTCGGGATCGAAGGCGTAGGCGGTGAGGATCAGCTCGTCGGCCCGCGTGCTGCGGACGATCTGCTCGAGCTGGGCCACGACGGTCGCGGGGGAGCCGACGGCCCGCACCGACAGGGCCGTCTCCGCCTGGGCGAGCACGGCGGGGGACAGGCGCTCGCGCAGCTCCTCGGGGGAGCACGGGGGCTGGATGGGGCGGCGCTGACCGGTCACCACGCCCGCGAACATCTGCAGCTGGGTGGTCCAGAGGCGCTGGGCCTCCTCGTCGGTGTCCGCGACGACGACGTTGACGCCGACCATCGTGTGCGGGGCGTCGATCCGCGCGGTCACGGCCTGGGCATCGAAGCGACGGCGGTACAGGTCCAGGGCCTGGAGATGCTGCTGGGGTGCGAAGTGGGAGGCGACGGAGAACGGGAGCCCCAGCTGGGCGGCGAGCTCGGCGCCGTGGGTCGTCGAGCCCAGCACCCAGATCGGGATGTTCGTGCCGGTCGCGACGTCGGCGGCGACCCGCAGACCCTCGGGCGGGGCGTCCTGGGACCACAGCTCGATCTCCTCGACGGCGTTCATGAACGCCGAGGGCTCGGCGGAGGTGCGCGCGAGGAACTGCGCCGTGACCGGGTCGGTGCCCGGTGCGCGCCCGAGCCCCAGGTCGATCCGGTCGCCGTGGAACTGGATGAGGGTGCCGAAGTCCTCGGCGACCCGCAGGGAGGCGTGGTTGGGGAGCATGATCCCGCCCGAGCCCACCCGGATCCGCTCGGTCGCCGAGGCGGCGCGGTCGATGAGCAGCGCCGTCGAGGACGAGGCGAGGTTGTGGGTGTTGTGGTGCTCGGCGAACCAGTAGCGCGCGAAGCCCGTCTCGTCCGCGGTGCGCGCCGAGCGCATCGAGGCGGCGATCGCGTCGCGCATGGTCATGCCCTCGGACATCGGCACGAGGTCCAGGATCGAGAGCGGGACGTGGGGTGCCGGGCCGGCCGCGGGGCGCGTGTGTGCGTCGTCGTGGGGTGCGGGATCGGGGACGGAGGGCGTGGGCACGGAGGTCATGCTCCGAGCGTAGGACCGTGGACGATGCCGCGGGGAGGCGCGGATCACGGGTCCGCTGAGGGCGGACGAACTGTGTGCCCGGACGTCTCAGGGCGCCGTGGTGCCGGGCGGCCGCGAGGCGTCGTGCGCGCCGTCGTCGTGGATGGGGATGTGCGCCGAGGGGATGTCCTCGTACGACAGCGGATCCGAGATCGGCTCGAGGTGGGTGATCACGGTGAGCCCGGGCAGGGCGTCGGCCAGCTCGGATTCGAGGGCGTCGATGTAGTCGTGGCCCCGCTTGACGGTCCACTCGTCGGGCACCAGCACATGCACGTTCATGAACTTCTGCTGTCCGGCCTCGCGCGTCTGCAGCCCGTGGAAGGCGACCGTGCCGTCGCTGCGGCGGCGCAGGATCGTCGTGATGGTGGCGTTGTCCTCCTCGGGCAGCACGTGGTCCAGGAGCCCCGCCACGGATTCGCTGACCAGTCCCACGCCGGTGACGATGATGTTGACGCCGACGGCGAAGGCCACGACCGCGTCGAGGCGGTCCCAGCCGGTGAGCCACACGAGGGCCACGCCCACCAGCACGCCGGCGGACGTCACGACGTCGGTCATCAGGTGCTTGCCGTCGGCCTTGAGGGTGATCGAGCGGTACCGGCGCCCGGCGCGCAGCAGCACGAGGGCCACAGCGGCGTTGATGAGGGAGGCGAACACGGAGATCGCCATGCCCCAGCCGACGTTCTCGATCGGCTGAGGGTGCACGAACCGTTCGACGGCGGTGACGATGATGACGGCCGCGGCCACGAAGATCATCGCGCCCTCGACGGCGGCGGAGAAATACTCGGCCTTGGCGCGTCCGTAGAGGAACCGCTCGGTGGCGGGCTGGGCGGCGACCTTCAGCGCGATGAGCGCCACGACCGCGGCCACGAGGTTCACGGTGGATTCGGCCGCATCGGACAGCAGGCCCACGGACCCGGTCATGGCCCATGCGCCGGTCTTCAGAGCGATCGTGGCGATCGCCGCGGCGATCGCGAGCCACGCGAACTTCGTGAGGTCGGTGGCGCGGGCGGTCTCGCGGGCGCGGGGAACGGCGGCGGTCACGGGAGGTTCCTCCGGGACGGGGACGGATGGGGGAGGTGCACGTCCGGATGCGGACGCACGGACCGCCCCGCACCGGTGGACCTCTGGGGTCCTCGGTGCGGGGCGGTCACAGGGATCAGCGGCCTCGGCGCGCGGACGACGAGGAGGTCGAGAACGCGGCCAGGCCCGAGCCTCCCCGTCCCTGGCCGGAGCCGCGGCCGCCGCGGCCCTGGCCGGACGAGGCGCCCTGGCCGCGGCCGGAGGAGCCGGAGCGTGCCGGGGTGCGTCCGCCGCCGGAGTGCTGGGCGCCCTCGCGGGAGCCCTCGCCGGAGCGGCGGCGCGGGGAGCCCGAACGGCCGGAGCCGGAACCGGCGCCCTGGCCGCCGCCGCGACGCGAGCGTCCGCCGGAGCGGCCGCCGCCGGTGGGCTGCTGCTGCGCCGGGGTGCGGTCGGGGACGGGGCCGAAGACCCGCTCGCCGGGCGCGAGCTCGGCCAGGATCGGGCTCGTGGCGGTGACACCGGAGTGGATGTGCGGGCGGATCTTCGCGGCGCGCATCAGACCGGAGACGTCACCGCGCTGGTCGGGGGTCTGCACGGTGACGACCGTGCCGCTCTCGCCAGCGCGGGCCGTGCGGCCCGAGCGGTGCAGGTACGCCTTGTGCTCGACGGGCGGGTCGGCGTGGACGACGAGGGCGACCTCGTCGACGTGGATGCCGCGGGCCGCGATGTCGGTGCACACCAACGTGGTGGCCCCGCCGCCCCCGAAGGCCTCGAGATTGCGGGTGCGGGCGCCCTGGGACAGGTTGCCGTGCAGCTCGACCGCGTCCACGCCGCTGGCCACGAGCTTCTTGGCGAGCTTCTTGGCGCCGTGCTTGGTCCGGGTGAACATGATCGTGCGACCCGGCGCCGCCGCGAGGTCCAGGAGGACGTCGTTGCGGTCGTCGGCGGAGACCTCGAGCACGTGGTGGGTCATGGTGCCCACCGGCGAGGAGGCCGAGTCGGCCTCGTGCTTGACGGGATCGTGCAGGAACTGGCGGACGATCTTGCCGACGCCCTCGTCGAGGGTGGCCGAGAAGAGCATGCGCTGTCCGCGCTCAGGGGTCTTGTCGAGGATGCGGCGCACCATCGGCAGGAAGCCCATGTCAGCCATGTGGTCGGCCTCGTCGAGGATCGTGATCTCGACGGCGGAGAGGTCCGCGAAGCCCTGGCCCATGAGGTCCAGGAGGCGGCCGGGGCACGCGATGAGCACGTCGACGCCGCGCGCGAGCGCGTCGACCTGCGGACGCTGGCCCACGCCGCCGAAGACGACCGTGTACGTCAGGTTCGTGGTCCGGGCCAGCGGCTCCAGGGACTGACCGATCTGGGAGGCGAGCTCCCGGGTGGGCGCCAGGATGATCGAGCGGGGCCTGCGCGCGCTGCGGCGGGACTCCGAGGCGACGAGCCGCGTCACCAGCGGCAGCAGGAAGGCGAAGGTCTTGCCGGAGCCGGTGCGGCCGCGGCCCAGGACGTCGCGCCCGGCCAGGGAGTCCGGCAGGGTCGCGAGCTGGATGGGGGTGGGGCTCGTGATGCCGAGCTCGTGCAGGGCGTCGACGAGAGGGGTGGGCACGCCGAGGCGCGCGAAATCTGAGGTGGTCACGTGGTGCTTTCGGTACGGAGGGCTCACCGGGGCGCACGGGACCGGATCGATGATCTCGACGCCTGTGCGCGGCCAACGGGCCCCTGGACCGTTCCCGGCACCCGGGGGTGCGGACGGCGATCGGTGTGTGCCACGCGGCCGATGGGCCGGGGCACGGAGCGGGGCTCCGCGGCAGGTCGTCGCGGTGAGATCGACGGCGACCGTCCCGGCCACCGTACGCTCCCGGTCCCCGAGGAGGCGAGCGCCGCGGGGGTGGGTGTGACGCAGGTCGGTCCAGGCAACGACGTCCGTGCGCCGTGCACGGCCGGGACATCGGGTCCGGCGACCTCCGGTGATCCCCCCCCCGGACCGGATCCAGGATGCGGTGCAATGGTGGTCCGCCCGAACCGTACGCCCCGACGACGAGGAGACCTCCTGTGGAGACCGACCACGACCAGCATCCCGACCTCGCGAGCCGTCCTGTCGCGCCGGCCGCGCACCGGGCCCTTGCCACCCTCGCGGCCCGCGCCGACGCGCTCGCCGCCCACCTCGACCCGCCGCTCTCGGCAGCAGGCGACGTCCCCCGCCCCGAGCACCCGCGTCCCCAGCTGTGGCGTCCCACCTGGCTGAACCTCAACGGTCCCTGGGGCTTCGAGATCGACCGCTCGGACACGGGCATCGAGCGCGGGCTGCAGGACCGGCCGCTCGAGGGCACCATCACCGTGCCCTTCGCGCCCGAGTCCGCGGACTCCGGCATCGAGGACACGGACGTCCTCGAGGCCGTCTGGTACCGCCGCACCGTCACCATCCCGGCCGACTGGTCCGGCCTGCGGCCGCTCCTGCATTTCGGGGCCGTCGATCAGGACGCGACGGTCTGGGCCGACGGCGTCGAGGTCGCCCGCCACCGGGGCGGCTTCACGCCCTTCACGGCGGACCTCGGCGGGATCGTCGAGCCCGGCGGCAGCGTCGAGATCGTCGTCCGTGCCCGGGATCCCCGGGATGCGCCGCAGGCCCGCGGCAAGCAGGCCACGTGGTTCCACAACACCCACTGCCACTACACCCGCACCACCGGCATCTGGCAGACGGTGTGGCTCGAGGGTGTGCCCGAGCATGCGGTGCGCGCGCTGCGGGTGCTCCCGAACGTCGCCGCGAGCAGCCTGGGCATCGACGCCGCGCTCACGGCCAACCGTCCCGGGACCCGGGTGGAGGTCGAGGCCTCGGTCCCCGGCGGGGAGGTCGTGGCGACGGCCTCGGTGCGCGCGGACCTCGACCTGTCCCCGCACCTCGAGCTGGCGATCCCCGCCGAGCACGTGCGGTTGTGGGGTGCGGGCGCCCCGGAGCTCTACGCGCTGCGGGTGCGTCTGCTCGATGCCGAGGACGCGGTGCTCGACGAGGTGCACTCCTACGCCGGGCTGCGCTCGGTGGCCCTGGACGGTCGGCAGCTGCGCATCAACGGCGAGCCGGTGTTCCAGCGCCTCGTGCTGGACCAGGGCTACTGGCCCAGCTCCCTGATGACGGCCCCGAGCGACGCCGCGATCGTGGACGACGTGCGGATCGCGCTGGAGGCAGGCTTCAACGGGGCGCGGCTGCACCAGAAGGTGTTCGAGGAGCGCATGCTCTTCTGGGCAGACGTCCACGGCTACCTGACCTGGGGCGAGTTCGGGGACTGGGGTGTCTCGGGGATGGGGCCCATCGGCCACAACCAGCAGCCCACGGCATCGTTCGTGGCCCAATGGCTCGAGGCCGTGCGCCGGGACCTCAACCACCCCAGCATCGTCGGCTGGTGCCCCCTGAACGAGACCCACCAGGTGCTCCACGACCGCATCACGGTGCTCGACGACGTCACGCAGGCGATGTACGACGCGACCAAGCTCGCCGACCCCACCCGGCCGGTGCTGGACACCAGCGGGTACTCCCACCGGGTGCGGGGCGCCGACGTCTACGACTCCCACTCCTACGAGCAGGATCCGGTGCGCTTCGCCGCCGAGCAGTCCGGACTGGCCGACGGGAATCCGCACACCAACCGGATCGACCTGCCGCCGAACACGATGCCGCACGCCGACGGCACCTTCTCGATCGCCTACGACGGCCAGCCCTACTTCGTCTCGGAGTACGGCGGGATCTGGTGGAACGAGGAGGAGGCCCGCGCGGCCCGCGAGGCCGCGGCCGGCGGCGACACCGCCGTCTCCTGGGGATACGGGCAGCGGGTGGCCGACGAGGAGGACCTCTACGCGCGCTTCGAGGCCCTGACCCGGGTGCTGCTGGAGGATCCGGAGATGTTCGGCTACTGCTACACGCAGCTCACCGACGTGTTCCAGGAGAAGAACGGCGTGGTCGACTTCGCGCGCGGACGCAAGCTGGACCTGTCGCGGCTGCGGGCCGTGCAGGAGCGGCGGGCGGCGTACGAGGGCCGTGAGGGCTGACCGGCGGCCCGTGGGACGATCGGCCCATGAGAGCCGTCCGATTCCACGCCTTCGGTGACCTCCCCGTGACCGAGGAGATCTCCGCTCCCGCCTGCCCCGCCGACGGTGCCGTCGTGCGGGTCCGTGCCACGGGGGTGTGCCGCAGCGACTGGCACGCCTGGCAGGGGCACGACGACTCCGTCGGCCTCCCGCACGTGCCCGGCCACGAGTTCGCCGGGATCATCGAGCAGGTGGGACCCGAGGTGACCAGGTTCCGGGCGGGCCAGCGGGTCACGGCCCCGTTCATCCTCGCGTGCGGGCGGTGCGCGCAGTGCCGGGAGGGCGCGCCCCAGGTGTGCCCGAACCAGCGTCAGCCCGGCTTCGATCTGCAGGGATCCTGGGCGGAGCTCGTCGCGGTCCCGAGCGCCGACACGAACCTCGTGGAACTCCCCGATGACCTCGACCTGGCCGTGGCCGCAGGGCTGGGGTGCCGGGTGGGCACGGCCTTCCACGCCGTGCACGTCCAGGCCCGCGTGCAGGAGGGGGAGAGGGTCGCGGTGCTCGGCTGCGGCGGCGTGGGCCTGGCCGTCGCGATGATCGCCCGGGCCGCCGGCGCCGAGGTGTACGCCGTCGACGTGTCCGAGGCCGCGCTGGCCGCCGCGACCGAGCTCGGGGCGACGGCTGTCCCCGCGGGCGAGGACGTGGCCGCGCGGCTCCGCGACCTCACCGGCGGTGGCGTGGAGGTGGCGGTCGATGCTCTGGGTTCGACGGCCACCGCCCGCGCAGGCATCGAGAGCCTGCGACCCCGCGGGCGACACGTCCAGGTGGGCCTGCTGCTCGGCGACGACACCGACCCCGCGCTGCCGATGGGCCGCGTGATCGCCCAGGAGCTGGTGATCCTGGGCAGCCACGGGCTGGGTGCCGCCGAGTACCCGGCGCTGCTGGCCGACGTCGCCTCCGGGCGCCTGGACCTGGCCCGCACCATCGGCAGCGTGATCGCCTTCGAGGAGCTGCCCGCGGCGCTGGAGGGCATGGGGCATGCCCGCGCGACAGCGGGGATGACGGTCGCGACGATCCCGTGATCGGTGCGCGCTCATCGGGCGCGACCACGGCCGCCCGGCGCTCGCACAAACGTGTCCGCGGTGTCGGGACCGTCTCCCGTCGCGGGCGCCCCACGTGCGACGTCCGTCCGTCGGACGTCGGTCGTAGCCTGGCTCCATGAGCGACGCCCCCCACCGCCATCACGTCCCCGAGCAGATCCGCGTCCGCGGGGCGCGCGTCAACAACCTCCGCGACATCGACGTGGACATCCCCCTGCAGGAGCTCGTGGGGATCGCGGGCGTCTCCGGCTCGGGCAAGTCCTCGCTGGCCCTGGGCGTGCTGTACGCGGAGGGGTCGCGTCGCTACATCGAGGCGCTGTCGACCTACACGCGTCGCCGCATGGCCCAGGCGCCGCGCGCCGCCGTCGACTCCGTCGAGCACGTGCCCGCGGCGCTCGCCCTGCGCCAGCGCCCCGGGGTGCCCTCGGTGCGCTCGACCTTCGGCACCTCCAGCGAGCTGCTGAACGTGCTGCGGCTGATGTTCTCGCGCCTGGCCTCGCACCTGTGCCCGCGCGGGCATCGGGTCCCGCCCACCATCGACGTGGCCGCCGAGGTGCCCTTCACCTGCCCCGTCTGCGGCGAGGAGGTGCACGCCCCGGGCGCCGAGCAGCTCGCCTTCAACGCCGAGGGCGCGTGCCCCACCTGCGAGGGCACAGGCACCGTCCGCACGGTGGACGACGCGACTCTCGTGGTCGACGCGTCCAAGACCCTCGACGACGGCGCGGTGGTGCCCTGGCAGATGTTCGGCTTCAAGGTCCAGCCCACCATCGCCCGCGAGTTCGGTGTGCGCACCGACGTCCCGTGGCGGGACCTCGAGGACTGGGAGCGCGAGATCGTCCTGGACGGCCCCGAGGAGAAGAAGCACATCACCTTCGCCTCGAAGAAGGGCGTCCACGACCTCGACTTCACCTTCCGCAACGCCCGCCTCACGGTGCTCGAGGAGCTCAAGCGCGCCGACACGGACAAGCGTCTGGCCCGCGTGGACCGGTTCCTCGTGGCGTCCGTCTGCCCCGACTGCCATGGCTCGCGGCTGAGCGAGAAGGCCCGCGCCCCGCGGATCGGCGAGGAGAACCTCGCCTCCGTCACCGCCAGGACCCTCGACGAGGTGCTGGCCTGGGCGCCCACCGTCCCGCCCTCCCTGCCGCGCGACATGCGCACCATGGCCGACGGCCTGGTCGACACCCTGCAGGACATGGCCCGCCGCCTCACCGAGCTGGGGCTCGGGTACCTGGGGCTCGACCGGGTCGGGGCCACCCTGTCGACCGGTGAGCGGCAGCGCGTGCAGCTGGCCCGCGCCGTCCGCAACCGCACCACCGGGGTGCTGTACGTGCTCGACGAGCCCTCCATCGGCCTTCATCCCGCCAACGTGCAGGGCCTCATCGGCGTCATGGAGGACCTGCTGACCGACGGCAACTCCGTCGTGTTCGTGGACCACGACGTGCAGATCCTCCGCGGGGCCGATCACCTCGTGGAGATCGGCCCGGGCTCGGGCGCCGAGGGTGGCGAGGTGATCGCCCAGGGCACCGTCGCCGAGGTCGAGCACTCCGCCGCGTCCCGGCTCGCGGGCTTCCTCTCCGGCGCCGAGGAGACCGTGGTCCGTCGGCGCATCGCTCCGGACCAGGTGTTCGACGAGGGCACGATCCGCCTGGAGACCGGCGCGATCCACACCGTGCACCCCCTGACGGCGCAGATCCCGCGCGGACGCCTGACCGCGATCACCGGGGTCTCCGGCTCCGGGAAGACGACCCTCGTGCTCGACTCCCTGGTCCCGGCCCTGCGCGCCGAGGGCGTGGACGGCGGCCGGACTCCCGCTCACGTGCGCTCGGTGGAGGGCGCCGGGGTGAGCACCGTCCGCGTGGTCGACGCGACGCCCATCGGCATCAACGTCCGCTCGACCGTCGCCACCTACTCCGGGGTCATGGACGACCTGCGCCGCGCCTACGCCGAGATCCCCGAGGCCCGCGAGGACGGCCTCACGGCCTCGGACTTCTCCTACAACACGGGGTCCCTCGCCTGCCCCCGCTGCGAGGGCACCGGCACGATCTCCCTGGACGTGCAGTTCCTGCCCGATGTCGACATCGCCTGCCCCGAGTGCGAGGGCTCGCGCTACGCCCCGACCGCCGAGCGCTACACGCGCGACGGCTACGCGCTCCCCGCCCTGCTGCGCCTGACCGTGCGCGAGGCCCTCGACCACGTGGAGCGGCTGGACCGTGTGCGCTCGCGCCTGCAGGCCTTCGCGGACCTGGGTCTGGGCTACCTCACGCTCGGCGAGGCCACCCCGGCGCTCTCGGGTGGGGAGGCGCAGCGCCTCAAGCTGGTGGGAGAGCTGCACCGCCGGCAGGACACGTCGATGTTCGTGCTCGACGAGCCCAGCGTGGGACTGCACCCCCTGGACGTGCGGACCCTCCTCGCAGTCATCGACCGGCTCACCGACCGCGGCGCGACGGTCGTCGTCATCGAGCACGACCTCGACATGATCGCCAACGCCGACTGGGTGATCGACATGGGCCCCGGCGGCGGGGACGCGGGCGGCAGGATCGTCGCGACCGGCACCCCGGAGCAGGTGGCACGGTCAGGGCCGTCGGTGACGGGACCGTTCCTGGCGCGGGCGCTGGATGCGCACTGCAGTGCGTGATCGATCCCGCACGGCATGTGTGCAGATGCGCCTCCGCGGCCGCGCGCCGGCCACGACGCCCGTGCGCGGTGACAGGTCGTGAATGCGAGTGAGGTCCCGGTGCAAATCGGTGGCGCTCCCGGAGGGCGGATGCGAGGCTGTCCCCATGACACATGCGGATGAGAACGAGACGATCGAGACCCCGCAGGACACCCCCGAGGGCACGGAGTCGCCCGAGGACGCGCACCGCCGCAGGTTCCTCGAGGCCCTCGCCAAGAAGCAGCAGGCCCACCATGGCCAGGGGACGGGCACCGGGCCGGCCCAGCACGCGAACACGTCGCCCGCCGTGAACAAGCGCGTGCACCGCCGCAAGTCGGGATGATCCTCGCGGACCGCCGAAGGTCCCTCGCCGCCGCGCGCTGAGCGGCGTACGGTCGATCGCAGAACGCACCGCTCCGGGGCAATGGCCCCGGGGACGTGCGGCCGACGCGGCATCGACAGCCGCGCCGACACGGAGTCCGCGAGGCGTCACAGCGCCTCGCGCCGTGTCGAGACGAGGCGATCACCCGCATGCTCACGGTGCTGCTGGGAGCGATGCTCCCCATCGTGGTCACCCTGGTCCTGGGGTTCCTGGCGGCCTGGCATCACGACTTCACCGGGGACCAGGCATCCGTCCTGAACCGCATGGTCATGCGGTACGCCTTGCCGCTGAGCCTGTTCACGGGGCTCGTCGTGACCCGGCGGGCCGAGCTCGTGAGCGACCTCCCCATGACCGTGGCGGTCGCCGGCGCGATGCTCGGCGGCTACCTGCTCGCCTTCGGCGTCGCGCACTGGCTGCTGCGCCAGGACCTCGGGGTCTCGGCGCTCGTGGGCCTGGCGGTGGGCGGCCCGGCGGTCCCCTTCGTGGGCACCTCCGTGCTCGGCTTCCTCTTCGGTGCCACGAGCGCGGTCCCGATCGCCGTCGCGGGCATCGTCATGAACCTGGTCCAGGTGCCGCTGACGATGATCCTGCTCGAGCACGCGACGGGCGGCCCGGTCACCCGTGCGGCCGATGCTCCGCCGCGGACCCTGTGCACCAGCATCCTCGGCGCGCTCAAGGAGCCCGTCGTGTGGGCCCCCTTCGTCGCCCTCGTCCTCGTGCTGCTCGGGATCGGCCTGCCCAAGGCCGTCACCCAGGCCCTGGCGCTCCTGGGCACCACCACCGGCGGCGTCGCGCTGTTCGCCTCCGGCGTCGTGCTGTTCGCCCACAAGGTGGCCGTGAACCCGCCGGTCATCGGCGTGGTCCTGGCCCGCAACGTCGTCGTCCCCGGGATCCTTCTGCTGGTGCTCGGCCTCCTCGGCCTGCCCGCCGCGGCCGTGCAGCAGTCCGTCATCACCATGGCCATCCCGACCGCCTCGATCGCCGTGATCCTCGCCGTGCAGTACCGCACCGGCCAGAAGCTCATGGCCTCGACCCTGTTCTGGAGCACGATCCTGTCGCTGGCCACGATGGCGGCATTCATCGCCCTGACCGGTGTGGGGTCCTGACGGCCCGTGCCCGAGCACCGCATCATCCCTGTCCACCCGTCCACTCGCCCCACATCAGTTCCGAGGAGCAGCACCATGTCAGATCGCACCGTCGCACAGCTGATCGTCCAATGCCTGCAGGAGGAGGGCGTCGAGGTCGTCTTCGGGATCCCCGGTGAGGAGAACATCGGTCTCGTCACTGCGATCGCGGACTCGCCCATCCGGTTCGTGCTCGTGTGCCACGAGCAGGGCGCCTCGTTCATGGCCGATGTCTATGGCCGCCTCACCGGCCGGGCCGGCGTCTGCGTCGCGACCCTCGGACCGGGCGCCATCAACCTGCTGCTGGGTGTCACGGACGCCCAGACCGACTCCACGCCGCTCGTGGCGATCTCCGCCCAGGTCGGCATCGGACGCGCTTACAAGGAGTCCCACCAGATTGTCGACCTGCAGGCCATGTTCGCCCCGGTCACCAAGTGGTCGGACACCGTGATCACCCCGGCGGCCGTCCCCGAGATGGTGCGCAAGGCCTTCGATCTGGCCCAGGGGGAGCGGCCCGGCGCGACGTACCTCGCCATCCCCCAGGACATCGAGGCGCAGCCGGTCGTCCCGGACGCTCGGCCGCTGGGGGCGCGTCCCAGCCATCGGGCCGGCCCGGATCCCGAGCAGGTGCGCCGTGCCGCGGAGCTGCTGCGCGCGGCCAAGGCGCCGATCGTCCTGGCCGGGCACGGCGTGGCACGCGGCCATGCCTCGGCCCCGCTGGTCCGACTGGCCGAGCAGCTGAACCTGCCGGTCGCGACCACCTTCATGGGCAAGGGCGTGATCCCGGACCGCCATCCGCTCGCGCTCGGCGTGGTGGGGTTCATGGCCCACGACTACGAGAACTTCGCCTTCGAGAGCGCCGACCTCATCGTGAGCGTCGGCTACGAGCTGCAGGAGTTCGCGCCCGCCAAGATCAACCCGCACGGGGACACGCCGATCATCCACCTGAACCGGACGGCCCAGGACGAGGACGCGTGCTACCAGATCGCCGCCGACATCGAGAGCGACGTCGCCGCGGGCCTCGAGGCGCTCCTCGCCGCCACCACCGACATCGCTCCCTGCGCGGATCGCGACGTGCCCATCCGGGACCTGCACCGAGCCGAGCTCCAGGACGTGGGCGCCGCCGAGGCCTTCCCCGTCCTGCCGCAGCGCCTGGTCGCCGAGACCCGGGCGGCGCTCGGGGACGAGGACATCGTGCTCGTGGACACCGGCGCCGTGAAGATGTGGATGGCGCGCCTCTACCCCACGCAGAAGCCGCTGACCTGCATCATCTCCAACGGCCTGTCGACCATGTCGTTCTCCCTGCCCGGTGCCCTCGGGGCCGCGCTGGCCGCGCCCGGTCGCAGGGTGCTCGCCGTGATGGGGGATGGCGGCTTCCTCATGAACGCCCAGGAGATCGAGACCGCCGTCCGGGAGGACATCCCGCTGGTGGTCCTCGTGTGGGTCGACGGATCCTACGGGCTCATCAAGTGGAAGATGGACATCGAGCTGGGGCACCACGAGGCCGTCGACTTCACCAATCCCGACTTCGTGCAGTACGCCGAGAGCTTCGGTGCGCACGGGCACCGCATCACCGCCGCCGATCAGATCAGGCCGACCATCGATGCGGCGTTCACCGCCGGAGGGGTGCACGTCATCGAATGCCCGGTGGACTATCGCGAGAACGACGCCCTGACGGACCGCCTGGGAGAGGTGACGGTGGCGCTGTGACCTGGCGCGCACACGACCAGGACGTGGCCCCGGCGGGGCCCGAGGCGCGCACCGAGCGCCTCACGCTCCATGCGCCGACTCCCGCGGACCTCGCCGACCTCCACGCCCTGTACGGGGATCCGCGCGTCTGGACCCACCTGCCCAGCGGGCGCTTCGCGGACCCCGAGACCACCCGTGCCGCCCCGGAGACCTGGCAGGAGGACTGGCGGCGCGACGGACTGGGCGCCTGGGTCGTCCGCGAGGACGGCCGGGTGGTGGGCCATGGTGGCTGCGCGGTCCGACGGGGCAGCTTCTGGAACCTCGGGTACCGCGTCGCCCCGGAGGTCCAGGGCCGCGGGCTGGCGACCGAGGTCGCGCGCGCCGGCATCGAGAGGGCGCGCGAGCATCGGCCGGAGCTGCCCGTCGTCGCCTATCTGCTCGAGCACAACCTCGCCTCGGCGGCGCTCGCACGGAGGGTGGGGCTGACCCTGCGTCATCGTGCCCCCGACGTGGGCAATCCGGATCCCGATGCCGTGCGCCTCGTGTTCGCGGACCGGGAGCTGGATGCCTCGGAGCTCGCGGCGACCCTGCGGTGAACCGCCGTCAGATCCAGCCGTGCCGCCGCGCGATGGACACCGCCTCGTGGCGGTTCGCGGCCTGCAGCTTGGACTGGGCGCTGGACAGGTAGTTGCGCACGGTGCCCTCCGCGAGATGGGTGCGGCGCGCGATCTGGGAGACCTCGGCGCCGTCGGCCGCGAACTCCAGGACGTCCGCCTCGCGCGGCGTGAGCGGGGAATCGCCCGAGGAGATCGTCTCCGCCGCCAGCTCCGGGTCGATGGCGCGGCGCCCCTCGGCCACGGTCCGCACCGCGCGGGCCAGATCGGTGGCGTTGGTGGTCTTGGGCAGGAAGCCCAGCACCCCCTGCGCGAGCGCGCGCTTGAGATATCCCGGGCGGGCGTGCGAGGTCAGCACCAGGCAGCGCGTCCCCGGCGAGGTCTCGGCGATCCGCGCGCAGAGCTCGAGGCCGTCGGCGTCGGGCAGCTGCAGGTCGACCACCGCGACGTCCGGGGCCAGCTCGCCGACCAGGGCGGCGCCGCGTGCCGTGTCGGCCGCCTCCCCGACCACCTCGATGTCGTCCTCGAGACCCAGCAGGGTCGCCAGGGCGCTGCGGATGAGGTGCTCGTCGTCCACGAGGACGATCCGGATCGGCGGGGTCACGGGGTCTCCTCGGAAGCAGAGGCAGAGGCGGGAGCGACGGACGTGACGGCGTCGGCGAGGGACGACGGTGCTGGGACAGCAGGGCCGCCGGCTGCTGTCGGCGACAGCGGGGGAACCGGGGCCAGCCGTGCCTCGAGCAGGTACCTGCCCTCGTCCTGCCGCGTGCGCAGGGAGCCCTCGGGACCCAGGCGGGCCGCGAGACCCTGCAATCCGCTGCCGTGCTCCGGTGCGGGACCCGGGCCCGCGCCGTCGTTGACCACGACGATGCTCCGCTCCGCGAGCGCGATGCGGACGTTCAGGGGCCGGCCGTGCCGGAGCACGTTGGTGCCCGCCTCCCGCAGCACCCACGCCGCCACCGGGGCGGTCTCCGCCGGGACGTCGGCAGGGTCCCCCTCGACGTCCACCGCGATCCCCGCCGACCGCAGGAGCGAGACGGTGCCCCGCAGCTCGGTCGCGAGGTCCGCGCCGTGGTAGCCGCGGACCAGGGCCCGCATCTCGGCGAGGGTGGACCGCGCGATCTGGGCCACCTCCTGGCCCTGCGCCGCGGCGCGGGGATCGGCGCGCTCGGCCAGGCGGCTGGCGAGCTCGGCCTTGACGACGATCGCCGAGAGGTCGCGCCCGGCGACGTCGTGGAGGTCCCGGGCGAACCGCAGGCGCTCCTCGGCGACGGCCAGGTGCGCCTGGACCCCGCGCGCCTCGTCGAGCTCGCGGACCAGCGCGGCGAGCCAGAGGGAGCTGCGGCCCGTCACGATCATGCCCACCAGCACCCCGGTGCCGAACGACACCGCGACGGGACCGACGCCGAGGAGCGCGGCGACGGCCCCCAGCACGAGCGATCCGATGATCGAGACGGGCAGGGGCAGACGCAGCAGCTGGACGGCGATCGCCGAGGCGACGAGGACCATGAGCACCTCGTCGCCGAGGGCCGGGTGCCGGGTCGCGACAACCGCGATGCCGAGCGCGACGGGAACGCAGATCGCGACCAGGGACCAGCGGGTTCCGGCGAGCACCCGGACCTCCGGCAGCGACCATCGGCCCGGGGCCGATGGTGGGCCGTCGGTCCACTGCAGCGTCACCAGCACCGCCGCGGTGGCGCTCGCGAGCGATTGCGCGAGGAGGAGCGTCAGGAGCAGCGGGCTGTCGGCCCCTGCGGCGAGGTCCCGGGGGAGGACTCCCAGGCACGCCAGGAGCATCGCGGGGAGCATGAGGAACAGGACGGCCTCGGACCCGACCGTGTACCCGCGGAACACGGTCCAGGGCCGCGTGCCCGCACCGTCACGGGGGCCGGGTCCAGGGACGCTCATGGCATCAGATCCTCGCACGCGGCGCTCACGGGGCCCCGCCGCCTCAGCCGCGAGGCTCCCACCGGAACCGCTGGGCCACGAGCACGCACGCGAGCACCAGCCAGACCAGCAGGATCACGGTCTGCACACCGGCATCGGCCCACAGTGCGCCGGTGCTCAGGGGCGCCCCGTCGGCGTCGATGCCCAGCCACCCCATCCGGATCAGCGCCACGATGGGCGAGGACGGGATGACGGTGATGAGCCGCCCCAGCCAGTCCGGCATGAGGTCCAGCGGGACCGCGGCGCCGGTCCCGAGCACCAGCACCGCCATGATCGGCAGGCAGGTGACCTGCGCGGATTCGACGGTGCGGGTGATGTTCGCGGTCACGAGCGCCAGCGGCACCATGAGCACACCGCCGAGCACGACCCCCAGGAGGATCAGCAGCACCTGCCGGGGAACGGGCAGGTCCAGCAGCGGGACCGAGATCGCGGACATCACGGCGATCATCACGGCGGCCACGAGCATGGCCGGCACCGCGGCGGCGGCCAGCACCGTCGCGTCGGAGGCCTCCCCGGTGCGCAGTCGCTTGAGCACGAGCTCCTGGCGGCGCGCCACGTAGGCGCACAGCAGGTTGTAGTAGACGACGAACAGCAGGGCGATGACGAACATCATCCCGAGCGCCCCCGCGAGGTGCGCGGGACCGGCGCCGGCCCGGGCGATGGGCAGGTACAGGAACGGGACGGCGACGGGCATGAGGATCGCGGTGCCCAGCTGCATGCGGTTGCGCAGCAGCATGGTCAGCTCCGCGCGGACGAGCCCGAGCAGTCGCCGCCCCGGGGCCGGGCTGCGGACGGGCGCCGAGGGACCCGGGTTCGGTCGGGCGGGGACGGGACGGTCGGTGACGTCGGCGGTCATCGGGGGTCTCCTTCGGCGATGGTGAGGAACACGCTCTCGAGGCTCGCGGCGCGGGCGTCGAGCGCCGAGAGCGTCACGGCGTGGTCGTCGGCCCAGCGCAGCAGCGTGGAGAGGTCCTGCTGGAGGTGGGAGGTGCTGACGGCGAGGCGGGCGCCGGTGCGCTCGACGGCGCCCGCGAGAGCAGGCAGGTCCCCGACGTCGCGGGGCAGCTCGCACCGGATCGACGCGGGGTGCCCGGCGACCACCTCGGCCACCGTGCCCTCGCGGACCACGCGGCCGTGGTGCATGATCGCGAGCCGGTCGGTGAGGGACTCCGCCTCGTCGAGGTAATGCGTGGTCAGCACGATGGTGGTGCCCCGCGCCTTGAGCCGTCCGATGAGCCCCCAGGCGCGCGCCCGGGACTCGGGGTCCAGGCCCGTGGTGGGCTCGTCGAGGAACAGGATCTCGGGATCCCCGGCGATCGCGCAGGCCAGGTCGAGGCGGCGCACCTCCCCGCCCGAGAGGGAGGAGATCCGGGTGCCGGCGCGGTCGGCGAGGTCGACGTCGGCGAGCACCTCGGCGACGGGGCGCGGGGCAGAGAGCGTGGAGGTCCACATGCGCAGCGACTCGGCGGCCGTGAGGTCTGCCGGGAAGCCGCCCGTCTGGAGCATGAGGCCCTGACGGGGGCGGACGCGCCGGCGATCCCTCCACGGGTCGAGCCCCAGGACGCGTGCGGTGCCCGCAGACGGACGGGCCAGGCCCTCGAGGACCTCGAGGGTCGAGGTCTTCCCGGCGCCGTTCGTGCCGAGCAGGCCGAACAGCTCGCCACGGCGGATCTCGAGGTCCACGCCGTCCACCGCGAGGAACGCGTCCCGGCCGTGGCCGTATCGGCGCTGGAGTCCTCGCGCGACGATGACGGGCTCGTCCCCGGCCGTCTCCCGGGGCGCCGTGACGGGGGTCGGGGCGGTCATCGGCCCGCACCCGTCGTGCGCCTGTAGCCCTCGCTGAGGAATCCCCAGATCAGGCGGGCGACGAGCCAGAGCCCGACGACCACCGAGATGGCGACGGCGGGGACGACGGGCGGCTGGAGCACGAGGATCACCACCGTGACGATCGCGGCGTTGACGACGAGGGCGAAGAGCTCCCGGGACAGGGTCGATGCGGGCCGGATGCCGAGCACGTCCCCGAGGAGGCCGCGCTCGGGAGCGGGCGTCCGGGACGGTGCGGGGGTGCGCTGAGTGGTCATGGCGACCAGTCTTCGCGCGCGGCGTCGCCGCTGGTAGGGCGGCAGATCACCGGGCGAGGTGACGGCTTCACGGCCCGGGCATGAGAGATGTCATGGGGATCCTCGCGACGGGAGGCGCGGAGACCCTCTTGCCATCTGTGTATACCGTGCATATACAGTAGATGCAGCACGAGGGCCGGGCGCGAGCCCGCACCGGTGGAGGAGCGCGACGCCACGGCATCGCGGACGGGAGGAGGGAACCATGCACATCACCGTGGACCCGACGGCCTTCGCACCGATCTACGAGCAGATCCGTGCCGGGGTCGCCGACGCCATCGACCGGGGCGAGATCGAGGCCGGGCAGCCCCTGCCGTCGATCCGTGCCCTGGCGCGGGACCTGCGCGTCAGCGTCATCACCACCACGCGGGCCTACACCGAGCTCGTGGCCGACGGGTACGCCGACGCCGTGCAGGGCAAGGGTGTGTATGTGCGCGAGCGACCGGCCCAGCAGGTGCGCGAGCGGGCCCTCGCGCGGATCGAGGCGAGTCTGGCCGGGATCGTCACGGCCGCGGCGACGGCGGGCATCGCTCCGGAGGAGCTGCACCGGATGCTGGATTCAGCGATCGAGGAGGACCGATGAACGTCGAACCCCAGCACATCGATGAGCACCGCGAGGACGACACCGCCGTCCGGGTGCGTGGCCTGGACGTGCGGCTCCCGGCACCGAAGCATCCCTATGCGGACCCGATCCCGGTGCTCCGGGGGCTCTCCTTCGATGCGCCGCGCGGTCAGGTCACCGCGATCGTCGGCTCCAACGGGGCGGGCAAGACCACCGCGCTGCGGGCGATCATCGGAGCCCTTCCCAGCAGCGGCGGGCAGATCGCGATCCTGGGTTCCCCGATGACCGGCGTCGAGGACGCCCTCCCGTCCGGCGTCGCGGTCGTGCCCGATGCTCCGATGGTCCCCGGGTCCTGGTCCGCCGACGATCTCGCGCGCCTGCTCCGGGGCACCGTCGAGTCCTTCGACGTCCGCGATTTCGGTCGCCGGCTGCGCCGGCACGGGATCGACCCCGGAACGTCCGTGCGCGATCTCAGCCGCGGACAGGCCACCTGGTTCGGCATCTCCGCAGCCCTCGCCACCTCACCGCGACTCCTGATCGCCGACGAGCCGCTGGCCCGCCTGGACCCCCTGGCGCGGCGCGACCTCGTGGACCTCCTGCGCGGCTGCGTCGCCGACGGCGCATCGATCCTCCTGAGCACCCACGACCTCGAGGGCATGGATCGCTTCGTGGACCACCTCGTCGTGGTGGACGCGGGGCGCACCGTGCTCGAGGGCGACGTCGAGACCCTGCGCGACAGCTATCTGGACGTCGAGATCCCGCGCGAGCACGGGGATGGCGCGCTCCACCTCGTGATGACGGGGCTCGAGAGCGCGGCGGACACGTCGAGAGGGCTCGTCCACGTCGATGACGCGGCGCTGCTCCCGTCCGACTCCGACCTGCGGAGGCCCACACTCGCGGACCTGGTGACCGCGCACCTGCGCGAGGCCCGGGCGAGCACCACGACGAGGAGGGTCTCATGACCACGACCGCACAGCGACGGACGAGCGGCCGCGTCGCGGCCTGGCGCACGGGGCCCACCGTGCGTGCCGCCCGTGTGGAGCTCCGCCTGCAGCAGGAGGCGTTCGCCGGATCGATGATCCTGGCAGCTCTCGCGCTCGTCGTCGCCATCGTCTCCACCCCGTTCCTGACGGGTCTCGCTCCGCTCTGGGCGGCTCTGGCCTGGCAGCGCTACGGCCGCGCGGACGTGCCGGAGGCCGTCGCCTTCAAGGCGGCGCTCGGGATCTCACCGGCCGAACGGGTCCGGGGGAGGGTCGCCCTCGTCGGCCTCGAGACCCTCGTGCTGATCCTGGTCGCCACGGCCGGGACCGTCATCGGCATGGTCCGGGGGGACGGGGGGAGCATGGCACCTCTGTCGGATGCCCTCGGCGGGCCGTGGGGTGCCGTGCTCACGGCGTTCTGCGTCGTCCTCGGGTCGATCACGGTCCTGTCCCTCGTCGGTGTCGCCGTCGGCCGGGAGTGCACCACCCGACGGCCGGGGTGGGGCATGTTCGCGATCTCCCTCGTGGTGTTCTTCGGCGCGTCGCTGCTGTCGGCCCTGGTCGTGCTCCTGCCGGCCGAGATCCTGCAGGCGGTGATGCCCAGGCCCTGGGGCACGGTGTGCGTCGTGGCGTACCTCCTGGTGGCGGACGTGGTCGCCCTCCTGTTCCTGCGCGCACGCGTCCGCAGCTGGATCCGGGGACTGGACCGGGACGCTCGGCGGTCGTGAGACCGGACTCAGCCCGGGCGTGCCGAACGCCCACGTCCTGGGCGTCGCCCCCGGCGCCCGTGCGAGCATGCTGGGCATGACGATCACCGCCGCCGCAGACGGCTCCGCCCTCGGGAACCCCGGTCCCGCGGGCTGGGCCTGGTACATCGACGAGACCACCTGGCGTGCCGGTGGCTGGCCCCACGGCACCAACAACATGGGTGAGCTGATGGCGGTGCTCGACCTGCTGGAGGCCACCGCGTCGGCGTCCGATCAGCACCTCCATGTGCTGTGCGACAGCCAGTACGTCATCAACTCCGTGACGAAGTGGATGCCGGGCTGGAAGCGCAAGGGGTGGCGCAAGAAGGACGGCAAGCCCGTGATGAACGTCGAGCTGCTGCAGGGGATCGACCGGGCGCTCGTCGGGCGCAGCGTCGACTTCGAGTGGGTCAAGGGCCACGCGGGCCACGCGCTCAACGAGGCGGCCGACCGCCGTGCCAACGCCGCGGCGACCGCCTTCTCCAAGCATCAGGATCCGCAGGTCGGGCCCGGGTTCGACGGCTCCGCGCCCGCGCCGCGCCGCTCACCGGGCGCCGCGGCCGAGGACGACGGCGCCCTCGCGCTGTTCCCGGCCTCAGGCCCTGAGCAGGCCTCCCGGGGCGCCGGGACCTCGCACGCGCCGCGCGCGGACCGCACTGCTTCGCATGACCCCGCCGCGCGGGGGCGCCGCGATCGTCACCCCGTCGGATCCGACCTCGAGGAGGTCACCACCCGCGAGCTCGCGCTGCTGACCGATCAGGTCCGCGGCAGCCGGCGCGCCGCCGGCGCCCTGCTGCACCCGGAGTTCGTCGAGGTCGGCGCCTCCGGGCGACGCTGGGACCGCGAGCAGCTGCTTGCCCTCCTCGCGCCGCTGGACCACGATCCCTCGGCGCAGGACCTCGTGGCCGATGAGGTGGCGCCCGGCATCGTGCTGCTGACCTACACGACGCGCACGGCCGATGGCTCGCGCGTGTACCGCACCTCGCTGTGGGTGCGCCGCGAGGACCAGTGGCTGCTGCGCCACCACCAGGGGACGGTGGCGGGCGTCAGCCCTCGCCCTGCAGGGTGAGCACCACGACGGGCGAGGCGGCGGAGATCCAGGCCCGCGGCGACCATCCCTCCGCGCGGACGTGGTCGGCGATCCCCGGGCATTCGGAGAAGTCCTCGTCCGTCAGCTCGGCCAGCAGCTCGGGAACCGCCTCGGGTGTTCCTGGCACCGGGGCGCCGTCCGGCGTGCACAGGGCGCGGAGCTCCTGGGCCTGGGCGGGGGAGAGGGTGACGATCGCGTCGACCCAGTACCCGGCGGAGCCCGGGGCATCGGACCCGAGCGTGCCGGACCACCACAGGTAGGCGGCGTCCTCGGGCAGGTGGCGGGTGCGTGTGCGCACCGGCTCGGCGTCCGTCTGCGCGGCCTTGTCGACGGTGCGTCCCTCGGAGGTCCGGGCGGCCTCACCGGAGGGGCCATCGGCGCCGCCGGACCCGACCAGGTCGCAGCCCGACAGGCCCACGGCGAGGACGGGGAGCAGGAGCCGTCGGCGGTGCGACGGCGCGCTCGGGCCATCGGCGACGCGGACGCGAAGGCGATTATGGGGCTGCGGCATGGGTCTCCTCCGACGATTCTCGGTGCGGACCACGATAGGTGACCCATCGTGCCCGGTCACGGCCGCGCCGGGTCCTCGGCGCTCTGTGCCTGGGAGACCTCGCACGATCCGTCCTGTCCCCTGTGGAACCATGGCGCCATGCCCATCGCCCCGCGCGCCGTCACCCGGTGACCGTCTACGCCGACACCCCGCGCTGGTCACGGCACGGCACGCTCTGGGGGCACCTGATCTCGGACTCCTCCCTCGGGGAGCTGCACGCGCTCGCGGACCGTGCCGGGCTCTTCCCGCGGTCCTTCGATCTCGACCACTACGACTGGCCCGAGAGCGCCGCCCCCGCGCTCGCCGAGGCCGGGGCGGTGTTCGTGGGCAACCGCGAGCTCACCCGGCGGCTCCTCGCCTCGGGGCTGCGTGTGCCCGGCGCCGCGCGTGCCGCGACCCGGCGTGCGCGCACGATCGCCGCGGCCCGGGAGCTGGGACTGACCCACGTCCCGCTCGACCTGGTGCCCGGGCTGCTCGGCCATGCCGACCCGCTGCCTCCGCACGAGGCAGGCGCCTTCCGCATCACCCGCGACGCCCCGCCGGAGGCCCCGCGGATCGAGGCGGGCGACGAGGACGCCCGCCGCGCCGCGGCACACCTCCTGAGGACCCTGGACGAGCTCTCCCGGGCGACCACCGGCGCCGCGTGGGTGGGTCAGGTGCTCGACCGCGCGGACTGAGGGCGCCGCAGCCGGAGGAGACGCCGGCGCTCCCTCCGAGCGAGAGCCTCGAAACGCCGTCTCAGCGCTCGGTCGCGAGCCGGACGCCGAACGCCAGGAGTGCGAGCCCCGCGCACGCATCGACCACGCGACGCACCATCGGCCGCAGCAGCTTCTCCCGCAGGACACCGGCCAGCAGCGCCACCACCACGAGCCAGAGGCCGCCGACGACGGGCAACGTCCACGCGTGAACCAGCCAGGAGGCGACGGGAGCATCGGGGGCCACGAACTGCGGCAGCAGCGACAGGTAGAAGACGAACATCTTGGGGTTGGTGATGTTGGTCGTGAAGCCCTGGTCGAAGAACCGCAATCGCCGACGACGGCGCGGTCGCGGGGCGGCGTCCTCGTCCGCCCGCACCTCACGGCCTCGCAGGGCGGACACGACAGAGGTGATCCCGAGATAGGCGAGATAGGCGATGCCCAGCCAGCGGATCGTCTCGAACACCACCTGGTGGCGCACCACGATCGTCCCCACGCCGAGCGCCACGAGAGCGCCCTGCAGCGCCGAGGCCGTGCACACCCCGGCCACCGTGGCCAGGCCCGCCCCACGACCTCCGGCGACCGCGGACCGCAGGACCATCACGAGGTCCACCCCGGGCGCCACGATCACCAGCACGACCATCATCACGAATGCCCAGCTCATCTGCGCTCCTTCGTGGACCGATGCTCCGTGGCCGGCCCTACTCGTCCCCCGGGAGGATCAGCCGGCCGTGTCGGGGTCCGGGTCCGCCGAGGCGGACGTCCCGCCGCTGTCATCAGCCGAGGCCCCCGCAGTGCCGTCGGCGGTCAGCGCGCGCACCTGATCGGGGGCCACCGCGTGCTCGGCGTCGATGTCCGCCGCCACCAGCTCCACCCGGAAGGTGGCGCCGCCCCCCGGCGTCTGGTGGATCGAGATGCGCCCCTGGTGCTGCTCGACGATCGTCGCGGCGATCGACAGCCCCAGCCCGGCGCCCCCGCCCTGGGCCGCGGATCGCTGTCGCGAGACGTCGGTGCGGTAGAAGCGCTCGAAGACCCGTTCGCGCTGATCGGGCGGGATGCCCTCGCCGTGGTCGCGGACCTCGACGAACACCGTGCCGTCGCGGGACAGACCCGCCGCGAGCTCGACGGGGGAGCCCTTGGGGGTGTGGCGGTTGGCGTTGCCCACGAGGTTCAGGATCACCTGGCGCAACGAGGGCTCATCGGCCAGCACGCCGATCGGGACGTGCGGGTGGACCGTCAGCGGGGTGCCCGAGAGGGACACCACCATCACCTGGCGGTCGGGGTCCAGGGCCCGGAGATCCTGGGCGGCGTCGAAGATCGCGTCGGAGATGTCGACGGGCACCAGCACGGGCTCGGGGTTGTCGTCCAGGCGCGCCAGACGCAGCAGGTTCTCGACGAGCGAGCCCATCCGGCGGGCCTCGTCCTCTATGCGACGCATGGCCTGGGTGACGTCCTCATCGGTGCGCAGGGCGCCCATCCGGTACAGCTCGCCGAAGCCGCGGATCGCGGCGAGCGGCGTCCGCAGCTCGTGGGAGGCGTCGCCCACGAAGCGGCGCATGCGGGCCTCGGAGGCGGTGGCGCGGGTCTCCGAGCGCGACTGCGCGTCGAAGGACTGCTCGATCCGCACCAGCATCTCGTTCAGCGACACCGCGAGCGCCTGCACCTCCTGGGAGGTGCCCGTCACGGGAACACGGCGCGAGAGGTCGCCGCCGGCGATCTGGCGCGCGGTCGCCTCGACGTCCCGCAGCGGCTCGAGGGCGCGGTGGGCGACGTAGCCGCCGATCCCCATCCCGGCGAGCACCACGGCGGTGCCCACGAGCAGGATGATCAGCGCCATCTCGTGCATCGTCTGATCCACGCTGGTCATCGGCAGGGCTACGAACACCATGCCGTCGTGCTCGGGATCGGGCACCACCATCACGCGCCAGCGGGTCTGGTTGGCGTCCTGCAGGGTGAACGGCTCCTCCTGGAGCTCGGCCACCTGCGCGCGCGTGAGATCCGGGAAGGACAGCGACGAGGGCAGCGCCCCATGGCTCTGGACGGCGCGGCCGGTGACCGTGCCGTCGTAGCCGCGGAACTCGACGATGAAGTCGATCGGCGCGATCTTGCGCTCCGGGGTGCCGGTGTCCTCCGCGAGGTCCTCGGGCTCGACCCGCTTGACCTGGGCGATCGTGGTGCGCAGGTCGTTGTCGATGCTCCCCAGCAGGGTGCGGTGCAGCAGGTACAGCGAGAGGCCGCCGGTGGCCAGGGTGCCCGCGACGAGCACGAAGGAGATGACGCCGACCACGCGTGTCCACAGGGACACGGCGTGGTCGCTGCGCAGGCGGCGGGGGGTCAGCACGGGAGGACGGCGGGACCGGGCGCGAGCCCGCTCAGTGGGACTCGGCGGCGCGGAGCACGTAGCCGATGCCACGCTTGGTGTGGATCATCGGATCCCCGACCACGTCGATCTTGCGGCGCAGGTAGGAGATGTAGGACTCCACGATCCCGACCTCGCCGGACCAGTCGTAGTCCCACACGTGGTCCAGGATCTGGGTCTTGGAGACCACGCGGCCGGCGTTGAGCATGAGGTAGCGCAGCAGCTTGAACTCGGTCGGGGACAGGTCGATGGGGGAGTCGGCCCGGTAGACCTCGTGAGAGTCCTCGTCCAGGCGGAGGTCGCCGACGGTCAGTGAGGAATCGCTGGGCTCCTCGCTGCCGCCGTGGGTGCGGCGCAGCACTGCGCGGATGCGGGCTACGACCTCTTCGAGGCTGAAGGGCTTGGTGACGTAGTCGTCCCCGCCGACGGTCAGGCCCGCGACCTTGTCCTTCGTCTCGTCCTTGGCGGTCAGGAACAGGATCGGGTAGTGCTCGCCGCGGTCGCGCAGGCGCCGCGTGACGGTGAAGCCGTCCATGTCGGGGAGCATGACGTCCAGGACCACGAGGTCGGGCTTGTTCTCGGTGGCCTCGCGGATCGCCTCGTTGCCCGTCGACGCGGTGAAGACCTCGAACCCTGCGAAGCGCAGGGACGTCGCGAGGAGGTCGCGGATGTTGGGCTCGTCGTCGACGACGAGGAGGCGCGCCTCGAAGTCCTGGTCCTGATCGGTGCTCATCGGTCCAGTGTGGGCGTCCAGTGTGGGAGTCGGCTGGACGCCCGCTGTGCGCCGCGAGGGTCAGCGGCCGTTGACGAGATCCCGCAGCTCCGTCTCGTGCTTGCGCATCCGGCGCAGGCGCCACGAGAGCTGGATGATCCGCACCGATCCGACCAGCGCCATCACCAGGGCGCCCGCGATGGCCGCGAGCAGCATCGCCACGCCGAGCGGGAGGTCGAAGGTCGCCGCGAAGTACGTGAACGAAGCCTTCGTGTTGTTCTGGATCACGAAGATCAGCAGCAGGATCAGCACGATCGCGCCGAGGATCAGGGCCACCCAGGTGGCGGCGGTCGCCGAGCTGCGGCGGGCGGGCTTCTCGGAGACCGTGGGTCCGGCGTCGGGGCCGCGCGGGGTCCCGACCGGCTCGACGGCGGGCGACGGCGACGTGCCGCCGCCGGGCACGTACTCCTCGACCGGCTCGACGGGCTTTGCGGTGCCGGTGGGCTCGACGGGAGCGGGGGGACGAGGGGGCTCGCGATCGACGGGGCCGCGGGGGTTCGGCTCGGGGGTGGTCATGCTCAGCTCCTCGGGGGGAAGGGTGCCGCGATGGTCGTCGTGGCCAGCGCCCACTCTAACGATCCGGGAGGCCCGGCGACACGGCGGCGCCGCTCAGACCCCCGCCAGATCCTCCGCGTCCACGATCGAGTACGCGTAGCCCTGCTCGGCGAGGAACCGCTGGCGGTGCGCCGCGAAGTCCTGATCGGAGGTGTCGCGGGAGACGACGGTGTAGAAGTGGGCGGCGCGGCCGTCAGCCTTGGGACGCAGGAGCCGGCCCAGACGCTGGGCCTCCTCCTGGCGGGAGCCGAAGGCCCCGGAGACCTGGATCGCGACCGAGGCCTCGGGGAGGTCGATCGAGAAGTTCGCGACCTTGGAGACCACCAGGCGGTCGATGCGTCCCTCGCGGAAGGCGTCGAACAGCTCCTGGCGCCGCTTGATGCTGGTCTGGCCGGTGATGAGGTCGCAGTCCAGACGCTGTGAGATCTCCTCGAGCTGATCGAGGTACTGGCCGATGACCAGCAGCGGCTCCCCGGCGTGCTGGGCGGCCAGGCGCTCGACCACGGCGGTCTTGGCGGGGTGGGTCGCCGCGAGCCGGTGGCGGTCCTCGGCCTCGGCGGTCGCGTAGACCATGCGGTCCGCCGACGGCAGGGTGACCCGCACCTCGGTGCACACCGCGGGCGCGATGTACCCCTGGGACTCGATGTCCTTCCACGGGGCGTCGTAGCGCTTGGGCCCGATCAGCGAGAACACCTCGTCCTCGCGGCCGTCCTCCCGCACGAGGGTCGCGGTCAGGCCCAGGCGGCGACGCGCCTGGAGGTCCGCGGTCATGCGGAACACGGGCGCGGGCAGCAGGTGCACCTCGTCGTAGACGATGAGGCCCCAGTCCCGCGCGCTCATGAGCTCGAGGTGGGGATGCACGCCTTTGCGCTTGGTCGTCAGCACCTGGTACGTCGCGATCGTGACGGGACGGATCTCCTTGACGGTCCCGGAGTACTCGCCGATCTCGTCCTCGGTGAGGGTGGTGCGGCGGATCAGCTCCGCCTTCCACTGCCGGGCCGAGACGGTGTTCGTCACGAGGATCAAGGTGGTGCGGGAGGTCTGGGCCATGACACCGGCCCCCACGAGGGTCTTGCCGGCGCCGCACGGCAGCACGATCACGCCGCTGCCGCCCAGGTGGAAGCCCTCGACGGCCTCCCGCTGATACGGGCGCAGCGACCAACCGTCCTCGGTGAGGCCGATCTCGTGCGCCTCGCCGTCGATGTATCCGGCGAAGTCCTCGGCGGGCCAGCCCAATCTCACGAGCGCCTGCTTGAGGTTGCCGCGCTCGGAGGGGTGGACAGCCACGGCCAGCTCGTCGATCCGCTCGCCGAGCATCCCGCGGATCCGCTTGGAGCGCACGACCTCCTCGAGCACCGCCCGGTCGGTCGAGCGCAGCACCAGGCCGTGCTCGGGGTCGGCGTGCAGCTGCAGGCGCCCGTAGCGATCCATGGTGTCCGCGACGTCGACCAGCAGGGAATGGGGGACGGGGTAGCGGGAGTGCGTGACCAGGGCGTCGACCACGGTCTCGGCGTCGTAGCCGGCCGCGCGGGCGTTCCACAGGCCGAGGTTGGTGATGCGGTAGGTGTGCACGTGCTCAGGCGCGCGCTCGAGCTCGGCGAAGGGCGCTATCGCCGCGCGCGCCGCGGGCGCGCCGGGATGCCCCATCTCGAGGAGAAGGGACTTGTCGCTCTGGACGATGAGGGGGCCGTCGGTCACCGGGACAGGCTACGGCCGTGCGCCGACGGACCGCGAGCGGTCACGCGGAGGGCGAACGGTGGTCGAGGCCCATCGGCATGACGCGAGCGGTTCAGACGCGGACCGGCGGCACCAGGTGGTTCCCGCGCAGACGCTGGTACAGCGCGGTGAGGAACAGAGCGCTCAGCGGGGTCGCGAGGAAGATGCCGACCAGAAGGAGGCTGCCGATCAGGCCCGCTGCGATCCCGATGAGGACCACGACGAGGCTGATCCCGAGGTGAGCGCCCACGAGGCGACCGCTGCTCTTGAGGCCGTCGAGGGGGCGGAGCCCGGAAGCGACCGCGGGGAGGGTGTACATCGCGACGATCCCGATCACGATGCCCGGCAGGATGCACGCGAAGACGCCGATCGCCACGAGCACGCCCACCAGGAGCGAGGCCAGGATCAGACGACCGGTGCCGATGCTGGCCTCAAGGATCTGCGGGCGTCCGCCGTTCCGCACGATCTCCCCGGCACGGTAGGAGCCCGTGCTCCACAGGATCGCGAGGACCGCGCCGAGCAGCGAGGCGACGGCCGACAGGACGTCGACCCAGACCGGCGGGTCGTCGTACAGGACCAGGTCGATGCTGAAGGGGGTGCCCTCCCTCATGGCCACGAACCAGCCGACCGCCTTGGGCCCCTGGTTCAGGGCGAGGCCGAGCAGCCCGAACACCACGGCCGGGACGAGGAACGTCGCGAGGTTCGCGGTGAAGGCGGACCACATCCAGCGGAACGATGCCGACAGGTCGGCACCGAGGTCGGTGCCGGGAACGGGTCCGGGTCCGACATGGCCGCCAGGTCCGTTCTGACCGGGAACGGGAGCGCCGTCGTAGGCGCCCGACTGGCCGGCACCCGGAGCGCCGTCGTCGGCGCCCTGGCCGAACGACGGACCGGTCTGGGCGTGGTTGGAGCCCGACCCGGGGAATGCCGTGCCACCGGCCCGGCCGGACCACCCGGGAGCCTGGCCGTCGTAGTGCCCCGGGCTCCACCGGTCACGGCCGTCCTGCGCTGCGTAGGGGTCCTGGGAATGGTCGGGGCGGTCGGTCATCGTGAGGAGTCCTTCGATCGGGGATCAGGCGGGGAGCGGGGCGGCGCTCGGTGCCCGAGGGGCCAGGGCACCGAGCTCGGGCGACCTCAGGCGGCCACGGGGTCGTGCAGTGCGCGTCCGCTCGCGCGCTCGAACAGTGCCAGAGTGGCCAGTCCGGTCAGCGCGGGGATCGCGATGACGGTGACCACGAGATACGACGCGAAGCTCGCCGCCACACCGATCACGAGCACGCCCACGATCGTGAGGCCGAGCTGCCTGCGTGCCAGGCGGAAGCTCTCCTTCAGGGCCTCGACGGGGCTCGCGCCGCGTGCGGAGGCCGACAGGGCGTAGGTCGCGAACACCGCGAACACGATCCCGGGCAGGTAGCACAGCAGGACGCCGACGAATGCCAGCACCTGGACCAGGACGAAGGTGAGGATCATCCGCCAGGGCCCGGCGAAGCCCTGGCCGATGGTGGGCCGCCCGCCCGCCAGGACGATCGACCCGGCGTTGACCGCCCCGGTGCTCCAGAGCGCGCCGACGACGGCGAACACCGGAAGGAACGGGATCACCACGAGGTAGCTGCCGAGGATGCCCCACACCGCCTCGGGGCCGTCCGTGTCCTGGACGGAGTAGACGGACACGCCCATCACCCCGAACATCACCACCATCATCACCACGGCCAGCCCGATGGTGACCACGCCGTAGACCGCGCCGGGTACCAGGAACGCCGCAAGATTGCGGGAGAACGTCACCCACATCCACCGGAAGGCCGCGCCGAGGTCGGCGCCCAGGTCCGTGCCGGGCGGGGGCCCCGCCGGTGCCGCGGGAGGCCCAGCGGGCCCCGGGGGCGGCGGCGGACCGCCGGCGGGACCCAAGGGATGGGCGGGCCCGCCCGGGCGGGGCGCGGCGCCGAGCACGGGCGGCTGCTGGGCCTGGTGTGCCGCGGAGCTCGGCTGAGGGAAATGCGGGCCGCCTCCCTCACGGGGTGGGAACGGTCCGGACTGGGGAGGGACGGTCACGAGCACCTCAGACAGGTATCGGGGACGGACGGCATCGGACGACGCCGCCGTGACGGCGGCTCCGCAGGTGGGGGAACCCCGGCAGACAGGGGTCACCGTACGGGACGACGTGTCCGATGCCTCCGCATCGGAGACGGACAGGTGCGTCCTGCCCCTCGATGCCTGAGCGTCGTGGGTCCCCTCGTGGACCCCCAGCACGGCGTCGCACGCCGTCCCTACAATGGCGACAGCAGCCTCGTCCGCGCGGCCACGCCGCACGGTCGAGCATCCCTCGACACAAGGAGCACCGTATGGCCACCTTCGCACCCTCACCCCAGGACGTCGCCGACATCGGCGTGACCGGCATGGCCGTGATGGGATCGAACCTCGCGCGGAACTTCGCGCGGCACGGCTACAAGGTCGCGATCCACAACCGCTCCGTCGGCAAGACCGAGACCGTCATCGACGAGCACGGCTCCGACGGCGAGTTCTACCCCTCGGAGACCACCGAGCAGTTCGTCGCCTCGCTCAAGGCCCCCCGCGTCGCCATCATCATGGTCAAGGCGGGCAAGCCCACCGACGCCGTGATCGACGAGCTCGCGCAGCACATGCAGCCGGGCGACATCATCGTCGACGGCGGCAACGCCCTGTTCACCGATACCCGTCGCCGCGAGGCCGCGCTCAAGGAGAAGGGCCTGAACTTCGTCGGCATGGGCGTCTCCGGCGGCGAGGAGGGCGCGCTCAACGGCCCCTCGATCATGCCCGGCGGCTCGACCGAGGCGTGGGAGCGCCTGGCCCCGATGCTCCAGGACATCGCCGCCAAGGCGGGTCCCCACGACGACGAGCCCTGCACCACGCACGTCGGCGCCGACGGCGCGGGCCACTTCGTCAAGATGGTCCACAACGGCATCGAGTACGCCGACATGCAGGTCATCTCCGAGGCCTACGACCTCATGTCGCGGGCGCTGGGCCTCGGCGCGCACGAGATCGGCGACGTCTTCTCCACCTGGAACAAGGGCGACCTCGAGTCCTTCCTCATCGAGATCACCGCGATCGTCCTGCACCACGACGACGTCCGCACCGGGCGTCCGTTCGTCGACATCATCAAGGACCAGGCCGCTCAGAAGGGCACCGGCGCCTGGACCGTGCAGACCGCCCTGGACCTGGGGGTTCCCGTCACGGGCATCGCCGAGGCCACCTTCGCCCGCTCCGTCTCCGGGGACGTCGCCCAGCGCGAGGCCGCCCAGAAGGTGCTCCAGGGCGAGACGGCCGACGAGAAGATCGACGACGCCCAGCAGTTCATCGACGACCTCCAGAAGGCGCTCTACGCCTCCAAGCTCGTCGCGTACTCGCAGGGCTTCGAGGAGATCGCCAAGGGCGCCGAGGTCTACGACTGGGACATCGACCTGGGGGCCATGGCGCGCATCTGGCGCGGGGGCTGCATCATCCGTGCCAAGTTCCTGGACCGCATCACCGAGGCGTACGACCGCGATCCGGGCCTCACGCTCCTGCTCGCGGACCCGTACTTCGCCCAGGCCATCAACGACAGCGTGCCCGCGTGGCGCCGCATCGTCGCGTTCGCCGCGGCCAACGGCTTCCCGGCACCGGTGTTCGCCTCGAGCCTCGCGTACTACGACGCGATCCGCTCGGAGCGCCTGCCGGCGGCGCTGGTCCAGGCCCAGCGCGACTACTTCGGCGCGCACACGTACAAGCGCGTCGACGTCGAGGGCAGCTACCACGTCGAGTGGTCCAAGGACCGCTCCGAGACCCGCACCGATGGAGACAGCGGCGTGACCCATGGCGCCGTCGATCCCGCGGCCGGGGAGAAGACGCAGGAGTCCTCGACCAGCTGAACCAGGTCACGACGACGACGAGCCCGGACCGTGAGGTCCGGGCTCGTCGTGCATGAGGACTGCTGAGGCGGCTCAGTAGGTCCCGGTGCTCGCCGCGTTGCCGAGGATCGCGGCGATGATGACGACGTAGATGATGATGAAGATGATCGTGATGACCCAGATGATCGCGAAGGCGATCCAGGCCCACTTGGTGAACTTCTTGGCCGTCGCCGGCTCGGTGTCGGCCTTGAGGTAGCCGAGGAGGCCCAGGATGCCCGGGATGACGCCGCCGAGCACGAAGCCGACGATGGTCGCGATGAGAGCGTTCTTCTTGATGGCCTCGGTGTTGAAGCCGGTCTGCAGCGGAGCAGTCATGATGTATCCCCTTGGATGGATGGCGGATCCCTGTGATCCGTGATGTCTGGTGCAGGTCGCTCCCATGCGTATGCCTCGAAGTGACCGGCGAGACAGAGAGTAGCCTGAGAGTGCCCCGCAGTTCCATGGGGAGGACTCCCCGTGTCACGTGCGTGTCGGCGGCGGTCTGCGGTCCTCCGACGGTGGGGTCCGGTAACCGGTGGCGGAACGACGGCGCCGCAGGCCGCGAGGTTCGGCCGATTCGATGACCGGGACGTCGGTCATCGGCGACGTCGGACCTCCGATCGGGCGCCGTCAGCCCAGGGTCACGCGATGCACGAGCACCGTGAACTCGTCGGCCCCCCGGACGTCGCGAGCCCGCAGCCGGCCTCCCTCGAGGGACACCGGGACGGCGTCGCGCTCGATGATCCCGCCGCGCCCGTCGACGATCCCGAGCCGGATCGGGGATCCCTCGGCGATGGCCTCGAGGAGCCGGTCGGTCACCGACGGGTCCCCGTCGACCCCGTCCTCCGCCTCGCGGATCCGGGCGACGACCGTCGGTGCCGGCAGCCGCAGCTCCGGCCCCGCGGCCGTCTCGAGGGCGGTGTCGACCGGACCGCCGTGCAGGGTGTGGTCCCGGGCATCGTCCGCCGTGCGGCCGTCGGGGCCCACGGCGATCGCCGACAGGCCCGCGCGCCGCACCATCTGCAGCACGAACCCGGCGTCCGACGTGCTCACGGCGACCGTCGGGGCCAGGCGCTGCAGGCCCAGCGCCGCCGCGTGGGGGGAGGCCTCGAGGAGGCTCAGCACGTCAGGATCCGCCGTGAGGTGGCTCTGCGAGCGGCCGATCCGCACCTGGCCATGACGACGGGCCTCGTCGCGCAGCAGGTAGTCGAGGGTCTGGGGGATCGGCGTCATGGACGTCTCGGCGAGCAGCGCGCGGAGCGTCTGGGCATCGCGGCCCGATGTCATCGCGTGGCGCACCGAGGCCGGCGTCAGGCGCAGGGTCAGCGCGCCGCCCCGGGAGACGACATCGGCCCAGGCGAGGAGCTCGAGCAGCCGCTCGGAGGGGCGCCCGGGGATGGTCACGGTGAGGTCGGCGTCCAGCAGCACCTCGTCCACGGGCGGCGGCGCGACCTCGCGGAGCTTGCGGGCCAGGCGCGCGTCGAGGCCGGTCACGTCGTCGTCGAGATGGTCCACGAGCTCCTCGCCCAGGACGCTCAACGTGCCGTCGACCACGAGGCCCAGGACCGTGGCCTCAGCGCGCACGGCATGCGCCTCCTCGTGGACGATCGCGGGCGCGACCAGCGGGAACGCCCAGCCGACTGCCTCGGCGATCGCCTCGACGGAAGCCTGGATCCCGGGCGCGGCCCGGAGCACGCGCAGGGCGCTCAGGCGTCGCGCCCTCACGCCGTCGCGGGCGGTCGCCGCGGACAGCAGGGCGCGTGACCCCAGCGCCGCGGTGGCCGTGTCGGCGCCCGGTGCAGGTGAGGCGGACGGATCGGTGCGCCCCGCGGACGACGAGGAGCCCGAGCGCCCGTGGCCCTCGGGCAGGAGCGCGGCGAGGTGGTGGCCGCGGACCCAGGTCGCGGCGAGCTCGGCCCACCGCTCCTCGAGGCCGCGGGCGCGGAACGCGTCCCAGTCGGCCGTGGGCTGCCAGGCCTCGCCGTCGTGCCCCAGGAGCCCGGCGCTCCAGGCGGTCTGGATGACGGTCGCGTAGTCCACGACCTCGGTGTCGGCCTGGCGTGCCAGGCGCCGGACGTCACGCTGGGGGATCCCGCCGCGGCGCAGCACGGCGGGCGGATCGTCGTCCCAGGTCCGCACGGTCCCCAGGATCCGCACGGCCTCGAAGGCGGACTCCGCGGCCTGGGCGGTGCGTCCGCCGGCGATCCGTTCGTGGAGGTGGGCGCCGTCGGGGCGCGGGCGCCGGGAGGGGAGGGACTCCCGCACCCGGCCGCCGCGCAGCACCAGGTGCACGGGGCGGGGGATCTCGAGGACATCGCCGCGTCGCACGATCAGGCCCTCGGCGAGCAGCTCCTCGGCGAGCGGGGAGCCCGCTCCGCCGTCGAGGTGCGCCGGCCCCCACGCCAGGCGTCCGAGCACCGTGCGCAGGGATTCCGGAGCCGCAGAGACGAGCGCGGCGGCGCGCTGCGGGGAGGGGTCGTCGTCGTGCTCTGGGGCCAGCCCCGCCGGGGTGCGGAGCACCTCGCGCAGGGTGCGCACCGGGCGGATCTCCTCGTCGCCCCAGCTCAGGGCCAGCGACGCAAGCCGGCGGAGGAACGGCGCGGCCAGGGTGGCGTCGGCGCCGACGGCCGCCGCGAGGGCGGCGGGGGAGACGGGCTCGGGGAGCACCACGAGGGCCTCGGCCAGGCACAGCTCGGGACGGGTCAGGCTCGACAGGGCCCGCTGCACGGAACCGGCGGCCGCGGCACGTGCGGCGAGGGGGCCGATGCCCCGGGGCACGGGCGTGCCGAGATCCGGTCGGGCGACGATCAGTTCGGTGAGGCGGTCGTCGTCGAACCGGCGCAGCGCGTCCGCGAGGGACCGGATGGGGGCGGCCATGGTCGACCCAGCATAGGCTGGCGGCCGGCCGCGCCACGCGCCCCCACCGCCGCCCGCACCCGCGGTCGACCTCGGCGGACGCTGCGCGGGCCGGCCCCCATGGCCCAATCGGCAGAGGCATCCGACTTAAAATCGGCGGGTTCCGGGTTCGAGTCCCGGTGGGGGCACGTGGCCGTTCCCGCGACCACGGGCCGGGGGAGCACGCGGAGGGCGTGCCGCGGCGACGTCAGCCCGGCAGCTCCTGCCCACGCAGGTCGCCGGTGCTCGTCGACGCGAGGAGGTCGGCGGCCTTCTCGGCGATCATCATGATGGTCACGACCGGGTTCGTCGCCGTCAGGGTGGGCATGACGGAGGCGTCCGCGATGCGCAGGCCGTCGATACCGATCACGCGAAGCTCGGGGTCGACGACGGCCAGCGGATCCTCGGGCGCCCCGATCCGGCACGTGCCGCTGACGTGGTAGACGGTCTGGTGGTTGGCTCGCTGGACGCGCGAGAGGTCGGCGTCGGTGCGCACCTCGGCGCCCGGGAACACCTCGCGGACCACCCAGGACCTCATCGGCTCCGCCTCCGCGATGCGCCGTGCGGCACGCACGCCTGCCACCAGCATCGCCTCGTCGTGGCCGTCGGGGTCGGTGAAGTACCGGTAGTCGATCGCGGGGGCCCGGTCCGGGTCGGACGCGGTCACCCAGACGCGTCCCCGGCTCGCGGGCCGGGCGACGTTGGGCGCGATCGCCACGATGTCCGCGGGGAACGTCCACCCGTTGCGGCGCGGGTGCTCGACCCAGGCCTCGACCGGGAAATGCATGAGCACGTCGGGCGCGCCCGGCTCCTCGCCGAGCTCGAGCATCGCCCCGGCGTCCCATCCGCTCGCGCAGGTCGCGGGGATGTCGCGGTCCACCTCCCAGACCACGAGTCCCTCCGCATGATCCTGGAGGTTCTCGCCCACGCCCGGGCGATCGAGGACGACCGGGATCCCGGCGTCCTCGAGCACGGTCGCGGGCCCGATCCCGGAACGCTGCAGCAGGGCGACGGTGTCGATCGCGCCCGCGCACAGGACGACCTCGCGCGTGGCGCGGATCTCCCGCCCGTCCACGAGCACGACGCCGGTGGTCCGAGGGCGGCCCCCATCATCCGTCCCGACCACGAGCCGGGCGACCCGGGCCTCGGTGAGGACCTCCAGACCGGGGCCATGCCCGCCGTGCAGGTAGTGGATCGAGGTGGAGGCGCGCTCGTTGGTCGCCGGGGTGTAGCCGACCTCGAAGAAGCCGGTGCCGCGGGCGCAGGAGTCGAGGTGGCCGTCGTTCCAGCTCCTGGTCGCCGGGAGGTCCAGGGCGTTCTCCGCAGAGGTGATCACGTCCTGGACCATCGGGTTGCGGTCCTGCTCGGCCACCGGCACGATCGGCGTGCGCAGTCGGTCGAAGTAGGGCTCGAACTCCTCGGGCCCCCATCCGGTGGCGCCCAGCGCCTGCCAGCGGCGCAGATCCGAGGCCAGAGGTCGCCAGGCGATCATCGTGTTCGTCGTCGAGCAGCCTCCCAGCAGGCGGGTGCGGGTCTGGTGTATGCCGGAGTTCCCACGTTCCTGGGGCACGCTGAGGTAGTCCAGGTCGTACTCGCTGCCGACCATCTCGTCCCAGCGGCGCAGGGATCGGGCGCGGGGCTCGTCGACGTCCGAGGGTCCTGCCTCGAGCAGCACGGTCCGGATGCCCTTCTGATCGGCCAGGCGGGACGCGAGCAGGCATCCGGCCGTTCCTCCGCCGACGATCACGACGTCGTATTCCGCGACGGTCATGCGATCCCCGCGGCGTGCTCGGGAGTCGTCGCCACGTCCGGCAGGCTGCCGCTGCGGTCGATGCGGCGCCGCATGAGTGCGTAGTAGAGCGGACAGATGACGGCCAGGCCCACCAGCCAGGAGATGTCGGTGCCGTGCAGCGCCTCGGCGATCGGACCCGTGTACATGGCGGTCGCCAGGAACGGGATCTGCAGGAGGACGCCGAAGACGTAGCAGACGACCGCGGGGGCGTTGATCCGGCCGTAGATGCCCCCGTCGCGTCGGAAGAGCGAGGCGATGTCGTACTTGCCGTGGCGGAGCAGGTAGTAGTCGACCAGGTTGACGGCGGTCCACGGGATCAGGGCGCACAGCAGCAGGGACATGAAGTTCGTGAAGTTCACCAGGAAGTTGTCTGCACCCAGCAGCGCCATGGCCAGGGCCGCGAGGAACAGCGCGACGGCCACGATGGCGCGCCCCGGCGCGTGGGGGAGCCAGCGCGGGAACAACGTCTGGCCCACCGTGATCGTGGACAGCGCCCCGCAGTACAGGTTCATCGCGTTCGTGCAGGCGATCGCGAGGCCGAGCACCGCGACCACCAGGACGGAGATGCCCTGGGTGATGCCGCTGAGGGCTCCGATCGTGTCGGCGTCGGGGAACGCGGCACCTGCGATGGCCCCCAGGAGCATGGGGAAGAGCGACCCGAGCACCGCGCCGGCGTAGGTGGCCCAGAACGCGGGGCGCACGCCGGTGTCCTTGGGCAGGTACCGGGTGTAGTCCGAGACGTAGGGGGCGTAGGCGATCTGCCAGAGGGCGGCGAGCGTCACGGTGCTCATGAAGCCCGCGACGGTGACCGCCCCGGAGCTCCACGCGGCGGCCGGGACCCCGTCGATGCCCAGCGCCCACACGAAGGCGAGGACCAGCACCGCCCCGGAGACGATGCTCAGCACGCCTGCCAGCGCGTGGATCAGCCGGTACCCGACGATGGCGCCGACCACGCTGAGGAGCCCGATGAGCACGATCGAGATCGAGGTGTCCCACCCGAAGAGACTGGCCACGGCCTGGCCGCCGAGCACCATGTTCGAGGCGAAGAAGCCCACGTACATGATCACCACGATCGTCACCACCAGCAGCGAGCCGAACGATCCGAACTGCGCCCGGGTCTGCAGCATCTGCGGAACGCCCATCTGGGGGCCCTGTGCGGCGTGCAGGGCCATCACGACGCCACCGACGAGGTTGCCGATCACGATGGCCAGCGCCGCGGCCCAGATCGGGAGTCCGAACACGACGGTGCTCACCACGCCCGTGGCCACCGTGAGAAGCATGATGTTCGATCCGAACCACACCGTGAACAGATTGCGGGCGCGTCCGTGGCGCTCCGTCTCCGGCACGTGGTCGATGGTTCGGAACTCGAGAGCCTCCGTGGGGCTGTCGGTGCGGGTCATGGGGTTCTCCTCAGGCAGGGAGGACGAGGGCGGGATCGACCGCGTCGCCGTCCGTCGGGCGGGCCCGACGGAGGATTGCGGACCATCGTGCGCCCGCCGGTTCGATCGCACAAACACATCCGGCTTACGCGCGGTATCAGCAATGGTGATGAATTGAGTCGAGGGTCCCGGGGCGTCGCGTCGGCCGCACATCCCGGACCGTGGGCGACCCGATCACGTCACGGAAGGGTCACGGATCCGGAGAACGGAGCGGCGGCCGGGCGCGGTCGGTACCATTCCGGCGTCGAGGGCGCAGGGCTTCCGCACTGCATCGATTCTCGATATGGGACGTGACCGCTTCCCGAGCACATGGACGAGCGAAGGGTGACCATGGCGCGACGCCCGGAGATCACGCTGACGCAGCTGCGCTACTTCGCGGCGGCCGCGGACAAGGGCAGCATGACCGAGGCCGCCAAGGAGTTCTACGTGGCGCAGTCCGCGGTCTCGGCCGCGATCTCCCAGCTCGAGGCCCAGCTCGGTGTCCAGCTGTTCATCCGCCAGCGGTCCAAGGGGCTCACCCTCGCTCCGGCCGGGGTCCAGTTCCAACGGGATGTGCGGACGGTGCTCCAGGGACTCGAGGGTGCGGTCGACACGGTGCGAGGCATCGACCACCAGGTGCGCGGCACGGTCCGGGTGGGCTGCTTCATCACGCTGGCGCCCTTCCTCGTGCCCGACCTCATCGCCCGAGCGCGCGAACGGCACCCGCAGCTCGAGGTGGTGGTCGAGGAGCTCGACGCCGCCGACGCGCGGGAAGCGCTGCGATCGGGTCGGGTCGAGCTGCACATCGGCTACGACTTCGCCCTGGGATCCGACGTCCAGCGCGAGGTGATCACCCTGCTCCCCGCCCACCTGGTCCTGCCGATCGAGCACCCGCTCGCGGCCCAGGAGAAGGTCTTCCTCCGCGAGGTCGCCCGGGAGCCTTTCGTGCTGCTGGACCTCCCGTACAGCCGTGAGTACTTCCTGGGCCTCCTGGCCAGGGCAGGCATCGATCCGGACATCTGCTATCGGTCCAGCACCTACGAGACGGTGCGCTCGATGGTGGCCCATGGGCAGGGCCTCTCGATGCTGAACCTGCATCCCAGCACCGACGTCACCTACGACGGCCTCCGCGTGGCCTGTCGACCCATCGGCGACGAGCTGCCCGCGCTCCCGCTGGTCCTGGCGACGACGCGAGGCACGCGCCGCAGCGCTCGCGCCCGCGCGGTCGGGCATCTCGCGACCGAGACGGTCAGGGACGTCCTCGGCCACGTGCACTGACCCGAGCCGCTCTCGGAGGCGGCGCCGGTGGCCGAGGTGCCCTTCCCGATGGAGCCGGTCAGTCGCGGAGCTCGAAGACGGTGCTCCCGCGGACGAGTGTGCGCACGGCACGTGCGGCTCCGAGCTCGGCCGCCGCGCGCAGGTCCTGGTCCAGGACCACCAGGTCCGCGTCCAACCCCACCCGCAAGGAACCCGTGACGTGCTCGAGCCGGTTCGCTCGCGCGGATCCCGAGGTGCAGGCGTCCAGGGCGGCCCCCATGGTCAGGGACTGCGACGGCTCGAGCGGAACGTCATGCACCCCCGGCCCGACGGCGAGCGGTTCGCGGCGGGCGGCTGTGCGATGGACCCCCGTGTGGATCGCGAGCAGCGGATCCGGGTCCGAGACGGGCCAGTCGCTGCCCGCGGCCAGCCGCGCACCGGCCCGTTCCAGGTCGCCGAAGGGGAAGTGGCCGGCCTCGCGACCGGCACCGAGGAGCGGGAGCTTGCGTTCGACGATCTCCCGGTCGCGTCGGGCCCACAGCATCTGGAGGTTCGCGGTCACGTCGAGCCGGGCGAATCGTGGGACATCGGCGGGGTCGATCACATCGAGGTGCGCGAGCTGATGGCGTCGGGACGTCGGGCCGATGCTCTCGCGCGCATCCTGCACGGCGTCGAGGGCCTCGCGGACGGCGCGATCACCCACGGTGTGCACGTGGACGTCGAACCCGTTGCCCTCGAGGTCGCGGATCGCCCGAGCGAGCAGCCCGGGGTCGACGAAGGACGGGCCGCAGCCGCCCGACGGGTCACCGGCGTAGGGCGCGAGCATCGCGGCGGTCCGGTTCTCGACCATCCCGTCCAGCATGATCTTGACGACGTGAGCGGCGATGCTCCCGGCGGCCTCCGCCGCCTCCCGCCTCGCCACGAGCTCGGGGATCTGCTCGAGCCCGCGTTCGCGGTCCCACCACAGGGCCTGCACCACGCGGGCGGTCAGCCTCCCGTCGGCCGAGAGCCGGGCGTAGGCCGCGGAGGGGTCCGGGCCGAGGTCCGAGACACCCACCATCGCGTCCTGCCATGCCGTCACCCCGACGCTGTGCAGGCGCGCCTGTGCCGCTAGCAGCGCCTCCTCGAGCCGGTGCTGATCGGGCTCGGTGCGCAGCTCCGCGGCGAGCCTCATCGCGCCGTCGAGCAGGATGCCCGTCGGCTCCCGCTCGGCGTCACGCTCCACCCGCCCATCGGCGGGATCGACGGTGCCCCTGCCGATCCCCGCCCGGTCCAGCGACGCGGAGTTCAGCCACATGCTGTGACCGTCGTGCCCGGTGAGGACGACGGGGCGGCCGGGAACGATGCGATCGAGCCAGCGCGCGGGGCTCGGGTCCGTGGGCAGGAGGTCCCTGTACCAGCCCATCCCGGTCAGGACGGAAACGTCCTGACCGGCCAGGTCTCCCTGCCGGATGATCCGCTCGTACTCCTCGAGAGAGGCGGCGGACGACAGCTCGATCTCGAGGATCGCGAGTCCGGCGATCGCGGGGTGGACGTGCGCGTCCTGGAAACCGGGCAGGAGCGTGGCGCCGGCGAGGTCGTGGCGCTCCGTGACCTCCGAGGTCGACGTCGTGCTGACGAGGTCGTCGAGCTCGCCACGTCCGCCCAGGGCTGCGATGCGACCGTCGTGCACCCACAGGTCGCCGCGCAGCCACCGACCGCCGCCGAGGTGCATCGACGCATCGGTGAAGAGGATCGGCGCCGCGGTCGAGTCGGGACGACCTGATGAGTTCTGCATGGTGCTCCTTGGGGGAGGGAGGGGGCGCCCAGGGCGAGAGGGCGGTGGGATTCGCGACGGGCCGGGGTGCTCCTGTCCATCATGGCGGCCATCGATCATCGGGCCGAGCTCGTCGAGCACTGCGTTCTCGATCCAGTGCTTCTCCCAATCGGCGGATCAGGGGCGGTGGCTCGCGAAGCCCTCACGGGTCGCGTCCGAGACCGCACGCCGCGGAGCGGGTGCGTGGGATGGGTTGCGCGTCGAATCCGCCCGATGACGGGGCGTCCTGGCTCGGCACGGCGCATATACGGCCGTGCTGAGTGAGGACGTCCCGTCGCGCGAAGCTCCGGAGGCGTCCGGAAGGCCCGGGTGGCCCCGCCACCTCCGTCGAGGATGCGGGCATGGCGACCGGCGCGACGGGAGGAGTGCGCCGCGAGCGCCCTCTCCTGGCGGGCCCTCACGTCGGCCCCTCGGATGCTCGCCGGCTCGGGCCGCGATGCTCCCCAGCAGCGTGCCGCCCGGCGCCGCCCGCATGCGGGCCGCCGATGCCTCCCACGGGTGACCGGTCCGAGCCGCGGCCCCCGCGCGCCGACCGCTCGCGCCCCTGGCAAAATAGGGGAATGCCCTCACCGACCGCGCTGTGCACCCGTATTGACGACGTCCTGGACCGGATCGACGGTGCCGCGGGGCGCGGCGGGCGCACCGCGCAGGACGTGACGATCCTGCTGGCCACCAAGACCCGCACGCCGGCGGAGATCGTCGCCGCCGTCGCCGGGTTCCGGGAGCGGGGGCGCAGCGTCGTGGTGGGGGAGAACCGCGCGCAGGAGATCGCCAAGTTCGAGGATCCGGCGCTGGCCGCCCTCGACCTGGAGAAGCACTTCATCGGGCGCCTGCAGACCAACAAGGCGAAGGATGCCGTCGCCTTCGCCTCCGTGATCCACAGCCTCGACCGCGACGAGCTCCTCGACGCCATCGAACGACGGGCCGCGCTCGCCGGGGTCCATCGTGACGTGTACGTGCAGGTCAACACCTCGGGCGAGGAGTCCAAGGGCGGCTACGCGCCGACCATCGACGCCGTGGGCGCGGCGCTCGAGCGCATCGGGGCCAGCGAGCACCTGCGGGCCGTCGGCCTCATGACGATCGGCGCCCACACGCAGGACGAGCTCGCCGTGCGCGCGTCCCTGTCCGGGTTGCGTGTGCTGCGCGACGAGCTCGCCGTGCCCGAGGTCGACGGGCTCTCGATGGGCATGAGCGGGGACCTCGAGGTCGCCGTCGAGGAGGGTGCGACGATCGTGCGGCTGGGAACTGCCGTGTTCGGGACCCGGCAGGGCTGACGTCCGACGCCGGTCGTCCCGGGCCCGTCGCCTCGGACGCTCCGCCCAGGACCCTCCGCCTCAGACCCTCCGCCTCAGACCCTCCGGCTCAGCGCCGACGGCACCCCGAACTCGTCCTCGAGCACCTCGGCGGCCGCTCCCACCGCGATCGCGTCATCTCCGTAGGTGGAGACGAGCACCTCGACGTGCTGCCAGTCGTTGGAGGGCAGCTCCGTCACGAGCGCGGTGCGCACCGCGTCGAGGTAGGGACCGTGATGGGCGCGCACGGTGCTGCCCCCGAGCACCACGCGGTCCACGTCCAGCAGCACCACGACGTCCACCACGACGCTCGCGATGATCCGCGCCGCCCGTGCGACGTCGCCGCGGGCGAGCGCCGCGGCGTGCTCGGCCTGCGCGCAGCCGCGCCGCCCGCACGCGCACGGCTCGCCGTCGAGCGCGACGACCATGTGGCCCGCCTCGCCGGCGTTGGCGTGGACCCCGCGCTGGAGAAGGTCGCCGAGCCGGAACCCCGCGCCGATCCCGTCCTCGACCAGCATGAAGGCGGCATCCCGCACGGCGTGCGGCGCCGCCCAGGACTCCCCGACGATCGCGGCCGTCGAGTCGTGGTCGATCAGCGCCGGCAGCTCGAGGCGCGCCGTGAGCTCGGCGCGCAGGGCGAGTCCCTGCCACGGGTCCTCCGGGTCCGTCCCGCGGAAGATCCCGCCGTCGTGGTCCGTGGGGCCGGGCATGCCCACGCCGATGCCCACGAGTCGTCCCGCGCCCGTCCTGCGGACCCGCCCTGCGAGGTCCACGATCGTGCCGACGAGGGCGTCGGGGGTCGTCGTCGCGTCGATGCGGGCGTCGGCGCGGTCGAGCACCTGCCCGGCCAGGTCGACCACCACGGCGCGGGCGCGCGTGCGCGAGACGTGCACGCCGATCGCGCGCCGCGCCCCGGGCACCAGTGCGTACAGCGTCGCGGGCTTGCCGGGACCGGCGCTGATCGTCCCGGCCTCGACGATGAGGCCGCGCGCGCGGAGCCGCACGAGGATCTTGGTCATGGCCTGCGGCGTGACGTCGAGGGCCGCCGCGAGATCGTGGCGCGACATCGGGTTGCCGCGGCGCGCGAGGGAGAGCACGGCCGCATCGTTGACGCCCCGGACGAGGTCGAGATGTGCTCCGCCGCTCACGCGCCCCATTATGCGGGGCCCTCGTGCCACGACGGCCGCCGTGGCGCACTCCACACGTCACGGAGCGACAAAGTCCGTCCCACCCCGTTGACGAATCGCAACAGCGTTGCCTTACCGTGGAGGCGTGGCTACCGCACCCCTGAGGCCCAGCACCCGTCCCTCCTCCGCGGCGCGCGACGAGAACTCGTCGGCGCTGACCCCCGCACGTCGCCGCCTGGCCCTGTTCGCCCTGGCCCTGGGCGGCTTCGGGATCGGCTGCAGCGAGTTCGTCTCGATGGGGCTGCTCCCCGGGATCGCCCACACGCTCCTGCCCGGACTCATGGCCGAGGCGCCCGAGCAGGGCATCGCCCGCGCGGGCCTCGCGATCAGCGCCTACGCGCTCGGCGTCGTGGTCGGCGCGCCGACCGTCGCCGTCCTCGCCGTCCGCATGTCCCGCACCCGCCTCATCGCGCTGCTGGCCGTCGCGCTGCTGGTGGGCACCGTCCTGTCGGCCATCATGCCGACCTTCGACCTCACGATCCTGGCGCGCTTCGTCGCGGGCCTGCCCCACGGCGCCTACTTCGGCGTCGCCTCGCTGATCGCCGCCTCCCTCATGGGTCCCGGCTCGCAGGGCAAGGGGGTCGCGCTGGCGCTCTCGGGCCTGACCATCGCCAACCTGCTGGGCGTGCCGCTGCTGACCGCCTTCGGTCAGAACCTCGGATGGCGGATCAGCTACCTGCTGATCGCCGCCGTCTTCGCCGTCACCGTCGTCATGCTGCTGACCGTCGTGCCCCACCAGGGCCGTCCCGCCGAGCGCTCGGTCGTCGAGGAGCTCAGCGCCTTCCGCAGCAAGCAGGTCTGGGCCGTCATCGGCATCGGTGCCGTGGGCTTCGCGGGCGCCTTCGCCGTCTTCAGCTACATCGCCGAGATCTCCCAGCAGGTCGCGGGCACGAGCGCCGCCTTCGTGCCGATCGTGCTGGCGTGCGCGGGCCTGGGCATGACGCTGGGCAACATGGTGGGCGGCTGGGCCACGGACCGCTCGCAGAACGGGACGATGTTCATCGGCTTCCCGCTGTACATCGCGGCGCTCGTCGCGCTGTTCCTGTTCTCGGGATCCCCCGTGGGCCTGATGGCGACCCTCTTCCTGGTCAACCTCGCCAACGCGATGCTGGGTCCCGCCGTGCAGACCTGGCTGATCAAGGCCGCCGGCCCCTCGCAGGTGCTGGGCGCCTCGCTGAACCACGCCTCGTTCAACGTCGCCAACTCCCTCGGCGCCGCGCTCGGCGGTGCGGTGATCGCCGCAGGCTACGGCTTCCGGGCCCCCGCCGTGGTCGCGATCGTCCTGGCCTCGACCGGCTTCGCGATGGTCCTCGCGGCCCTGGGCACCAAGCGGGCGCTCGCACGGCGCTCCGCCCGCGTCCGCCCGGTCCCACCCGTCGACGTCACCGCACCGGCAGGGACGGCCGACGCCTCCGCCGCACAGGATCTCCCGACCTCCGCGGAGGATGCCACGACGCCCTCCGAGGAGCACCGGGTCGCCGTGGCCGCCGGTGAATCCGGCCGGGACGCGGCGGACACGACCATGCGCTGAGTCCCGACGCCTCGTCGTGGGGCGCCGGACCGTTCGTCGGTCCGGAGCCCCACGACGTCGCCCCGATGGCTCGGGCATCCCCCGTGCCCGGCGACGGCGCTCGACCGATCGTGCCGCGGCGCGCGCCTCGGGCCCGGCCGTCGCCGAGACCGCCTCAGCGGCGCGCGACGGCCCCGCGCCCGGCGCGTGAACGATGACGCCGGGCAGCGCGCGTCGAGCGCACCCATCGCAGCAGCAGCCGCCGCACGCCCACGAGCGAGTCGACGGCGAGGGCCATGAGCACGGCCGAGACGACCGAGACGATGAAGGTCCCCGTCGCCGTCCCGAGCAGTCCCAGGTGGGCCGCGAGGCTCCACGAGGCCGCCGCCGCACCGCCGCCGGCGGCGATGTCGCGCACCCGCAGCGTGCGCACGGCGGGGGCGACGTCGCGGGCCCTGGCGGACGCGGCCGTCGGCCTCGTCGGCTTCGCATCCGTCGATCCCTCGGCCGCGACGACGGGCAGCGGCCCGGTTCCCAGCGCGCGGAGCACCGAGGTCGCGGTTCGGGGTCGGCGAGGCGTGTGATGGACGGGTCGGACAGCGTCGAGCACGGCGGTCTGCGGCATCCCTCCAGCGTGCCGCAGCCAGGCGGCGTGCTGTCGTCGCGACGTGCGAGGGCCTCGCGGCGCTGTCGTGAAGACGCCTGCACACCTCGGCTCGGCCCGTGCCCCCACCGTCACCCGATCCGTCGCCTCGCGCCGCCACCTGTGCCTGTCGGGCCCGGTCGGCTCCCGTCCGTGCGGTCGCCCGCCCCCACGTCGCCCGTGGCTCGCGGGCCGCCCGGTCACACTCCGACACGTGAGGGGCGCTGTGAACCATCACAGTCGTAGCGTCAGGGCACCGCCCCGAGATCCGACCGAGGAGAACCGTGCACATCGACACCATCGCCGTCCAGGCCCTGCGCGGGCACGAGCACGGCGCCGTCGTCCCACCGATCCACCTCGCCTCGACCTTCGAGCTGGATCCGGCCGACAACAGCGGCGCCTACGACTACCAGCGGGGCGCCAACCCCACCCGAGCCGCCCTCGAGACCGTGCTCGCGGCGCTGGACGGCGCCCGCTTCGGCTTCGCCTTCGCCTCGGGCATGGCGGCCACCAGCGCGGTGTTCTCCCGCCTCACCGCCGGCGACGAGGTGATCCTGCCCGCCGGGGTCTACGGCGGCACATACCGCTTCGTCGACAAGTTCTTCGAGGCCCGCGGCCTGCACGCGCGCTTCGTGCCCGACCTCGGCACGCTCACCGACGCCGACTTCACCGAGCGCACGGCGCTCGTGTTCGTCGAGACGCCCGCCAACCCCACGCTGCGGATCACCGATCTGCGACGGATCGCGGACCTCGCGCACGCCCACGGCGCGATCGTCGCCGTCGACAACACCTTCATGTCCCCGGTGCTGCAGACGCCGCTCGCGCTCGGCGCGGACATCGTCGTGCAGTCGGCCACCAAGTACCTCGCCGGGCACTCCGACCTCCTCGGCGGCACCGTCACGACCGACGACGAGGAGATCGCCGCGAGCCTGGCGCTGGCCCAGAAGGCGCTCGGCGGGGTGCTCAGCCCCTTCGACTCCTATCGGCTGATCCAGGACATCAAGACCCTGCCGCTGCGCCTCGAGCGCCAGCAGGCCAACGCCGTGGCCCTGGCCGAGCACCTGCGCGACCACGAGGCGATCGGCCGCGTGCTCGTGCCCGGATCCCACGACGCCCACGAGGCGGCCGTCCACGCGTCCCAGGCCTCGGGCCCCGGCGCGGTGCTGTCCTTCGAGCTGGGGGAGGGGATCGACCGGATCGCGTTCCTGCGCGCCCTGCGGATCCCCGTCTACGCCGTGAGCCTGGGCAGCGTCGAGACCCTCGTCTGTCATCCCGCGACGATGACCCACGAAGCCATGACCCCTGCCGCACGAGCCGCCGCCGGCATCAGCGACGAGCTGCTGCGCCTGTCCGTCGGCATCGAGAACCTCCAGGACCTGCGCGAGGACCTCGACCAGGCCCTCGCCGCGGCGCGCAGGCCGCGCACGGCCGCCGAGGCGACGGCCGAGATCCCGGTGCACGTCTGAACAGGACAGGAGCTCGACTGCCGTCCGCAGGCCCCTGCGCTTCCCATCACACCCTTCTCAACCCGTTATGGGGAGCCAAAGCGATCGTTTAGTCTGAGATGGTCGTCGGCCGTCGCCGTCGACACCCTCGACCAGGAGCAGCCGTGCACATCGACACCATCGCCGTCCAGGCCCTTCGCGGGCACGAGCACGGAGCGGTGGTGCCCCCCATCCACCTCGCCTCGACGTTCGAGCTCGACCCCGCCACGGCCGACGGCACCTTCTCCTACCAGCGCGGCGGCAACCCCACCCGCTCGGACCTGGAGGCGGTGCTCGCCCAGCTCGAGGACGCCCAGCACGCCTTCGCCTACGCGACCGGCATGGCCGCGACCGCCGCGGTGTTCGGCCTGGTGGAGACCGGCTCCGAGGTGATCCTCTCGGCGTCCGTGTACGGCGGCACGTTCCGGCTCGTCGACAAGGTGTTCCCGGGCCGCGGCCTGACGGGACGCTTCGTCGAGCAGCTCGACACCCTCACCGACGAGGACTTCACCGAGGACACCGCCATGGTGTTCGTCGAGACCCCCGCCAACCCCACCCTGCGCGTGACCGACCTGCGCCGGATCATCGAGCTCGCACACGCCCACGGCGCGCTCGTGGTGGTCGACAACACCTTCATGACCCCCGTCCTGCAGCGCCCCCTGGACCTCGGCGCCGACATCGTCGTGCAGTCGGCGACGAAGTACCTCGCCGGGCACTCCGACCTCCTGGCCGGCACCGCCACCACCAACGACGACGCGCTCGGCGCGGCCCTGGCCCTGTCCCAGAAGACGCTCGGCGGGGTGCTCAGCCCCTTCGACTCCTACCGGCTGATCCAGGACATCAAGACCCTCCCGCTGCGCATCGAGCGCCAGCAGGCCAACGCCATCGCGATCGCCGTCCACCTGCGCGAGCACGAGGCCGTCGCGAACGTGCTGACCCCCGGCTGGCACGGCGAGGCCGAGGCCGTCATCCACGCCTCCCAGGCCTCGGGTCCCGGCGCCGTGGTCTCCTTCGAGCTGGCGCCCGACGTCGACCGCGTCGCCTTCCTCCGCGCCCTGCGGATCCCGGCCTTCGCGGTCAGCCTCGGCGGGGTCGAGTCGCTCATCTGCCACCCGGCCACCATGACCCACGAGGCCATGACCCCGCAGGCGCGCCTGGACGCCGGGATCTCCGACGAGCTGCTGCGCCTGTCGGTGGGCATCGAGGACATCGGCGACCTCCTCGCCGACCTCGACCAGGCGCTCGCCGCTGCCCGCTGACCCCGTGGGCGGTCGGGGAATCCCCGCGGCCCACGTGCAGGCGACGGCGGCCCGCCACCCCGACCGGAACCCTCCCCGACCCACCTCCACCGCGAGCACCCGATGCCCGCCGCGACCCAGAGAAGAGAACTCCCATGACCGCAGCCTTCCGCCCCTCCCGACGTCTCGCCCTGACCACAGGCTCCGGCCTGGGCCTGGCCGCCCTCCTCGCCGCGTGCGGCCCCGCCCAGAACCGCGGCGCCGACGGCAGCGTCGCCTCCGACGGCGGCGACGTGGACGATCTGCTCCCGGGCATCGAGTCCTCCAAGAAGGTCCGGATCGGGCTCGAGGGCACCTACAAGCCCTACGCCTTCCACGACGACTCCGGAGCCCTCGTCGGCTTCGAGAAGGAGATCGCCGACGCGATCGCCCAGGGTCTCGGCGCGACGCCCGAGTACATCGAGACGGAGTGGGACTCGCTCATCGCGGGCCTGGACGTCAACAAGTACGACTTCGTCATCAACAACGTCGGCATCACCGCCGAGCGCGAGGAGAAGTACCTGTTCTCCCAGCCCTACGCCCGGTCGATCGGCCGCGTCGCCGTGCCCAAGGACTCCGACATCCAGACGCTCGCGGACCTCAAGGGCCGCACCGCCGCGCAGTCGGCCACGAGCAACTGGGCCGCGCAGATGACCAAGCTCGGCGCCGTGATCCAGCCCGTCCAGGGCTTCGCCGAGGCCATCGAGCTGCTGGTCCAGGGCCGCGTCGACTCCACCGGCAACGACATCGTCTCCTTCCAGAGCTACCTCCAGGAGAAGCCCGACGCCAACTTCCGCCTGCTGGACGAGGAGCTCCCGGACGACTCGACCGTGGGCGTGATCTTCCGCAAGGACCAGGCGCCGCTGCAGAAGAAGGTCGACGAGATCCTCACGGGCCTCAAGAGCGACGGCACCCTCAAGGGCATCTACGAGAAGTGGGTGGGCACGGACCTCACCCCGCAGAGCTGACCTCCGATGGACAGGGTCCTCGAGCTGTGGATCAGCTCGCTGCCGCGCATGCTCGTCGCGACCGCCGAGGTCACGATCCCGCTGTCGCTCATCTCCTTCGCGATCGCGCTGGTGCTCGCGGTGATCACGGCGCTCACGCGCCTGTACGGCCCGAAGCCTCTGGCCGCGATCGCCTTCGTGTACGTCTGGATCTTCCGCGGGACGCCGATGGTGGTGCAGCTGTTCATCGTCTTCTTCGGCCTGCCCAACGTCGGCATCGTCCTGCCCGCCTTCGGCGCGGCGATCGTGACGCTGGCGCTGAACACCGGGGCCTACGCCTCCGAGGCCGTCCGCGCCTCGGTGCTGTCGATCCCGCGCGGGCAGTTCGAGGCCGCCCAGACCCTGAACCTCTCGCGCTGGTCCACCTTCACCAAGGTGGTCTCCCCACAGGCGTTCCGGATCGCCCTGCCGCCACTCATGAACGACTTCATCGACCTGGTCAAGGGCACCAGCCTCGTCTTCGCCATCACCATCGTCGACGTGTTCCAGGTGGGCCGGCAGATCGCGGCGGCGAACTTCGAGCCGCTCATCATGTACTCGCTGGTCGCCCTGATCTACCTGGCGATCGTCTCCGTGCTCAGCATCCTGCAGAGCCTGCTCGAGAAGAGGATGTCGCGCCATGTCCGCACAGCCTGACCGCCCTGCGCGTCCCGACGTCACCGAGCCGCCGCTGACGCTCTCCGGGATCCGCAAGACCTTCGGCCGCCTCGTCGCCCTGGACGACGTGAGCCTCGAGATCCCGCGAGGGCGCACCACGGTGCTGCTGGGCCCCTCGGGCTCGGGCAAGTCGACGCTGCTGCGCAGCATCAACTACCTCGAGCACCCCGAGGCGGGCGTCATCGACTTCGGCGAGGCCGACGGCAACGGCCGGTTCGCCCTCGACCGGCCCCTGAGCGCCAAGCAGGTCCGTGCGCTGCGATCCCGCTCGACGATGGTGTTCCAGCAGTTCAACCTGTTCCCGCACCTCACGGCCCTGGCCAACGTCACCCTCGCCCCGATCGAAGCCCTCGGGCAGAGCCGTTCGGCGGCCCAGGAGCGTGGCCGCGAGCTGCTCGAGAAGGTGGGGCTCGGGGCCAAGACCGACGCCTACCCCGATCGGCTCTCCGGAGGTCAGCAGCAGCGCGTCGCGATCGCCCGGGCGCTCGCGATGGACCCGGACGTGCTGCTGTTCGACGAGCCCACCTCGGCCCTGGACCCCGAGCTCGCCGCGGAGGTCGTCGCCGTGCTCGCGGACCTCGCCACCGAGGACCGCACCCTCGTGGTCGTGACCCACTCGCTCGCCTTCGCGCGACGGGTGGCGGACAAGGTGGTGTTCCTCGAGGACGGGAAGATCGGCCTGGACGGCTCCTCCGACGACTTCTTCGAGAGCACCGACCCGCGCCTGCGACGCTTCCGGGAGGTCGTCAGCTCGGTGTGACCGCCGGCGGTTCGCCCACGGCACACTCCCTGACCGGATCCCTGCAGGCAGGGCCCGATACGATGGACGGCGACGCGCAGCATCTGTCCGCAGCCAGGGACCGCACGGCGCTCGCGCCCTCATGACCGCACGGCCCCCGAGGAGGAGCCATGGCCAGACACAACATCATCTTCGGCAACGACAAGGCGCTGAACAACGGCTACGCCGGGTTCGACGACCGCACCCCGGTCGACGACCGCGCGCGCGGAGGCTTCGGCCGGTCCGCACCGCAGTTCGGCGCGCAGGCTCCGCAGTACGGCCAGGCGCCGAGCACGCAGGACGACCTCGAGGCGAGCTTCTCCCGGCCGTCCGCCACGGGTCACGACACCGGCCGCATGACCATGCGCGACGCGCTGAACGCGGTCACCGCGACGCTGGGCTTCGTGATCGTCGTCGGACTCGGCGTGGGCGTGATGCCCACGGTCCTCCGCGTCGTCAGCGGGGAGCAGGGCGACGAGCTCGGGCAGCTCATCATGCTCGGTGCGCTCGGCATCGGCCTCGTCGGCGGCATCGTCACGGGGCTCGTCAACGCCTTCAAGCGCACGCCGTCGGCTCCGCTGGTGCTGGCCTACGCGGTGTTCCAGGGGCTCCTGCTCGGAGGCCTCTCGGCGCTGTTCGAGATGCGCTACCCGGGCATCGCCCTCCAGGCCATCGGCGCGACGCTCGCGGTCGCGGGCACGGTCCTGGTCCTGTTCCGCATCGGCGTGCTGCGCACGTCGCCGCGCCTGAACAAGATCTTCATGGTCGCGATGGTCGCCTACCTGGCCTTCTGCCTCGTCAACATCGGCTTCTCGATCTTCGCGGGCTACGACCTGCGCCAGGGGGTCCTCGGTCTGGTGATCGGCGCGATCGCGGTCGTCATGGCCTCGTACTCGCTGGTCATGGACTTCGAGGACGTCCAGCGCGGCGTGAACGCCGGCGTCCCGCGCAGCTACGCGTGGCGCTGCGCTTTCGGCATCGCCGCGACCCTCGTCTGGATGTACATCGAGATCCTGCGGATCCTGTCGATCCTCCGGGGGAACTGACACGTACCGCTCGGCGGGCCCGGCACCTCCTGAGGTGCCGGGCCCGCCGTCGTCAGGAAGGGGCGCCGTGGAGGCGATGTGGGAATGGATCCGGCAGTACGGGCCGGAGATCTTCGCGTACGGCACGTTCACCATCGACCTGATCCTGCGGATCACGGCGATCATCGTCGTGCCGCGCAACCGCCGGCCCGGCTCGGCGATCGCCTGGCTGCTCGCGATCATGATCTTCCCGTGGATCGGCTTCCCGCTGTTCCTGCTGCTCGGCAACGCGCAGCTGCCGCGCCGCCGGCGCGAGAAGCAGAAGATCGTCAACCAGCTCATGCACGAGCGGGCCGAGGACATCCCCGACAGCGACCTGGATCCCGACAGCCCCTCGTGGCTGCAGTCCGCGGTGACGCTGAACCGGAACCTCGGGGCGTTCCCCCTGACCGGCAACAACTCCGCCGAGCTGCACATCCACTACGACGAGACCATCGACCTCATGGCCGAGGACATCCAGGGGGCCCGCCGTGAGGTCCACGCCCTCTTCTACACGATGGCCAGCGACGAGGTCACCCGAGGATTCATCACGGCCCTGTGCGACGCGGCCGATCGCGGCGTCCACGTGCGCGTGCTCTACGACCACCTCGGGTCCTTCACGCACCGCGCGGTGTACAAGGCCATGCGCCGGGCGTTCGACGCCCACCACATCGAGCACTACCCCGCGATGCCCATCAAGCCCTTCCGCGACGGCGCCTTCCAGCGCCCGGACCTCCGCAACCACCGCAAGATCCTCATCGTCGACGGCGAGGTGGCGTGGCTGGGCAGCCAGAACATCATCGCCCGCGACTACGACAAGGCCGCCAACCGCCGCAAGGGGCTGAAGTGGCAGGAGACGATGGTGCGCCTGCGCGGCCCGGTGGTCTCCGAGGCGAACCTGCTGTTCTCGACCGACTGGTACTTCGAGTCCGGGCACTTCCTCGACGAGAGCGTCGTCGTGCGCTCCTCGCCCGACACGACCGGGGAGATGGAGTGCCAGATCGTGCCCTCGGGGCCCGGCTTCGTGCTCGAGAACAACCTGCTGCTGTTCAACCAGCTCTTCTACAACGCCCGCGAGCGGATCGTCGTCGTCAGCCCGTACTTCGTGCCGGACGACTCCATGCTCTACGCGCTCATCACCGCGGCGCGGCGCGGCGTGCAGGTCGAGCTCATGGTGTCCTCCGCGGCCGACCAGTTCATCGTCTCCCACGCCCAGCGGTCCTACTACAGCGACCTCCTGCGCGCGGGCGTGACCATCTGGCTGTTCGAGGAGCCGTACATCCTGCACGCCAAGCACGTGACGATCGACGACTCCGTCACGGTCATCGGCTCCTCGAACATGGACATCCGGTCCTTCGTGCTCGACATGGAGAGCTCGCTCATGATCGGGGGCAGCGACTTCATGGAGCACATGCGGGAGATCGAGGCGACGTACCGGGCACGTTGCACCCGCCTCACGGACGAGGAGTGGCAGCAGCGGTCCTTCATCTCGCGGACGCTCGACAACATCTGCCGGCTGGCCTCGTCGGTCGTCTGAGTCCCCGGTCCACCCGGCGGGGCCGGCGGCTCAGACCGCCTGGATCGACGCCTCGATCTGCGGGCCTGCGGCCTCGATCGCGGGGACCCCGCGCGCGATGTCCGAGTAGTACACGGCCGGGCCCTGGTCGGTGTCCAGCACGATCACGGTGAGGTAGGAGCCCGTCGTGGTCGTCAGCCGCGACTGGTCGAAGACGAGTGTCGCGGTGACCTTGTAGCCCGTCATCCCGTCGATCTCCACCGGGGCGCCGACGGCGTCCTCGACGTGACGCTTCTGCGTGGAACCGTCCCAGAGGCTCGCGTCGGAGACGGTGCAGTCCATGATCCGCTGTGCGGCGACGTCGGCACCGGGGTACTCGTAGCCGGTCTGCCACGTGAGCTCGCCGATCGAGACCATCGAGATCCAGGAGTCCTCGACGTCGATCGCGATCGAGTCGGTGTCGTCGGCGAAGGTCAGCGTCGTCTGCGGGATCTCCCGCCAGCCCTCGGGGATCGTCACCTGGATGCGGGACGAACGGATCGTGCCCTGGCTGTTCCTGGTGCGGGACGTGCGGTCGCTGTTGCTCCAGCAGAACGCCGCGGTCTCGGTGGGCGTGGCCTGCCCCGTCGCGCTCGACGCCGAGCCGTCCGTCGAGGGCACCGTCGTGTCCACGCTCAGGGTCTCCGAGGCCTCCCCGGAGCCCTTCGTGCCGCCCCCGGCCGCCTGGACCGCCACGAACACGATCGCAGCCCCGACGATCAGGGCGAACACCGCCAGGAACGAGACGGAGCCGATGACGAGCGTGCGGGTGCGAGGGCTCATGAGACCACTTCCAGGCTGGCGATGATGTCGTCGAGGTCCTGCACGTGGTCCGGGTGGTCGGCCGCGACGTCGGAGACGAGGACACTCGGGCCCCCGGGGGTGTCGACCACGATGCTCGTGACGACGGACTGGTCGGTGGTCTTGAGCGACGAGTTGTCGAAGTGGTACGTGGCCTGCACGATCCATCCGGCGGTGCCATCCACGGTGGTGGCCTCGGAGCGGTAGTCCGTGACCTCGGGCTGGTCGCCGAACTCCTCGATGAGCCCGGCGGAGGTCGCGTAGCACTGGAAGATCGTCACGGCGGCCTTCTCGGCGCCGGGATACGAGCCCTGGTCCTGGGGCCAGGCGACCCGCGCCACGCTCACCACGCTGTACCAGTTGCCCTCGACGTGGCGCCCGTACCCGGCCACGTCCTCGACGTAGGAGAGGTTCCCGTTGCCCCAGCGGCGGTCGAAGTCCGTGGGGCGCGTGTACTGCAGGCCCCCGCCGCGCACCTTCCCCGTGGTCTGGGGGGAGGTGGAGCCCTGCGGCAGGACGGCGCACGGGGCCGTGGGCGCCTGGGTGAAGATGGGCGGCGGCGGCTCGAGCTGCGGGTCGTTCGGATCCGGGATGTACTCGGGCTGACCGCTCGCGGTGCCGTCGGTGGCCGCCACCGGGGCGGGCGCGGGATCCAGGGTGCTCTTGAAGAGGGTCTGGGAGAGCACCAGCGCGACGACGGCGACGAGGACGATGCTGACGCCGACGACGGCGAGGATCAGCGCGCGCATCCGGGAGCGCGAGCGGTCACCGATGGGCGCCACGACCTCGCGCTCCTGCGTGTCCCGCGTGTAGTCGGGCAGTCCGAGGTCGCCGTGCGACCCCCCGTAGCTGTTCGCCATCTCGTGCCCCTCCTCTCACCGGCTCTCACCCGGGGCGATTCTCGCACAGGGCCGCCCCGCGCACCCCCTGCGACGGGCCCCTGCTAGGGTCGGGCGCGTGGCACGGGGTGCCGTCCGGAGGGCGGCTGAGAGCACACCCGTCGAACCTGCTCCGGTCAGCACCTGCGAAGGGATCGTCACCATGGCGCACTCGGACGCCCCGTCACGCTGGGTCGAGCTCCTCGCTCGGCCGCGGGGGACCTCGCCGCTGGTCCAGTGCCTCACCAACACCGTGGTCCAGCAGGTCACGGCCAACGCCCTGCTCGCCGCCGGAGCGGCACCCGCCATGGTCGACCATCCCGACGAGGTCGAGGCGTTCGCGGCCGTCGCCCAGGGCGTGCTCGTCAACCTCGGGACCGTCGCACCCCATCAGGTCACGGCGATGCCGCGCGCGGCCGCCGCGGCGCGCGCCGCCGACGTGCCGTGGGTCCTGGATCCCGTGGCGGTCGGCGCCCTGCCCGTCCGCACCCCGCTTGCCCACGCGCTGGTCGCGCTCGCCCCCGCGGCCGTCCGCGGCAACGCCTCGGAGATCCTGGCCCTCGCAGGAGCGGGAGCCGGCGGACGCGGGGTCGACAGCGCCGAGGGGTCCGAGGATGCCGTGACGGCGGCCCGCGAGCTCGCGGCCCGCACGGGCGGCGTGGTCGCCGTCTCCGGTGTCCGGGACCTCGTGGTCTCCGCAGAGCGCGCCACCTGGATCGCCGGCGGTGATCCGCTCCTGACCCGCGTCACAGGCACCGGCTGCGCCCTCGGGGCGCTCACGGCGGCGCTCCTGGCCGTGGCCCGCACGGAGGAGGTCTCGGGTGACCTCGACCATGACGCCGTGGTCGCGGCCCATGCCCTCGTCGCGGCCGCCGGCAGCCGCGCCGCGATCGACAGCGCGGGCCCCGGCTCCTTCGCCGTCGCCTGGCTCGACGCTCTGGGGACCCTCGACGCAGCGGACGTCGCCGCGGCGGTGGACCTCGAGGAGATCTGAGGTGCGTCCCTCCCAGGAGCTCGCAGGACGCCTGGACTGGACCGTGTACCCCGTGACGGACTCCGCCCTCTCCGGCGGCATCGACCGCGTGCCCGGGATCGTCGCCGGGGCCGTGAGCGGGGGAGCCCGCGTGATCCAGGTCCGCGAGAAGCACGCGAGCGACGCCGACGTCGCCGCGCTGGTGCGGGCCTGCCGGGAGGCCATCGCCTCGGCGCTCGGGCGCGACGCCGCCCGAGAGGTCGCGGTGTTCGTCGACGACCGGCTCGAGGTGGCCGTCGAGCTCGGCTGCCACCTGCACGTGGGACAGAGCGACACCTCCGTCGCCCACGCACGCCGGGAGCTCGGCGATGCGCTCCTGCTGGGCCTCACGGTCAGCGATCCCGACCAGACGCGGGAGGCGTGCGAGGGCGGGCACGCCGACGTCCTGGGCCTCAGCCCGATCGCCGCGACCGCCACCAAGACCGACACTGCCCCGCCGCTGGGCCTGGACGGGGCCCGGCGGTGCCTCACGGTGCTGCGCGAGGCGAGCTCCGGCCGCGATGCGCGGCGGCACGCCTCCGCGCCCCGGGCGGTCGCGATCGGCGGCATCGACCTCGCGCTCGCCGAGCGGCTCGGCGAGATCGGCATCGACGGCGTCTGCGCGGTCTCGGCGATCGCCCGCGCGGCCTCGCCCGAGGACGCGACGCGGTCCCTGGGAACCGCGGTCCGCCGCGGGCGGGAGAATCGGGGGCACGAGCGGGCCGAGCAGGCCGCGTCGTTCGTGCAGGCAGCGCGGTCGGACCCGTCGGAGCGGGCCGGGCACCCCGTCCGGAGCGGCCGTACGCCGTCGTCCTCCGCGGCCGGGGCCACACGGCCCCCGGTCTGATCCGCCCACCACCGGTCCACAACCACCCGCCACCCGCACACAGCCACCATCAGCCGAGAGCAGGAGCCATGCGACCTCCCACAGCACTGTCGATCGCCGGGACCGATCCGAGCGGAGGCGCCGGCATCCAGGCGGACCTCAAGACCTTCTCGGCCCTGGGGGTGTACGGCACGACGGTGATCACCGCGCTGGTCGCCCAGAACACCCAGGGGGTCCGCGAGGTCCGCGAGGTCAGCCCCGACTTCGTGCGCACCCAGGCTGATGCCGTCCTCGACGACATCCCCCTCGACGCCACGAAGATCGGCATGCTCGGCACCGCCGGGGTGGTGCGCGTGGTCGCGGACCTCATCGCCGAGCGGCGCGCGGACCTGGGCCGGATCGTCCTGGACCCGGTGATGGTGGCCAGCAGCGGCGATCCGCTGGTCTCCGCCGAGGCCGCGCAGCTGCTCCGCGAGCGCGTCGTCCCCCTCGTGCACGTGCTGACGCCCAATCTGCCCGAGGCCGCCCAGCTGCTCGGCGAGGAGGACGCCACCGACCTCGACACCATGCGGGACCAGGCGCTGCGGCTCCAGGCCCTCGGCGTGCCCGTCGTCGTCCTCAAGGGCGGGCACCTCGCCGCCGCGAGCCGGAGCACGACCGACGACGGAGCCGAGGAGGTCGACGAGGTCGTGGACATCGTGGTCCATCCCGGGGGGACCGACCTGCTGCGCGGGGTGCGGGTGCGCACGCGCAACACCCACGGCACCGGCTGCACGCTGTCCAGCGCCATCGCCGCCCAGTACGCCCGGATCTCGGAGTTCTCGCGCGCCGGCGAGCTCGACGAGATCGGGGACGCGGGCCCCGAGGACGACGACCTCACCGTGGTCACCTCGGCCCGGGAGTTCCTCGCGAGCGCCCTGGCGCACGGCGCCGCCTGGGAGCTGTCGCGGACCCCGGCGACGGGCCACGGGCCGGTGGACCACCTCATCACGCTCGCCGATCGGGACTGAGGCCGCCCAGGGATCGGACCCCCGGTGCGTCGCACGCGCACGGGGCGCAGGATGGTGCGCTCCGGCGCGAGGTGACGAGCAGAACGAAGGTGGACGGTGGACGACGAGGCCACGCGGCAGCAGGTGCCCACCGCGCTCGCGGGAACGGTGCTGGGACTGCACCTCGACGAACGGGTCGAGGACTTCGCCCGACTGCTCGGCGAGGCGCCGCTTGCCGGCGTGCGCGAGTCCTCGCGCACGTGGCTGCGTGAGCGCTACGCCGAGATCGTCCCGGTCGTCCTGCCCGCGGCGCTGCGGGCCGTCGAGCACGGCACGCCGATCGACCCCGAGGCCCTCGCGCAGCTGCGCGGCATCGCCCGGGACTGCCCGGAGCTCCCGGCGACGGATCCCTCGGTGATCCTGCGCGGAGGGGCCCCGGCGCTCACGGTGTTCGCCCTCGTCGTGCAGACGGCCGCCCGCCAGGACGTCGAGCGCGCGGCGCTGGCGATGGGGCGGGCCTCGCTCGTGGTGCTGGAGATGGGCTCGTGCTGGACGGAGGCGTGGTGGCGCCGCCGCGGAGCGCGCCGGACGCGCCCGGACGACGACGCGGAGGCGGCCCCCGCGTCCGCGGAGGACCTCGACCTCATCGCGACCGGCTCGGGCACCGCCGAGGGGCTGGAGCCGAGCGACGAGCAGATGCTCGAGCTCCTGGCCCAGGGCCTCTCGAACGAGGCGATCTCCCGACGGACCGCCTACAGCAGACAGGCCGTGGCGTGGCGCCTGGGACGCCTCATGCGCACCTGGAACGCCCCGAACCGCACGGCACTGGTGGCCTTCGCCGTCGCCAAGGGCTGGCTGGGCCCGCGGGGCTCCCGGCGTGCCCAGGGCGCCGGCTCAGGTCCGACGACGGACGAGCCCCCGACCGTCGCGTGACGGTCGGGGGCTCGGAGCGGAGGAGCCGGATGCGGTCTCAGCCGCCGTTGACGTGGATGACGTTGTCCTGGCGGTCGATGTTGCCCTGGACGCCCCAGTTGATCCAGCCCTGGTCGCCGTTGTTGGTGACCTTGCCCGGTCCGCTGAACCAGTAGATGACGTAGGCACCGCCCTGGATGTCGACGTTCTCGGCGTGCGCGATCTCGCCCTCGACGTTGATGTCCTGGTTCTTGTTGACCACGGCCACCGTGAGGCGATCGGGGTTGTTCTCGTTGTAGAACCCGACGTCGAGCGCCGCGCGGACCTTGCCGCCGCGGTCCTTCTGATCGTTGATCGCGTCCTTGACGGCATTGCCGATCGCGACCGGATCGAGGTTGACGTTGACGCTGCCCCCGACCTCGGTGGACGGCGCGGAGGTCGCCGCCGGGGCCGGTGCGGCCGGTGCGGGGGCGGCGCTCGCGGGGCCTGCGACGGCGGCGATGGATGCTCCGGCCAGCGCGGTTCCGGCCAGCAGCTTGGCGGTCTTCGACTTCATCACGTTCATCATGCTCTCCTTCTTCTGCGTGGTGACCTCGGAGGTCTTCCTGCTCGGACGACATCCATCCTGTGCGGCCCCTCACGGCGTGACCAGCGATCATGCGCCGCATTGGGCGATCATCCGACAACTCCCGGAGGATTCGCCCATGCCCCTGGCGTCAGAGGTGACCCGATGGTAGGTTCCGCGCGCGGTCCGGCAGCGCGGAGCCCGGCCCGGCAGCCAGGCGGCGGTTCAGTCCAGCAGGCCCGCGGAGGCCTTGAGCCGGAGCGCGCGCACGGCGGACTCGCGGACCCGGTCGGCGTGCTCCGGGCTCTCCTGCGCCCACGCGACGATCGCGTCGACCAGCTCCCCGGCGAGTGCGGGATCGGCGGTGAGGACGACGTCGCCGCCGGCGGCCAGGAAGCGGGTGGCGCGCTCGCCGACGGGCACCGAGGAGACCGCGGCGGCGGCCCCGACGTCGTCGGTGATCACGAGCCCCTCGAAGCCGAGGTCGCCGCGCAGGAGGTCGGTGACGACGGCGGAGGAGAACATCCCCGGGGTGCCGTCCTCCAGCTGCGGGTAGATCGCGCTGGAGACCATCACGGCGCCGGCGCCGGCGGCGATGCCGGCGCGGAACGGGTCCAGGAAGGGATCCGAGGCGTCGGTGGTCGCGTCCTCGATCCCGGTGTCGGTGTGGTCGGTGTTCCCGGAGACCCGGCCGAGGCCGGGGAAGTGCTTGAGGGTCGCCGCGACCTGCGAGGCGGCCAGGGCCGTCACGGCGGCCTCGACGCACGGGGCCACGAGCGCCGGGTCCGTCCCGAAGCCGCGGTCGAGCTTGCCGACCGGCTCGTTGTCGTCGCCCAGCTCGGGATCCACGACATCGGCCACCGGTGCGAGGTCCAGCGCGATCCCCAGGGACGAGAGGTCCTCGCCGATGCTCGTGTACGCGGCCGTCACCGCCGCGGCGCCGTCCCGGCCGAGATCGGCGGCGCTCGGGGCCTCCCGTGCGGCGTCGCCGCGGAGCATCCGGATCTGCCCGCCCTCCTGGTCGACCGCCAGCAGCGGGCCCACGCCCGTGCCGGTCGAGGCGGTCGCGTCGCGCGCCGCCGTGAGGGCCGTGCGCACGGCGTCCGCGGACGTCCAGCGGCCCAGCAGGAACAGACCTCCCGCGCGGTGCTCGGAGAACGCGGCGGTCGAGACGCGATCCCCGGCGGTGACCCCGACGAGCACGAGCTGTCCTGCGAGGCCGTGGGCATCGAGACGGTCGGCGGCCTGCTCGGCCGGGTCCCCCGAGGGCGCCGCGGAGTCCGATCCCGCGCCCGATCCTGTGTCCGATCCCGCGTCCGAGGCGGCGCTCCCGCCGTCGGAGGCACCGGTGCCGCCGTCGGTGGCGGCGTCCTCCGGGCCGGGCGCGGAGCACGCGGCGAGGGTCGCGGTGGGCAGGGCGGCGAGAAGGGCACGGCGTCGCATCCCGCCAGTCTGGCACGGTCGGCACCCCGCGCCGATAGGGTGAGGAATCGGCGCTCCGCAGGGCCGGGTGCGGCCGGCGGTGCCGGTGGCACGGGCATCGCCGTGACCACGGTCGTGGCCCGGCCCGCGCGCCCGCTGCGGGAGCGCCCTCCGCGACGACAAGGAGCCTGCGCCCATGAGCACGACGCCCACCACCCCTGCCCCCGACGGCCCCTGCCTCCCGGCGCCCGACGGCAGCAGCGACCCCTGGACCTGGCTCGAGGACGTCACGGGCCAGGACGCCCTCGCGCACGTCCGCGAGCGCAACGCCCGGGCCGAGGCCGAGATCGACGCCGACGGCCTCACGGCGACGCTCCAGGGCGAGATCCTCGAGATCCTCGACGCGACGGACCGGATCCCTCCGGTGGTCCGGCGCGGCGAGCACCTCTACAACGTGTGGACCGACGCGCAGCACGAGCGCGGGCTGTGGCGCCGGACGACGCTCGACTCCTACCGCGGCGAGGACCCCGAGTGGGAGACCCTCCTGGACGTCGACGCCCTGAACGAGGCCGAGGGCGAGGACTGGGTGTGGCACGGCGCCCGCCTGCTGCGCCCCGCCGAGGGGCTCCCGTGGCGTCGGGCGCTCGTGGACCTCTCCCATGGCGGCTCGGACGCCGACGTCACGCGCGAGTTCGACCTCGAGACGAAGCGGTTCGTGCCCGCCGCCGAGGGCGGATTCGAGCGGCCCGAGGCCAAGGGCTCCGCGACCTGGATCGACGAGGACACCGTCTGGGTGGCGACCGACTTCGGGGAGGGGACGCTGACGACCTCCGGCTACGCCCGCCAGGCCCGCCGGTGGGCCCGCGGGGTCGCCCTCGCCGACGCCCAGCTCGTGTTCGAGGCCGATGAGACCGACATGGGGGTGTTCGTCGGGCACGACGCGACGCCCGGCTGGGAGCGGGACTGGCTGGTGCGGATGCGCGCCTTCTACGACTCCGAGCAGATGCTGGTGCGGACCGTGCCGGGAGAGCCCGAGGCCTCCTTCGACCTCGTCCCGATCGACGTCCCCGACGATCTCGAGGTCGACGCGCACCGGGAGCTGGCCCTCTTCACCCCGCGCAGCGACTGGGAGGTCGAAGGGACGGTGTTCCCCGCGGGCTCGCTGGTCGTCGGCGAGCTCGACGGCTACCTCCGGGGCGAGCGCCACCTCACCAGCCTCTTCGAGCCGACGGCGACGGCATCGCTGGCCGACGTCACGGTCACCCGCGACCTCGTCGTCCTCACGATCCTCGAGGACGTCGTGCACCGCCTCGAGGTCCATCACCGCGACGGCTCCGGCGCGTGGGTGCGCGAGGACCTCTACCCCGACCTGCCCGGCGCCCTGTCCGTCGCCGCCGTCGACGACGTCGACTCCGACGAGATCTGGGTGACCGCGACCGGCTTCCTCGATCCGACGACGCTCTCGCTCGCCGACCTGTCCGGCGTGCTCAGCGGGGAGGGCCCCGGGGAGCCGGAGGTCATCAAGACCTCCCCGCCGCGCTTCGATGCCGCAGGTCTCGAGGTCACCCAGCACTTCGCGACCAGCGACGACGGCACGCGCGTGCCCTACTTCCTCATCGGTCCGGCCGATCGCGCCGCCGCGGAGGACTCCCCGACGCTGCTCTACGGCTACGGCGGCTTCGAGATCTCGCTGACCCCCAGCTACCTCGGGGCGATCGGCAAGGCATGGCTCGAGCGCGGCGGGACCTACGTCATCGCGAACATCCGCGGCGGCGGCGAGTACGGGCCCCGGTGGCACCAGGCCGCGCTCCAGGAGAACCGCCACCGGGCCTACGAGGACTTCTCCTCCGTCGCGAAGGACCTCGTCGAACGGGGGATCACCGTCCCGGCGCGCCTCGCGGTGCGCGGCGGCTCCAACGGCGGGCTGCTCACCGGGAACATGGTGACCAAGTACCCGGAGCTGTTCGGCGCGGTGATCGTCCAGGTCCCGCTGCTGGACATGAAGCGGTTCTCGCATCTCCTCGCGGGCGCGAGCTGGATGGCCGAGTACGGGGATCCGGACACCGACGACTGGGAGTTCATCCGCACGTTCAGCCCGTACCACCTGCTGCGCGAGGACGTCGCCTACCCGCCCACGTTCCTGCTCACCTCGACCCGGGACGATCGGGTGCACCCCGGGCACGCCCGCAAGTTCGCGGCGGCGCTCGAGTCCCTCGGGGCCGATGTGCGGTCGTGGGAGAACATCGAGGGCGGCCACGGGGGTGCCGCCAGCAACGAGCAGGCGGCCAGGATGAACGCCCTCATGTACGCCTTCCTGTGGCAGAGGATCGGCGCTCCGGCGCCCGCGGACGGATGACCGGCACCCCCGGGCCGCGGGACGAGGAGGAGCCCCGCCCGTCCGTCCCGTCCCGCGCCCGGCGCGCCGTCGCCGACGGCATCGGACGCCGCCGTCGTCGCTCGCGGCCGGCGCTCATGGACATCACCGAACGGGCCGGCCAGGACGAGCTCCTGCAGATCCGCAACGATCTGATGACCGTGTACCGCGAGGTGGGGGAGGGCGACGACCGCCTGTTCCCCCTGCGCTACGCGCGGGCCGGCGGGAATCCGCTGCACCGCGGCACGGCGGCCCCGGCGCCCGGCCCCGCCGCCCGCATCGAGGACCAGGAGTCGCGTCTCCCGCCGATCCTGGTGATCCCGGACGGCCCCGGCACGGCGTCGGTGCTGCCGTACGACGTGCTGCGCCGGATGATGGCCCAGCGCGGCCTCGACGTGATCATGGTCGAGCATCGCGGCGTCGGCCTCTCCCGCCTGGACGCCGAGGGGGAGGATCTCCCGGCGACCTCGATGACCGTGGACGCGGTGATCGGGGACGTCCTGGCGGTGCTCGACCACGCCGCGGTGCCCCGGGCCGTGATCTACGGGACCGGGTACGGCGGCTACATCGCCCAGCTGCTGGCCGCATTGCACCCCGAACGGGTCCACGCGCTCGTGCTGGACTCCCCGCGGGTGTCCGCCGGGGACGACGAGGTCGCGCGCGCCGCCTTCCGCGCCATGTACGTCGACGGGGCCGACGACCGCACCGAGTCGATCGCCCGCGTGGTCCGCCGCCTCGTGGACGAGGACGTCCTCGACGGGCACCGGGCCGGTCCCGTGCTCCTGGCCGTCCACGAGTACGGCGGCCCCGAGGCCGTGCGCGAGCTGGTCGACCTGCTGGCCCAGGACCGCGGGCGCCTCACCTGGACGTCGATCCGTCAGGTGCTGACGCGCCAGTGGCTGCAGTCCACCCCCTACGTGCAGGAGGACGACCTCGTCGCGCGGATCCTGCACACGCAGCTGGGCGTCGGTGCCCGGTCCGACGACGGCGAGCTGGACCCCCTGCAGCTCATCGTCCAGCAGGCCCGCACCGTCCCGGCGTTCACCCGACAGCCCTACGACCTGCGGCAGCTGGCCACCTCGATCGCCGCGCCGACGGTCGTGCTCAGCGGGGACGACGACCTCATGACGCCGCCGAGCATCGCCCGGGACATCGCGGCACGGATCCCCGGCGCCCAGCTGATCCCCCTGGCGCACACGGGCCACGGGATCCTCGACTCCCACCCGACGGTCGCGATCATCGCGGCCTGGTGGGCGGCCGCGGGCTGCGCGGACCGGCTGGCCCCCCACGCCGCGGAGCTGTCCCGCCTGCCGCACGTCTCGGTCAAGGGAGCGGTCACCGAGGGCCTGCGGATCGCGCTGATCGCCGAGCGCATCTCGCCGTGGAAGCTGTGGTTCGAGACCGCCCGGTCGCGCCGCGCCGAGGCGGAGGTCGACCCCGCGGGACGTCGCGCCCGGCGGGCACGCGCACTCTGACGAGCCGGTGCGCCCGGACCTCGGATCGGTGACGTGCCAGGTGCCACGACGGTCCCGGCCTTGCGCCGGTCAGCTCCCCGCGGGCCTGCACACGACCCAGAACCCGCCGTCATCGTACGTGGTCGCGTACGTGCCGGGGTCCTGGCGGTACTGCTCGTCGGCCCACTGGGCGGCATCGCGCGGCGGGGTGCCGTTCCACGAGAAGGCGTAGTCGTCGACGACGACGCACTGCGGCACCCGCTGGTTGGGGCCGTGCAGCCATTGGACGTCGTGCTCGGGGACCAGCTGGGCCATGAGGGTGATGTCCGTGGCGACGACGGCCCCGTCCGGCACCGCCTCGACGGCCCCGGCCGCCGGGGCCGCGCGCCAGGACGTCTCCCAGGTGGAGGGCCGAGCGAGGTTCCACAGCGGCATCGCACTGCCGAGCGCGAGGGTCACGGCGGCGCTCGCGGCCACGGCCACGCCCCGGGTCCAGCGGCTCGTGCCGCGCACCCCGTCGAGCAGGGCCGCCGCGGCGATCGGCATGAGCACGGCGTTGTAGTGCCAGTACCAGGTCCAGTAGAACTCGACGGTGCCGGTGAAGCGCCACGCCAGCGTGGGCAGCATGAGCAGGATCAGCGGGGAGCGCAGCCCGATCCCGCCCGCGACGAGCGCGAGCATCAGCACGGTGATCCACTTGTCGCCCGGGAGGAACACGTCCAGCAGCGAGCCGAGGTTGTCGGTGTAGTCGTACTGCCCGGCGGTGTTCAGCAGCGGCAGGATCACGAAGGTCGACAGGATGAACCAGCCCAGCCCCCAGCACGCCAGGCCCGCGCCCTCGAGGCGGTGCTGCTTCCCGCGCAGCGCGATCACGGCCCCCAGCACCAGGACCGTGAGACCGAGGTCCTCCTTGACGAACACGAGCGCGCCCGCCCACAGGCAGGCCGCGAGGACCCTGCCGCGCAGCAGGCGGGTCAGGGACATCGCCAGCAGCGGCACCGCGAAGGCGATCTCGTGGAACTGGACGTCCTGGGCGCTCTGCAGCCCGAAGGAGAACACGTAGGCGCCGCCGAGGATCCCGCCGAGCCAGCTGCCCAGCCGCTCCATCGCGAGGCGGGCGATGGGGATCGCGGAGATGCCGAACAGCAGCGCCTGGGTCCACAGCAGCGCGAGCCCCGAGGGCCAGACCGCCCAGATCGGCCCCAGCAGCACGAGGATCGGATGGAAGTGGTCCCCGAGCAGGTTCACATCGTCGCCCTTGATGGGGACGATCGGCGCCCTCAGGTGCGCGTAGTCCTTGGCGAGCTGGGAGAAGATCCCGAGGTCCCAGCTGCTCGAGGTGAGGTTGCGGAACTGGTGTGTCGAGAGGATCCCGTAGGCGACGGTCGCGAGGACCGCGAGCGCGATCGGGACGATCAGGCGGGCGGTGGCCCCGCCGCGGCGATGTGTCGGCTCGTCGGGGATCGTCGGCGCCGGTTCGGGGGAGCTCACGGATCGAGGGTATAGCGTCGACGGATGGCGACTGCGACCTCCCGATTCCTGACCGTGCTGCTGGGCGGCGCCGGTGCCGTGCACCTCGCGCGGCCCGCGGTGTTCGACCCCATCGTCCCGCGGTGGCTGCCGGGTCCGCCGCGCGCCTGGACCTACGCCTCGGGGGTGGCCGAGCTGGGCGTCGCGGCGCTCATCGCGGCGCCGTCGACCCGTCGGATCGGCGGGGCGGCCGCCGCCGCGCTGTTCGTCGCGGTCTTCCCGGCGAACCTGCGCATGACCCGCCTGTGGTGGGACCAGGGCGCCGGGAGGCGCGCCATCGCCGTGGGACGCCTCCCGCTGCAGGCGGTGCTCGTCGCGCAGGCCGCGCAGGTCGCCCGCGAGGGCTGACCGGGTCCGTCAGCCCGCAGGCCCCACGGGATCGGTCCAGCGGGGACCGCTCCGCCTGGTCGGACCAACGGGGACGGCTCAGAGAGGTCGGCCCGGCGCGTCAGCCCAGCGAGCAGGCCACGCCGTTGAACCCGTGGTTGCAGTAGCCGTGGGGGTGGGTCGCGAGGTACTGCTGGTGCTCGGGCTCGGCCGTGTAGTAGTGGCCGTCGCCGGTCTCGGAGAGCGGCTCGAGCTCGGTGGTGATCCGGCCGCGGCCCGCCGCGGTCAGGGCCTCCTGGTAGCGCCGCGCGCTGTCGCGGACCACCTCGCCCTGGGCGGGGGTGGTCCAGTAGACGGCCGAGCGGTACTCGGTGCCCACGTCGTTGCCCTGGCGCATCGCGGTGGTGGGGTCGTGCTGTTCCCAGAACTGCTCGAGGATCCGGCGCAGGGTCTCCTCGCCGCCCTCGTAGATCACGCGCACGGCCTCAGTGTGCCCGGTGCGTGCCGAGAACACCTCTTCGTAGGTGGGGTGGGCGGTGAAGCCGCCGGCGTATCCCGCCGACGTCGTCACGACGCCGGGGATCTGCCAGGCCACGCGTTCGATGCCCCAGAAGCAGCCGCCGGCCAGGATGATCTCCTCGGCGCCGCGCGGCCATGGCCGCGGGTTCTCCGGTGCGTCCGGGCCCAGCATGTCGGTGCCCAGCACCGCGTGCTCGCGGCGCAGGGGATAGGGGTAGTGCACGCGGCCGGGCAGGGCGTCCTCGCGCGCGACCATCTGCTTCTTGTGGGCGTTCAGCACATCCATGATCTGCCACATGGCGCACACGCTAGACCCGCGGCCGGAGGGGCGCCGCGACGCACGTCACGCGTCCGCGATCAGCGCAACGTGCGGACCCGGAGCCCGGACGTCCGCAGGGCGGTCCGAGCGGTGCTCCGTGCCCCGTCAGGGGCGGCGGTGGGGGCTGGCGACGATCACGCTCTGCACGCCGGCGATCCGCGTGAGGATCAGGGTCGCCTCGCCGTCGCCGAACCGTCGTGGCCGCAGCCGGCGGCGCAGCTCCTCCGGCTCGACGGCGGTTCCGCGCTTCTTGATCTCCAGGCGGCCCAGGTGGTGCTCGCGCAGGTAGGACGTGAGGCGCTTGAGGCCGAACGGCAGGACGTCGCGCACCGCGTACCCATGGGCGAAGGGCGTGGTGAGCGCGCGCTCGGTGGTGAGGTAGGCGATCGTCGGGTCGATCGTGTGCGCGTCGAGGTCCGCCGCGAGCCGACCCAGCAGTCCCGCCCGGATCACCGCGCCGTCCGGCTCGTAGACGTGCGCGCCGAGCGGCCCGGGGATCGGGTCCGCGACGGCGGAGCGGTCGTCCAGGGCGCGGGCGCCGTCCCGGCCGATGACGACGGCGCTGCGGGTCACGCCCGGGGTCGCGAGCGGACCGAACCAGCAGTCGGCCTCGAGCACCTGGCCGTGCCAGGAGAGCCACTGGGTCTCGGTGCCCGCGGGGAGGTCCTCGTGGGCGATCCCCGGGCCCAGCTTGGTGCCCAGCGGCCCGTCGAGGCCGTCCCGGCCGAGCCGCCGCGCGAGGTCGATGACGGCCGACAGCGGCGGGGAGTACTGCTCGGGGTCGTGGAGGCGGTGGCCGCCGCCGCGCTCGGTGCGCCGTGCGGGATCCGTCCACACGCCCCGTCCGTCGGCCCGCGCCGCGGCGACGTCGAAGCCCTCGACGGTGCCCAGCTCGGCGCGGGCCTCCGGGAAGGGGCGCAGGTTCACGGTCGCGACGGCGACGGTCACGGGGTCGCGGTCCACGGCCAGGACGTCCAGACCCAGCGCCGCGGCGGCCATCGCGTCCCCGCCGATCCCGCACCCGAGGTCCGCGATCGCACCGATCCCGGCGGCGCGGAACCGCTGGGCGTGGCGCGCCGCCAGGGGGAGCCGGGTGGCCTGCTCGAGGCCCTGGGGCGTCAGGAGCATCTGCTCGGCGAACTCCCCGAACTTGTCCCGGGCCTGGACGCGCAGCCGCGCCTGCGTCAGCGCCGCCGCGACGAGCTCGGGATCGTGCCCCTGGGCGCGCAGGCGCGCCCCGACCGCCAGGGCATCGGCCTCGAGGTAGGGCGGCAGGGACTCCAGCAGGGCCCAGCCAGCCGGGTCGAGCACGCGCGCCAGTCCGGCCGCGAACGCGTCCTGGGCGGGATCCTCGGATCGCGGGGTCCCGGTCCCGGCGTCCCTCACAGGGCCAGCACGATCTTGCCGCGCGTGTGGCCGTCCTCGAGGAGCTCGTGGCCGCGTGCGATCTCCGTGAGCGGCAGCACCGCGCTGACCTCGAGCGGGATCCGCCCGGAGGCCAGGTCTCGGGCCAGCTCGTCGAGGACCTCGCGGGTGGGGGAGATCGCCGGGATGTGCGCCTCGATGCCGCGCTCGGTGGCGGGGGTGAGGTCGGCCAGGGTGGGCAGCACGACGATGCGTCCGTCCGGGGCCAGCAGGTCCAGCGAGGGCAGGAACGTCGAGAAGTAGTGGGTGTCGATGACGACGTCGACGCCCTTGCCGTCGGTCGACTCGCGGATCACCTCGCGCCAGTCCGCGTCGTCGTAGGGGATCGGGGTCGCGCCCAGCTCCGCGATCCGCAGGGCGTTCTCGGAGCGACCGGTGGCCCAGACGCGCCCGGCTCCGGCGGCCACGAGCAGCGGCACGATGATCTGCCCGACGCCCCCGCTGCCGCCGTGCACCAGCACGGTGTCCCCGGGGGCGACGTGGGCGAGCTCGACGGCGGCACGGGCCGTGAGGCCGGCGAGCGCGAGCCCGCCGTAGGGGACGAGGTCCACGGTCGTCGCGCCGGGCGTGCCGCCGGCCCGCGGGCCGAGGGGGAGGGCGGGGGCGAGGTGCGCGGCGGGGATCGCGACGATCTCGGCGTCGGTGCCGCGCCAGTCGTCGGCCCCCCGCATCCCGAAGACGGGGGAGCCGACCGCGAGGCCCAGGGCCCCGAGGTCCACGCCCTCGCCGGCGGCCAGGACGGTGCCGCTCAGCTCACGGCCCAGGATCGCCGGCAGCTCCAGCTGCGAGGCCTTGGCGGAGGACCCGTCGCGCAGCTTGTGGTCCAGGGGGTTCAGCCCCGCATAGGCCACGCGCACGAGGATCTCGCCGGGGGCGGGAAGCGGGGTGGGCACCGTGTCGATGCGCAGGACCTCGGGTCCGCCGAAGGCGTGGATCCGCGCGGCGCGGATCGTCCCGGGCAGCTCCGGGGCCGCAGGAATCGTCATGCGGGATCCCCGAGGACGACGGCGGCCTCGGCGGTCGCGACGCGCACGGTGAGGGTCTCCTGGAGGTACAGGGTCACCGTCGCGTCGTCGTGGTGGAGATAGCCGATGGACAGGTCCTGGCCCAGGTGCAGCTCGTAGTCGCCGCCGCGGTCGGAGATGACGACCGGGCGATCCAGGGCCGGCGCCCAGATGATCTGTCCGTCCTTGAGCAGACGCTGAAGGTGCTCGCGGATCGGGTAGCCGTGGTCGACGGTCTCGGCGACCTGGGTGTAGGTCTCCGCGGGCAGGAACAGCACGTACGGGCCGTCGACGCCCACGAGGCGCAGGGCGCTCGTGGCCTGGGCGACGGCGTCCGGGAACTGGCGGATGTCCGCGGGCAGCGCGACGGGCGCATTGGTGCTGGCGGGGATGATCCCATCGATGCCGTCCGCGGACAGCCCGCCGAAGAGCACGCCGTCCTCGGCGCGGGCGATCTTCGCGGCGGCGTCCTTGACGGGCTGCCAATCGGCGTCGGAGGCGCCGCGGTCCACCGAGTCCACCTGCTCACGGTCCACGGTGAAGGGGACGCGCAGCTCGATCACGGGCAGGGTGATGCGACGGCGGCCGCGCACCCCCTCGACCCCGGGGTCGGTGGGGGCCAGGTGGCCGGTGCTCAGCGCGGCGAAGTCGAGGCCCGCGGCCTCGGGGACGTCGACCACGCGGCGTCCGGCGACGTTGCGGGTGAAGGTGCGGCGAGCCTCCTCCTCGATCTCCGACCAGGCGGCGGAGGAGATGGGGGCCAGGGAGCGGTGCAGGTTGGTGCTCATGAGGTGGGTGTGTCCTTTCGTGCGGAGCGGGACGGGGACCGGAGGCTGCCGATCCCGAGGTCGTGGGGGGTGTCGTCGGCCGCGGGCGCCGTCGCGGCGCCGGAGGTGTCGTCCGAAGTGCCCGCGGTCGGATCCGTCGGCGTCGGATCCAGGCCGAGCGCGACGTCGGGCGTGGTGGCGTCGTCGGCACCCGTGCGATCCGGTGCGCCCAGCACCTCGGCGCCCTCGGCGTGCTGGGGCACCGCCGGGATCTCGCCCGGGCCGGGCTCCGCGGCGGCGGGCGCGGGCAGCGCCAGGTCGTCGATGCCGTCGAGGAAGCCGAGGGTGGGCACGAAGAACAGGGCGCCGGTGACGGGCGTCGAGAAGTCGAGGATCCGGTCGTGGGTGCCCTCGGGTCGCCCGATGAACATGTTGTGCAGCATCTGCTCGGTGACCAGCGGATTGCCGGCGTAGCCGATGAAGTAGGTGCCGAACTCCGCGGAGCCGATCTCGCCGAAGGGCAGGTTGTCGCGCAGGATGTCGTGCTCGACGCCCTGCTCGTCGACGATGGTGGTCATCGCGACGTGGGAGTCGGTGGCCTTGAGGGCGTCTGGGATCTCGACGTCGTTGAGCTTGTAGCGGCCGATCACGCGCTCCTGCGCCTCGACGCTGAGGGACTGCCAGGCCTCCATGTCGTGCAGGTACTTCTGGACCACCACGTAGCTGGACCCGGCGTACTGCGCGTCGCGGTCGGGCTGGACGAGCGCCGAGGCGGCGGCGTCGTCCCCGATCGGGTTCGCGGTGCCGTCGACGAAGCCCAGCAGGTCGCGCTCGTCGTAGTAGGAGAAGCCGTGGACCTCGTCGACCACCGTCGCGTGCGCGCCGAGCTGCTGGGTCAGCAGCCACGCGTACTCGAAGCACATGTCCATGTGCGGTGCGCGCAGGTGGACCAGCACGTCCCCGGGCGTGGACGGCGCGGTGTGCACGGGCCCGCGGAACTCCGGCAGCGGGTGCAGGTCGCGGGGGCGCGGCAGGTCGATGCACCGGTCCCAGTACTCCGCGCCCAGGCCGATGGTGACCACCAGGTCGGTGCGGGGATTGCGGAAGGCCACGGACTTGGCGAGGTCCGAGGCGCCCGCGAGGACCGCGCGGACGGCGCGCTCGGAGCCGGGGGGCACGGTGAGGGTGAGGAACATGGCCGCTCGCGCCGGGGGAGCGATGACCTGCTGGGTGGGCACGGTGCTGGGCCTCCTGGTCCGTGGGGCGTCCGTGGGGTGGTTCCAGGGTATCGCCGGGGGCGGCCGCAGAGCGGTGGCGGTGACGCGTCAGTCGCGGCCGGGCAGCTCCAGCTGCCGGGCACGCGCTGACGCCTGTGCGCTGCGTGCCTCCTGCGTCCGGCGACGGTTCGCACTCAGCTTCCGCGCCCAGCCGACCGTGGTCACCCCGGCCGACGCCAGCCCGAGGCCCAGCGCGACGGCGAGGACCTCCCCGCTGTAGAGGAGTCCCCCGAGGAGCACCAGCAGGATCGTCGCGACGGCCACCGGCCAGGGGCCACGATTGCGATGACCCAGCAGGTCGGAGGCGATCACGCCCGCGGCGCACCCTCCGGCGAGCAGGGCCAGATGAACGAAGATCACGATTTGATGTTATCTCGGCTCAGGAGTTCGTACTGTGCCCCGTCACACCCCTGATCCGCTTACTGTGTTCGGACTGTCCTGCCGCAGGCGAACCCGGCGGCGGGACGAGGGCCCGCTGTCGGACGGATCGGAACGGTCCCTGGACGTGCCCTGTGAAACGATCCGCGATCCCGCGGAGAAGGAGAACGATCCGGTGATGCGAGCGGGTGGCCGTGCTTAGATTCATCATCCTGCGGACCCTGAACTACGTGGTGCTGACGTTCGTCGCCACGAGTTTCGCGTACCTCCTGGCGGCGTCGCTGATGCACCCGGAGTCGGTGATGTACCCCCCGATCGCGTCCAGGCCCCTGCCGCCGTCGACGATCCAGGCGTACCTCGACGCCCGCAACATCAACCCCGACACGCCGCTGTTCACCCGCTACGCGACGTGGCTCGGCGGGGTGCTCCACGGTGACCTCGGGGTCACGACGGGCACCAACAAGGTCATGAACCCGGTGCTGGACGAGTTCAAGAACCGCATCCCGATCAGCCTGCGGCTCATCGTCCTGGGCACCGTGATCGGTGTGGTCCTCGGGATCGTCCTGGGTCTGGTCTCGGCCGTCCGACGTCATTCCGTGGGGGACCGGATCGCGACGATCTTCTCGTTCCTCCTCCTCTCGCTGCCGACCGTCGTCGTCATCCTGCTCGTCCAGCAGCTCAACCAGCTCGTCAAGAACAGCACCGGGTTCGGGCTGCCGGCGCTGAACCCGGTCAACCCCCTGCTCGCCGAGGGGTCCTGGGCGTCGTTCTCGTACCAGGTCCAGGCGCTCGTGATGCCCACGATCGTGCTCGGTCTCTTCGGAGCCGCGTCGTACAGCCGCTACATGAAGGTCACCACCTTGGACGTCCTGGGCAGCGACTACCTGCGGACGGCGCGTGCGAAGGGACTGACGCGCTCGCAGTCCATGTGGCGCCACGGCCTACGCATGGCCCTGATCCCGATGGGGCAGTACCTCGCCTTCGCGGTCGGCGCGGCGTTCACCGGCTCCCTGTTCGTCGAGCTCATGTTCAACTGGCAGGGCATCGGGCGCTTCAGCGTCACGGCGATCCAACAGGCGGATGTCAACGGCACGGCCGCGGTCGTGCTGTACTCCGCGATCCTCACCCTGCTGTCGGCGACCTTCGCCGACATCCTCCAGGGCATCCTCGACCCCAGGATCCGGTGACGTGATGACGAACCCAGGTGGTTTCAACGCGGGCGATGCGGCCCGGAAGGTCGACGACACGAGCTCGGCAGCCGATCTCGTCGTCGTCGAGGCCAAGGGCGATGCCGTCGCCGTCGGCCAAGGCGCGGTGGGCAGGCCGCTCAGCCGGACCCAGCTCCTGCGCCGGAGGTTCCTCCGCAACGTGGGTGCGATCGTCGGCATGGTGATCGTGGCGGTCCTCGTGCTCCTGGCGATCTTCGCGCCGATGTTCTACCAGTACGGCCCGTTCGAGCGGGATCTCGCCAACACCCTCGCGGGCCCGTCGGTCTACCACTGGTTCGGCGTCGACGAGCAGGGCCTCGACGTCTTCGCGCGGACGATGCAGGGCCTGCGCATCTCGCTGGTCATCGGCGTGGGAACAGCGGTGCTGACCTCGGCCATCGCGATCGCCGTGGGAACGGTCGCGGGCTACGTGGGATCCTCCGGCCGGCTCGGCGCGTTCGCGGACACCGCGCTCGTCAACCTCATCAACCTGTTCCTGGTGATCCCGAGCCTGCTGCTCCTCATGCTGTTCAGCCCCGCTCTGCAGCGGGCGAGCTGGCTGTGGATCATCCCCCTGCTGGCGTTCTTCGGCTGGATGCTGACCGCTCGTGTGCTCCGCTCGATGACCCAGCAGCTGGTGCACACCGAGTACGTGCAGGCGGCGCGGTTCATGGGCGTGCCGCCGATCGTGACGATCTTCCGCCACGTGATCCCGAACGTCGCCAGCTGGATCATCATCGACACGACCCTGGGCATCGGTGCGGCCATCCTGGGGGAGACCGGGCTCTCCTTCATCGGGCTCGGCATCCAGTACCCGCAGGTGTCCCTGGGAACCGTGCTCCAGAGCTACAACATCGCGTTCCCCCACACCTGGATCCCCGCGGCGACCGTGCTGGCGCTGCTGGTCATCTCCATCAATCTCATGGGTGAAGCACTGCGCGACGCCCTCGATCCGACCAGCGGCTCCGGCCGCATCTGAGGTTCAACGATGTCGACACCCCTGCTCTCGGTCCGCGACCTCAGCGTCACCTTCCCCTCGGAGGCCGGCCCCGTCCATGCCGTGCAGAACCTGTCCTACGAGGTCCGCACGGGCGAGGCGCTCGCCATCGTCGGCGAATCCGGCTCCGGCAAGTCCGTGAGCTCCCTGGCCGTGATGGGCCTGCTCCAGGCCTCGGCATCGATCTCCGGGAGCATCTCGTTCGAGGGCAACGACATGCTGGCCATGAGCGACCACGAGCTCTCCCGCCTGCGGGGCGAGAAGATCTCGATGGTCTTCCAGGACCCGCTCTCGGCCCTGACCCCCGTGTTCACGATCGGCCGGCAGATCGCCGAGGTCATCAAGATCCACCACCCGACGATCTCCGAGAACGCCGCGCGTCTGCGAGCGATCGAGCTGCTGGACGCCGTGGGGATCCCGGAGCCGGCGCGCCGCTCCCGGCAGTACCCGCACGAGTTCTCGGGCGGCATGCGCCAGCGGACCGTGATCGCGATCGCGATCGCGAACGAACCGGATCTGATCATCGCCGACGAGCCCACCACCGCGCTGGACGTGACGGTGCAGGCCCAGGTGATGGACCTCCTCAAGACGGCGCAGCAGATGGTCGACGCGGCCACGATCCTCATCACGCACGACCTCGGCGTCGTGGCGGGCTTCGCCGACCGCGTGCTGGTCATGCAGAACGCGCGGGAGGTCGAGACCGGCGACGTCGAGCACATCTTCTACGAACCCCAGCAGCCGTACACCCAGCGTCTCCTCGCGGCCGTGCCGCGCATCGACACCGTCAGCCGACGGGACGAGATCGGACCCGTCGATCTCGCGGATCCCGAGTCCGTGGCCCATGCACGTCGCGCCGCCCGTGCGGTGGACCTGGGCACGCGCGACCTCTCCGCGCGGCCGACGGTGCTCGAGGTCGCCGATCTGCGCAAGACGTACCCCATCACCAAGGGCGCTCTCGTGCGCAGGAAGGTCGGCGTGCAGAAGGCCGTCGACGGGATCTCGTTCGACGTGCACGAGGGCGAGTGCTTCGCCCTCGTCGGCGAGTCCGGCTGCGGCAAGACCACGACCCTCATGGAGATCATGAACCTGCGGGCTCCCGAGGAGGGCACGATCCGCATCAACGGGACGGACACGTCCGCCCTGACGCGTGCGGAGCGTTCGCGTCTGCGCTCGGACGTCTCGATCGTCTTCCAGGACCCGATGGCATCGCTGGATCCCCGGATGCCGATCGGCGACATCCTCCGCGAGCCCATGCGCGTCCAGGGCTACGACACCAAGCGGATGGACGACCGGGTCAGCTGGCTCCTGGACACCGTGGGACTTCAGCCGGAGCACGCCATGCGCTTCCCGACGGAGTTCTCCGGCGGCCAGCGCCAGCGGGTGGGCGTCGCCCGCGCCCTCGCATGCGAGCCCAAGCTCGTGATCCTGGACGAGCCCACGAGCGCCCTGGACGTGACGATCCAGGCCGGCATCCTGACCCTGCTCGGGGATCTCAAGCGTCGGCTCGGGGTCAGCTATCTCTTCGTCTCCCACGACCTCTCGGTCGTGGCCAACATCTCCGATCGGATCGCGGTCATGTACCGCGGGAGGATCGTCGAGGTCGGAAGCACCGCGGAGGTCTTCGAGAACCCGCGGCATCCGTACACGAAATCCCTCCTGTCGGCGGCCCCCGTCCCCGATCCCCGGATCGAGAGGACCAAGGAACGGGTCGTCTTCGACAGGGCGGCGTTCGACGAGGAGGCCGCCGGTGTCTAGGCGCCGGGCCCCCTCGAGCCATCCCCTCCCCACCACAACCACCATGCGCGTCGGGAAATCCTCGGCGGAACGCGAATGAAGGAGAACACCATGCGATTCACTCGACGCACAGTCCTCGGGGCCTCGGCTCTCTCTGTCGTGGCCCTCGCAGGCTGCAGCCAGGCCGGCAGCGGCTCCGGCGCGGGCGGCAGCGACGGCGGCGGCACGGCGGTCGCCTCCGACGAGAACGACATCAACGCCAAGAAGCGCGGCGACCTCGGCGAGGGCGGCGTGCTGCGCCTGACCAACAACGCCTTCCCGGCCAACTGGAACCCGTGGCACGTCGACGGCAACGAGGCCAACACCAAGGAGATCCTCGAGACACTTCTCCCGTCGCTCACCAAGTCCGACGCCAAGGCCGCCGTCTCGGCCGACCCGACCTACGCCAAGCGTCTCGAGCTGGTGTCCGAGGATCCCCAGGTCATCGAGATCGAGCTGGCCGAGGGCCTGAAGTGGTCCGACGGCACCGCCATCGACTACAAGAGCATCGCCAACGCCTTCAACACGCTCAACGGCTCGAACGAGGCCTACGAGCTGGCGTCCTCCGAGGGCTACGACAAGGTCGAGAAGGTCGAGCCCGGGGACAACGACCTCACCGCGAAGATCACCTTCAAGGAGAAGTACGCGGACTGGATCGGACTGGCGACGGTGATGCCCGACGCCCTGGCCGCGAGCCCGGAGGCGTTCAACACCTCGTGGGTCGACGGCCCCAAGGTCACGGCCGGCCCGTTCAAGATCGGCAAGATCGATGCCGCCAACAAGACCGTGCTGGTCGAGCCGGACGAGAACTGGTGGGGCGACAAGCCCTTCCTGAAGCAGGTCCTGTGGACCACGATCGAGGACCCGTCGGCTGCGGCGACCTCGTACCAGAACGGCCAGCTCGACGCGATCAACACGACGGTCGCGGCCACCTACACGGTCCTCCAGGCCCTGGTGGGCAAGGGTTCGGAGCTGCGCCGCTCGGCGGGCCCGGACTGGACGCACCTGACCCTCAACGGCGGCGAGGGCCGCGTGCTGAACGACGTCAACGTCCGCAAGGCGCTGTTCCAGGGCATCAACCGCAAGGACACCTTCGAGTCCGTGACCTCGGCGCTGCCCTACCCCAAGGACACCGAGCAGCTCAACAACCACATCCTGGTGACCAACCAGGAGGGCTACAAGGACAACGCCGGGGATCTGGGGAAGTTCGACGTCGACGCCGCGAAGAAGCACCTCGAGGCGGCCGGGTACACGATCGAGAACAATCAGGCGACCAAGGACGGCAAGCAGCTCGAGATCACCTACGTCTACAACGACGGCTCCAAGACCAACGAGGCCGTCGTGCCCGTCGTCCAGGAGAACCTCGAGGCCATCGGCGTGAAGCTGAACGTCCAGAAGGTCCCGCCGACGGACCTGTTCGCCAAGTACATCTCCGCCGGCGAGTACGACATCACGCTCTTCGGGTGGAACGGCACGCCGTACCTCTCGGGCAGCGACAACGTGTGGAAGGAGAAGGGCGTCTCGAACTTCGCGCAGAACGGCAGTGCCGATCTCGATGCGAAGCTCGACGAGGTCGCCACCGAGTTCGACCACGACAAGCGTCTCGATCTCGCCAACGAGGCCGACGCGCTGATCTGGGCCGAGGCCAACACGATCCCGCTCTGGCAGTCCTACGACTTCTACATCCAGAACAAGGATCTCGCGAACTTCGGCGCAGCCGGGTTCGAGAGCATCGACTGGACGCTCGTCGGCTACGTCAAGGGCTCGGACAAGCTGAACGGCTGAGTCCCGAGCACTCCGGGAAGGGCGCGATCCACCAGGGTCGCGCCCTTCCGCGCGTCCGACGGCCGCGCGGAGCACGCGATACTTGCCCGATGCGCTCCTCGTCCTCCGTCCCCACGATCCCGTGGGCCGAGCACGGTGCGGACCTCGCCGCCCTCCTGGCCGCGCACGCCAGGACCGCGACCCGGCGGCTCGGCCCCGAGGTGTCCGGCGCCGTGCTCGCACGTCCGTGCCGGGCCCCACGCGCCGCATCGGGGGCCACTGCGGCGGGCGAGCGGGTCCTCGATGAGGGGGCGGTCCTCACCCCGGCGGTGATGGGGATGCTCGTCGCGCTCGGCATCATGGAAGTGGCCGTCCACGAGCCCTTCGAGGTCCTCGTGGTGTCGGGCGCTCATGCGGCGACCGCCGCGGCCTGCGGTGCATCGCTGCGTGCCGCCGGAGCGGCCGTCACGACGATCGGGGAGGACAGGCTCGCCGACCCGGGGGACCGCACGTCCGAGGAGCTCGGGGCTGCCGACCTCCTGGTCACCATCGGGCATGCGGAGGACCCCTTACGGACGCGGGGCCTCGGGGTCGATGCCGGGCTGATCCGGGTGCGCCTCGCCCAGGAGCCCGGAGGGATCCAGGGGATCGGCACCCTCTCGACGGGGACCCGGCACCTCGCCCGGGTCGACCTGCCCGCCGATCCCGTGGCCGCCCTCGTCGTCTGCGAGACGCTCCTGCGGCCCACGCTGCGCGGGCCGAGTCCGACCCGGTTCCGACTCCCGCTGCGCACAGATGACCCGATCGTCTCGGCGGCGGGCCTGCGCACCGCCCTGGCCACGCGCGTGCTCCCGTCCGGGTCCCTGAGGGCCGTCGGCCCCTCTCTCGCCGCGTTCGCCCGTGCCGACGCCCTCGCCGTGATCCCCGAGGAGACCACCGAGGTCCGTGACGGCGATCTCCTGGACGTCTCGCTCCTGCCCGCCCGGGGGGTCCTGTGATGTCCCAGCTCCTGCCGCTCCTCGCCGCCTCCGCGTCCCTGCTGGGACTGGGCCTGGTCATGGGGACCAGCCCGACGCTCTACGCCATCGTGATCCGTCTGCTCACCACGTCGCCGCGCGCGTTCCCGGCGGTGCGCTGGGTGCTGCTGGGCGTGGCGCTGGGCACGACGGTGCTGCTGCTCCTGTTCCGCGTGGTGGATCCCCGCACGCTGACCGCAGCGCTGCGCAGCGACACCGAGAAGCTGCTCGTGAGCTCGGGGATCGACCTCCTCGCGGGTCTCGTGTTCCTCGCCTTCGGGATCCGGGCGCTGCTGCGGCTGCGCCGGCCGCGGCGCGAGCATCGTCCCAGTGCCCCGGCAGGGGTCGAGCACGAGCAGCGACCGTGGCGCCTGGTGCTGCTGGGCGGGGCCAACGCCATGATCGGCGTCAGCGGCATGGCCACCATGTACGTCACGGGCCGTGTCATCACGGGAGCCAGCCACGATTTCGCGATCCAGACCCTGCTGTACGCGGTGTTCCTCGTGATGGTCCTGGGCCCGTACGTCGCCCTGACCCTCGCCTGGGAGCGGTTCCCGGCCTTCGCGCACCTCATCACCCGCATGCTCGACCGGATCTCGACGGCGGACACCCGCCCGCTGCTGGCCGCAGGCCTGCTCGTGGCCGCCGTCGCGTTCCTCGCGCTGGGGCTGTGGGGGCACGGACACCTCCCGGCGCTCCTTGAACGGGTCCTCTGAGGCGGACCGCCCGGAGCCCGGTCGCACCGGCGTCGGTGGTCCGGCCGTGGAGGGTGCGCCACCCCGCCCCGGCCCGTCGACGCCGCGGTGCGTCACCCCGTCCCCGCCATCGGTGCCCCCATCGGCCCGCCCGTCGACGCGCAGTGCCCACGTCCTGCCCGTCACCGGACGGTCACCCCGACGCCACCTGGGCGGCCTACCGTGGCCCGATGCGCATCCTCCAGCTCACCGACACCCATCTCTACGGCGATCCCGCCGCCCGCCACTACGGCCGCATCGACAGCCACGCCGCCCTGGTCTCGGTGCTCGACCGCCTCGCCGGGCTCGAGGACGTGGACCTCGTCCTGCACACCGGTGACGCCTCGGAGGATGGCACGGCGGAGAGCTACCGCCGGCTGCACGCGCTCCTGGACCCCTTCGCGGCCGCGCTCGGCGCGCCCCTCCTCGTGACGATGGGCAACCACGACGTCTCCGCGGAGTACCGCGCGCTGGTCGGTCCCGGCGACCACGGCGGCGACGCGCAGGACCGCACGCGCATGCTCGCCTCGGGGCTGCAGGTGATCGTGCTGGACTCCAGCGTCCCGGGAGCCGGCTACGGGCACCTCGATCCCGAGCAGCTGACCTGGCTCGCCGCCCAGCTGGCCCGGCCGGCCCCCGGCGGCACGGTGCTCGCGATCCACCACCCGCCGCTCGTGGCCGCGACCCGCCTGCTGCGGGGCCTGGACCTGGACGGCCTCGACGAGCTGGCCGACGTGCTCGACGGATCGGACGTGCGGGCCGTCCTGTCGGGGCACTACCACCACGAGATGACCGGCGAGATCGCCGGGATCCCCGTGCACGTGGCCCCCGGCACCACCAACGTCGTGGACCCGCTGGCCGCGGGAGGCCAGGAGAGCGCGCTGCCTCTGTCGGGCGCGAGCATGCTGGAGCTGCCCGAGGGCGGGGGAGCGCCGATCGTGACCACCTCGGTGTGGCCCAACGCGGGGGACGTGCTGGGGGAGCCGGCCACCCCCGTCTACGCCTTCGGCGCCGCCCAGGTGGAGGCGATCGTCGCCGACGCCGGACGCTGATCCGGCCCATCCGGCCCATCCGGCGCTCCGGACGCCCCCGACCCGAGCTCCTGAGGCCCTCGTCCCGAACTCCGGAGGCCGCTCGCGCGGCGGCCGGGGACCCGGGGGGCTGCGGCGCATCCGCGAGTGCCCTGCGCCCTGGGCGAACACCCCCGTGACGCTGGTTGGCACTCACCTTGCACGAGTGCCAGGACGGTCCTAGAGTGAGCCGTGTTGGCAGTCACCCGGCCCGAGTGCCAGGTGCCCGCCGCGCGGGTCCCGTCCGGGCCGGCACCGCGACGACGGTCCAGACATCCGGGTCCCGCAATCCGAGAACTCCCTGGTCTCGCAGCATCGCGCGAGTCCACCCAACACGAAGGAGTGAGCCGCATGTCGGTCTCCATCAAGCCCCTCGAGGATCGCGTCGTCGTCCAGCCGACCGAGGCCGAAGAGGTCACCGCCTCCGGTCTGGTCATCCCCGACTCCGCCAAGGAGAAGCCCCAGGAGGGCACCGTCGTCGCCGTCGGCGAGGGCCGCTTCGACGACAAGGGCCAGCGCGTCCCGGTCGACGTCAAGGTCGGCGACAAGGTCGTCTACTCCAAGTACGGCGGCACCGAGCTGACCTACGCCGGCCAGGACTACCTGATCCTCGGCTCGCGCGACATCCTCGCGATCGTCGAGAAGTGAGGGTCTGAGCACCTATGCCTAAAGAGATCATCTACGACGAGGACGCCCGTCGCGCCCTCGAGCGCGGTGTCGACAAGCTCGCCAACACCGTCAAGGTGACGCTGGGCCCCAAGGGCCGCAACGTCGTGCTCGACAAGAAGTGGGGCGCCCCCACGATCACCAACGACGGCGTCACCATCGCCCGCGAGATCGAGCTCGAGGACCCCTTCGAGAACCTCGGCGCCCAGCTCGCCAAGGAGGTCGCCACCAAGACGAACGACGTCGCCGGTGACGGCACCACCACCGCCACCGTCCTGGCCCAGGCGCTCGTGCACGAGGGACGTCGCAACGTCACCTCGGGCGCCGCTCCCGCCGGCGTCAAGCGGGGCATCGAGGCCGCGGTCGAGGCCGTGTCCGACAAGCTCGCCGAGATCGCCATCGCGATCGACTCCAAGGAGCAGATCGCGGACGTCGCGGCCGTCTCCAGCCAGGACCGCGAGATCGGCGAGCTGCTCGCCGAGGCATTCGACAAGGTCGGCAAGGACGGCGTCATCACGGTCGAGGACTCCTCGACCGCAGAGACGGCGCTCGAGTTCACCGAGGGCATGCAGTTCGACAAGGGCTTCATCTCCCCGTACTTCGTGACCGACGCGGATCGCCAGGAGGTCGTCCTCGAGGACGCCTCGATCCTGCTCAGCCAGGGCAAGGTCTCCTCCGTGCAGGACCTCCTGCCGCTGCTCGAGAAGGTCATCGAGACCAAGAAGCCGCTGCTGATCATCGCCGAGGACGTCGACGGCGAGGCCCTGTCCACGCTGGTCGTCAACAAGATCCGCGGCACCTTCCAGGGTGCGGCCATCAAGGCGCCCGCCTTCGGCGACCGCCGCAAGGCGATGCTCCAGGACATCGCGGTGCTCACCGGCGCCCAGGTCATCACCCCCGATCTCGGCCTCGAGCTGAAGACCGCGGGCCTGGACGTGCTGGGCACGGCCCACCGCGTGGTCATCACCAAGGACACCACCACGATCGTCGGCGGCGCCGGCGACCAGGAGAACGTGTCCGACCGGGTCGCGCAGATCCGAGCCGAGATCGCGAACTCCGATTCGGACTGGGACCGCGAGAAGCTCCAGGAGCGCCTCGCCAAGCTGTCCGGCGGCGTGTCCGTCATCAAGGTCGGCGCCCACACCGAGGTCGAGGCCAAGGAGAAGAAGATGCGCATCGAGGACGCGGTCTCCGCGACCCGCGCTGCCATCGAGGAGGGCATCGTGGCCGGTGGCGGAAGCGCCATCGTCCAGGCGGCCTCCGTCCTGTCCGACGACCTCGGCCGGACCGGTGACGAGGCCGTGGGCGTGCGCGCCGTGGCCAAGGCCGTCGCCGAGCCGCTGCGGTGGATCGCCGAGAACGCGGGCTACGAGGGCTACGTCGTCGTCGAGAAGGTCCGTGAGGAGAAGACCGGTCACGGTCTGAACGCCGCGACCGGCGAGTACGTCGACCTGGTCGCCGCCGGGATCATCGACCCCGTGAAGGTGACGCGCAGCGCCCTGCGCAACGCGTCCTCGATCGCGGCCCTGGTCCTGACGACCGAGACCCTCGTGGTCGAGAAGAAGGAGGACGAGGACTGACCTCCCGTCCCTCCGCCTGATCGCGACGCCCCGGCCGCCCCGTGCGACCGGGGCGTCGTGCCGTCCTCGTGCACGCCGGATCGCCCGGCGTGCCGCGCCACGGTGGACGGTCCCTCGGACGTCCGGCCCCCCGCCTAGGATGAAGCCGACGCACAGGAGGCAGACCGTGACCGCAGAGGCGACCGGGTGGAGCGAGGGCACGCGCGTGCCCTCCCTGGTGTTCGGCCCCGTGCGCTCGGCGGTCATCGCCACCCTCGCGGCCGTCCTCGTCTTCGGCGTGGTCCTCGAGGCCCTCGTCGTCACGAGCTTCATCGGCCAGAAGCTGTGGCGCAGCGCCGCGCTGTTCCGCGAGCTCGTCTTCACCACCCCGCTCGTGCTGTGGGTGCTGGTCGTCGGCACCGTCGTCGCCCTGGCCCTGCGGGTCATCACGGCCTGGCTCCAGGTCGATCAGCACGGCGTCGGGATCCGGGGCCTGTTCCGCCGTGACGTGCACATCCCCTGGGAGCGGATCGCTCGCGTCGTCGCCGTGCGCGACGTCGCCCGCGGCAAGGCAGAGGCCATCGACCCCGGGGGAGAGACCTACGACGGCCTCTACGTCGTCCGCTCGGACGGCGGCCGCTCCGTGGCCGTCACCGGGAGGGTGTTCGGGGGTCGCGCCCAGCGCGCCATGCTCGCCCGCGCCCACGAGGCCGGCGTGCCCGTCGAGGAGATCGACGAGATCACCCCCCGCGAGCTGCGCGCCCGCGTCCCCCGCGCCGTGCACCCCGTCGAGCTCCACCCGGGCCTGCTGCTCCTGCTCATCGCGCTCGTCTACATCGGGCACACGGTGCTGACCCTGGTCATCTGGGGGCTGTGATCGGACGGACGGCCCGCCGCACCGCCCGCCTGCGGGAGCGCGCGCCCCTGGACCGCGTCGGGGGACTGGCACCGGTGCGCCTGCTGGCCGACGCCGAGCTCCTGCACCGGACCGCGGGCGCGTGCGCCCAGGACGTGCTGCTGGCGCGCTTCCCGCCGTTGGCGGATCCCGCGGCGACGCCCTTGGCCCTGCGCTTCTCGCAGGGCGAGATCCTCCGGGCCGACGGCTCGGCATGGGGGCGCGAGGACCCGGTGGTCCCGGGCGACGAGCTGTGGTTCCACCGCGAGCGCCGGGACGAGGCCGTGCCCGAGGTCGAGCTGCCGATCCTGCTGCACGACGAGCACCTCCTGGCCGTCGACAAGCCCCACGACCTCGCGACCATGCCGCGCGGTCAGCACGTCCTGGCCAGCGCCCTCGTACGGCTGCGCGCCCTGACAGGCATCGAGGACCTGACGCCCCTGCACCGCCTCGACCGCCGCACGGCGGGCGTGCTGCTCCTGGGCATCGTCCCTGCCGAGCGCGGCGCCTACCAGGGCGTGTTCGCCCGCGCCGCCGCGCACAAGGAGTACCGCGCGCTCGTGGCCGATGCGCCCGAGGCGGTGGCGGGCCGGCGCCTGGAGGTGTCGGTGCGGCTCGAGCGGACCCCCGGGGACCTCCGCACCCGGGTCGTGCCCGGGACCGCGAACTCCCGCACCCTCGTCGAGCTCGGCGAGCCCCGTGAGGCCGGGGCCCGGGAGGTGCGGCTGTGGCCGCGCACCGGGCGCACCCACCAGCTGCGCGCCCATCTCGCCCACCTGGGCATGCCGATCCTGGGCGACGACCTGTACCCCGTGGTGCGCCCCGTGCAGGAGTGCGGGGGAACGCTGCGCCTGCTCGCCCGGTCCCTGCGTTTCACGGATCCCGTCACCGGCGCCGAGCGCAGCATCCTCAGCACGCGGGAGCTCGACCCCTGGGCGGTGGGCACGTGACCGGGACGTCGCCGGAGACCGACGCGGATCCTGCGGATGCCCGGGCGGCCGCCCCGGAACCGGGACCCGCCCCCCGTCGCACCCGGTCCGGGGCCGTCCGCATCGGCCCGTCGATCCTGGCGCGCTATCGACCCGGGGCGCTCATCGGCCTGCCGCTCGTGGCTCTCCTGCTGTGCCCGCTCGGGGCCGCCGGGCTGCAGCAGTGGCGGTGGGGAACGCTCGCCGAGCACGGGCCGACGGCGCTGACCGACCTCCTGGCACACGACCTCGTCGTGTTCCCCATCGCCGCCCTCCTGATCTGGGCCCTCCTGGCCCTGTGGGCATTCGTGCCCCTGGTCGCGACCACACCGCAGGTGGTGCTCGACGAACGGCGCGGGGTGCTCGTGCGCCGACGTGGCCTGCGGCCGCGCGAGGAACGGCCGCTCTCGAGCGTCGTCTGGGCCGTGGCGGAGGGCGAGCGCGACGCGATCGCGCTCATCGGCTTCGCGCGGCCGGGAACCGGGGGCGTCGACGATGTGTCCGATGCCGATGCGGGTACCGGTCCTGATGCCGGTGCGGTCGACCCTGTCGGACTCGAGAGCCCGGACGTCCACGGGGATCCGGGCGAACCCGTCGGATCTGCCGACGTCGAACGCTGGGTGGTGCCGTACATCGGCTGGGACGACCGCAGCTTCGAGGGCCTGCGCGTCCTGCAGACGGCGGCGGGCCTGCGTCCCTCGCCGCCCCGGCGGGAGCTGGTGCAGGAGGCGCGACGACAGCGCCAGGTGCGGGCCCGCCGCGAGATGGCCGAGCGCGTCGCGATGCCGTGGCGCCCGGAGTACGAGCACGATGCCGCGGCGTTCGGCCGCGATCACGACCATGCGCGCCGGGTGCTCGGCGGCAAGGAGCCCCAGGATCCACCACCCGCGGCCCGTCCGTGACACGGACATCGCTCGTGACGCGGACCTCGCTCGTGACGCGTACCCCGCCCGCGACGCGAGGCCCGGCCTCACCGGGAGGACTAGCCTCGTGGGCATGGACCGCGCCGAGCATCCCCGCCGCACCGAGACCAACCCGATCGGGGTCGTCGACTCGCTGACGGTCCGCGCCGAGGCGGCAGCGGCGGTCGGCTCGACCCTCCTGTCCAGCGGCATGGCCTCCTACCGGGTCAAGGCCGCCATGGCACGGACCGGGCGCGCCCTGGGCCTGACCTCGCTCGTCTCCATCGTCACCTACACCGACATCACGTCGACCGCCATGATGGACGGACGCTTCCGCACCCTGGTCACCCAGCCCGACCACGTGGGCGTCGACGTCGACAGGATGGCCCGCACCCAGCGCATGGTCGAGACCCTCCCCGCGGGCGTCGACGCCGCGGAGGTCCACGCACGGCTGGCCCGCATCACCACGCGCGGGCCGCTGTACGGGGACGTCGTCAACGCGCTCGCCGCGGGCATCGCGTGCGCGGCCTTCTGCTTCCTGAACCGCGGCGGCCCCGTCGAGATGGCCTGCGTGCTGGTCGCAGCGACGATCGGCCAGGCCCTGCGCCGGGTGATGCAGCGTCGGCACTGGAACCACCTGCTCATCACCCTGCTCGCCGGTGCCGTCACGAGCGCCGTCTACGTCGCCGCGATCCTCGTGCCCGCCTCGCTCGGCATCACGGGGGACGGGCACGCCGGCGGTCTCCTCGCGGCCGTGCTGTTCCTGGTCCCGGGATTCCCCCTGATCACCGGGCTGCTGGACATCGTCCGCTCGGACTTCAGTGCGGGGGTGGCACGCCTGGCGTACTCCGCCGCGGTGATCCTCACGGCCGCGGCGGCCGTGTGGACCGTCGGGCTTGTCGCGGGCCTGTCGCCGCAGACCGCCGAGGGGCTCACGCTGCCGCTCGGCGTCGAGCTGCCCCTGCGGGCCCTCGCGACCTTCGCCGGCGTCGTCGGGTTCGCCGTCATCTTCAACTCGCCGTGGGGGATCGCGTTCGCGGCCGCGACGATCTCCTGCCTCGCCAACAGCGGACGGTTCCTGCTGACCAGCGTCGATGTGCCCGATCAGCTCGCGACGCTCGCCGCGACCGTGCTCGTCGGGGTCCTCGCCTACGTCGTCGCCGTCTGGCGTCACGTCCCGCGCACCGGTGTCTCCGTGCCGGCCGTCGTCATCATGATCCCCGGCTACACGCTGTACACCGCCTTCACGCTCATGAACTCCGGCGACGTCGCGAGCGCGCTCGTCCTCACCCAGGACGCCGTCCAGGTGATCCTCGCGGCCGGGCTGGGCCTCGCCCTCGCCCACCTCGCCACGTCCCCGGCGTGGCGCCGGGTCTCCCACCCGCACTGAGCCCGCGTGATTCGGGCCACGGATGGTGTCTGCGCTGGTCACAGCCGTCTGCGTGGAGCACGGCACGTCCCGGGCCCGGCATCGGGCGGGTAGGGTCGGTGCATGACGACAGGGGATCCTTTCGGTTTCATCGGCCTCACCTACGACGACGTGCTGCTGCTGCCCGGGGAGACGGACGTGATCCCCTCCGAGGTGGACACGACCTCACGCCTCACCCGGGAGATCTCGCTGCGGATGCCGCTGGCGTCCGCCGCGATGGACACGGTCACCGAGTCCCGCATGGCGATCGCCATGGCCCGCCACGGCGGCATCGGGATCCTGCACCGCAACCTCTCCATCGAGGACCAGGCCCACCAGGTGGACCTCGTCAAGCGCACCCAGACGGGCCGCATCACCAACCCCGTGACCATCGGCCCCGACGCCACCCTCGAGGAGCTCGACGAGATCTGCGGGCAGTATCGCGTCTCCGGCCTCCCGGTGGTCGATCCTGCGGGCAAGCTCCTGGGCATCTGCACCAACCGCGACCTGCGCTTCACCCCCGTCGCCCAGTGGTCCACGACCCGCGTGCACGAGGTGATGACCCACGAGGTCTACACCGCCCCGGACGACGTCAGCGCCGAGGACGCCACCGCGCTGCTGCGCCGCAACAAGCGCGAGCGCCTCCCGCTGGTCGACGCCGGCGGCAAGCTCACCGGCCTCATCACCGTCAAGGACTTCGTGAAGTCCGAGCAGTTCCCCAACGCCTCCAAGGACCGCCAGGGCCGCCTCCTGGTCGGCGCGGGCGTCGGCTTCTTCGGGGACTCCCTGGACCGCGCAGGCGCCCTCCGGGACGCCGGGGCCGACGTGCTCGTCGTCGACACCGCCAACGGCCACGCGCGCCTGGCCACCGACATGATCCGCACCCTCAAGAACGACCCGGGGTTCCGGGACGTCCAGATCATCGGCGGCAACGTCGCCACCCGCGCCGGGGCCCAGGCCCTCGTCGACGCCGGTGCGGATGCCGTCAAGGTGGGCGTCGGTCCCGGTTCGATCTGCACCACGCGCGTCGTCGCGGGCGTCGGCGTCCCCCAGATCACCGCGATCCACGAGGCCTCCAAGGCCTGCGGTCCGGCGGGCGTGCCGCTGATCGGCGACGGCGGCCTGCAGTACTCCGGCGACATCGCCAAGGCGCTCGTCGCCGGGGCGGACACGGTCATGATCGGCTCGCTCTTCGCGGGCTGCGAGGAGGCACCCGGGGACCTCGTGTTCGTCGCCGGCAAGCAGTACAAGGCGTACCGCGGGATGGGCTCGCTCGGGGCGATGGCCTCCCGGGGCAAGAAGTCGTTCTCCAAGGACCGCTACTTCCAGGCCGACGTCGAATCCGACGACAAGATCGTGCCCGAGGGCATCGAGGGCAAGGTCCTGTACCGGGGGCCGCTGGCCAACGTCGCCCATCAGCTCGTCGGCGGGCTGCACCAGTCGATGTTCTACGTCGGCGCGCATACCGTCTCCGAGCTCAAGGAGCGCGGCCAGTTCGTGCGGATCACCCCCGCAGGCCTCAAGGAGTCCCACCCCCACGACGTCCACGCGGTCGCCGAGGCGCCCAACTACTCCGCGCGCTGAGCCGGGTCCGTCTCCCCTCGGGTGCTCCGTCGTCCGTGGCGGACGTCGCCGCCGGTGCGTGGCCGATGCTCTGCCGAGTCACGTCGACCCCTTATCATCGGCGCAGGTCGTCGCACGGGCGTGAGGAGCAGCCTCCGCCTCCGGAACGTGGCGCCAGGGAACAGGGGAACCGGGGATGAGCACGCAGGGCGGCGGGTACGGCGGGCAGGGCGGGTACGGGGGCTACGGCTCGGAGCCGCAGGGGCAGGGCGGATACGGAGGCTACGGCTCCGATCCGCAGGGGCACGGCGGGGCCTCGGGACCGTCGGGCACGTACCCCGGCGCGCCGCAGGGCCAGGGCGCCGTCCCCGAGCCGCCGCAGTGGCAGGGCGACAGCGGCTCGGCGGCCTCGTGGCAGCAGAGCGGAGGCGGGATCCCGCCCAAGAAGAAGAGCCCCCTGCCGTGGATCCTCGGCGGTTGCGGCTGTCTGCTGGTCCTCGCCCTGGCGATCGTGCTGGTCGTCGTGCTCGTGGTCCTTCCCGGCGGCGGGGGTGACCGTGCGGAGGAGGATCCCACCTCGACCTCCTCGGCGCCTGCCACGTCCGGCGCACCGACCTCGGACGCTCCCACGTCCGACGCCCCGACCACGGACGCACCCACGTCGGATGCGCCGACGACGGCCGCCGGGGCCGTTCCCGCGACGCCCAAGGAGGTCGCGGGATACACCAATGCGGACACCACGACTGAGGCCTTCTGGATCTACATGACCCCCGACGCCTCGGACACGATCGGCGTGCTCTTCTGGGATGGCATCAGCCCGGAGGTCCTGACCAGCAGCCTCGAGGCCCCCCAGACCTTTGGCACATGGACATGCGGCACGTCGGAGGGCACTCCGACCTGCATCGGCACCGCTCATGGCGGCGCCGTGCAGCTCATCGGCGCAGGCAAGTCGGGAGCCGATCTCGCGGGGTGGGGGGACACCTTCGTCGCGGCCTGGGTCTGACCTCCCGGAGAGCTCCCCATATCATCGGCAGGGACACCGTGAGCGTGCCGAGACTCCTCCGCGCCGTGCACGGTCCTGAGCAGGGGGTGGGGCATGGGCTCGAACGGATACGGACCGGGGAACGGGTACGGCGACGGCGGAGGACCGCGGCACGGCGACGGCCCATACCCTCAGGGGGGCGTCCCCGGACCGTACGGGGGAGGTCACCCCGGGCAGCCGGGCCCCGGGGTTTCGGGGCCTGGGGGATACAGTGCCCTCCTGGATCTCGGAGCGCCCCGGGGGTACGGGCCGGGGAGCGGGGACACCCCGGCGTCGCCGACGCCTCCGCGCACGGGGGCGACCCCCTGGATCCTCGGGGCCCTGGGCTGCGTGGCCCTGCTGGTGGTCCTCGCGATTGTGATCGTCGTCGGGTTCGTCCTGGTCCAACGCGGCGGTGACGAGCCCGACCCCACGGCGGGGCCCGGCACGAGCACGGTGCAGACCGATCCGGCCACCACAGAGCCCGTCACCACGGAGCCCGTGACCTCCGAGGTCCCGAGCGCGGACACCGCGACCTGGGGGGCCGGCGAGGTGCCCCCACCTCCCGCAGAGGTCGACGGCTACTTCTTCCAGGAGACCAAGGGCGAGATCAGCACGTACCTCACGGGAGATGTGAGCGATGCGATCGGGCTGTCCTTCCGGCCCGGCACCGACCCGTCCACCTTCGCGGGCGCCCTGGAGCAGCCGATCGAGTACCGGACCTGGACGTGCGGGATCACCCAGGGCATGGCGTCGTGCGTGGGCGGCACCCACGGCGGCACCGCCTTCATCATGAGCCAGGGGAAGTCCCCGGCAGAACTCGCCACCTGGGGCGACGCGCTCCTCGCCGCCTGGGGGTGACCTGTGCTCGTCGGTCGGCACCTGGCCCTAGCACGACGCCATGACCAGCACCCCCGGCCCCGTCGCCGAGACCCCCGAGCACGGCACCTCCGACGCGCACGACGTGATCCGGGTGCGTGGTGCCCGGGTCAACAATCTGCGAGGCGTCGACGTCGACATCCCCAAGCGGCGCCTGACGGTGGTCACGGGGGTCTCGGGCTCCGGGAAGTCCTCCCTCGTGTTCGGGACCATCGCCGCGGAGTCCCAGCGGCTCATCAACGAGACGTATTCGACGTTCGTCCAGACCTTCATGCCCTCGGCGCCGCGACCCGAGGTCGACGAGCTCGCCAACCTCACCACCGCGATCGTCGTGGACCAGAACCCCCTGGGCGCCAACGCCCGCTCGACCGTGGGCACCGCCACCGACGCGTACGCCCTGCTGCGCACCCTCTACTCGCGCTGCTCGGTGCCCCACGTCGGCAGCTCGCAGGCCTTCGCCTTCAACGTCGCCTCGGCGAGCGGGGCAGGGGTGCTGCGCACCGCCGACGGCAAGGCCGAGAAGAAGACCTTCGAGGTCATCGGCGGCATGTGCCCGTCGTGCGAGGGCACCGGCCGTACCAGCACGCTCGACGTGGACGTGATCGTCGACCGCTCCAAGACCCTGAACGACGGCGCGATCCTGCTGCCCGGGCACCCCGTGGGCTCGTGGCAGTGGCGCTCCTACGCCGAGACCGGACGGCTGGATCCCGATGTGCGGGTCGCCGACTACACCGAGGAGCAGTGGCACTGGCTGTACGACCAGGAGCCCACGAAGATCAAGTTCGCAGGCATGAACTACACGTACCAGGGGCTCGCGAGCCGGGTGCGCCGCTCGTACCTGGATCCGCAGAACCCCCCCAAGCAGAAGCACATCCAGGAGTTCGCCGCGCGCGTGGCGACCTACGGCCTGTGCCCCGAGTGCCACGGCACCCGGCTCGCCGAGAAGCCCCGCACGGCGGTGGTGGGCGGCAAGAGGATCTGGGAGCTCACCGCCATGCAGGTCACCGACCTGCTCACCTGGGTCCAGGAGCTCGACGAGCCCTCCGTCGCGCCCCTGCTCGTGAACCTCACCGGGATGCTCCGCGCGATCATCGACATCGGCCTGGGCTACCTCTCGCTGGATCGTGAGTCCGGGACCCTCTCGGGCGGCGAGGGACAGCGGATCAAGATGATCCGCCACCTGGGCAGCCCGCTCACCGATGTCACGTACGTCTTCGACGAGCCCACCGCGGGCCTGCACCCCCACGACATCTCGCGGATGAACGCCCTGCTGCTGCAGCTGCGGGACAAGGGCAACACCGTGCTCGTCGTCGAGCACAAGCCTGAGGTCATGGCGGTGGGCGACCTCCTCATCGACATCGGTCCCGGCGCCGGCGCCGACGGCGGCACCGTGCTGTTCACGGGCACCTTCGACGCCCTGCGCGCGACGGACACGGCGACCGCCCGCAGTCTCGACCACCGGCTCACGCTGCCGGCGTCCGTGCGGACCGCGAAGGGCCGGCCGATCGAGATACGCGGCGCGAGCGACCACAACCTGCGCGACGTCGACGTGGACCTGCCCAGCGGCGTGCTGACCGTGGTCACGGGGGTCGCAGGCTCCGGCAAGAGCTCCCTGATCCAGGGCGGGCTGGAAGGGCGCGACGGCGTCACGGTGATCGACCAGGGGGCGATCAGCGGGTCGCGCCGCTCGAACCCCGCGACGTACACGGGGCTGCTGGATCCCATCCGCTCGGCGTTCGCCAAGGCGCACGGCGTCAAGCCCGCACTGTTCAGCTTCAACTCCGAGGGCGCCTGCCCCGCCTGCAAGGGCGCCGGTGTCATCTACACCGACCTCGGCCTGATGGCCGGCACCGCGATCCCCTGCGAGGTCTGCGGGGGGCGGCGCTTCCAGGCGGAGGTGCTCGAGTACCGCCTCGAGGGCCTGACCATCGAGGACGTGCTGAACCTGTCCGTCGCGCAGGCCGCCGAGCACTTCACCGCCGCCAAGGAGAAGAAGATCCTGCGGCGCCTGCTCGACGTGGGACTGGGGTATCTGCGGTTGGGTCAGCCGCTCACCACGCTCTCCGGAGGCGAGCGCCAGCGGCTCAAGCTCGCCGCGCGCATGGGCACGGGGGCCCAGACCTTCGTTCTCGACGAGCCCACCAACGGCCTGCACCTGCAGGACGTCGACACGCTCGTGGCGATGTTCCAGCGCCTCGTCGACGCCGGCTCCACGGTGATCGTGATCGAGCACAGCCCGGCCGTGATGTCCCAGGCCGACTGGCTGATCGACGTGGGCCCCGGCGCCGGCAATGACGGCGGGAGCATCGTCTTCGAGGGCACCCCCCGCACGATGGTCGAGGACGCGTCCGTGGACACCCTCACGGCGCAGGCGCTGCGCGCCTGGGTGCAGGACAGCTGAGGCGCCGGCCGTCGGCCGGGTGGATCAGGACGGCTGATACCCGATCAGCCAGGTGACGCCGAAGCGGTCGCGGACGGTGCCGTCGGTGTCGCCCCAGGGCCGCACGGCCAGGGCATCGACCACGGTGCCGCCCTCGGCCAGGGCGTCGAACCAGGCGTGCAGCACGGAGGGCTCGGCCGCCCCGAGCAGGCTCAGGAACAGCCCCTCGGCGCGCAGCGTCTCCGCATCCGGTTCCGCGTCCGCGGCGAACAGCGACACCGTCCCGTCGAGCCCGCCGTGGGCGACGGCCTCGGGGGTCCCGGAGTCCCGGTGGAAGTCCGCGTGGGTGTAGACCGTGACCTCTCCGCCGAAGACGCGGGCGTAGAGCTCGAGGGCGGCGCGGGCCGTCCCGGGAAGCAGCAGGTAGGGAACCGGTGCGGGCATGTCTGCTCCTGGGGTGCGCGGTGCATGAATGGGAGACGGTCCCGCACATCGGGTGCGTGCGGGATGGGGGTCGAAGACCTCAGGGCGCGCGGGGCCGACGACGGATGACGAGCCCGATGACCAGCAGGAGCAGGCCGGCCGCGGCGCCGAGCATGGGCACCGCGAGTCCGATGGCGAGGCCCGTGTGGGCACAGGTGAGGTCCAGGGGAGCGATCACGGACCGACCCTCGCCCGCGCACTCCACGGAGATCGTGCCCGGCCCGGGGGCCGAGACCTCCAGGCGCGACCGGAGCACCGTCCCGTCGTGCTCCACCTCGACCACTGCCGCGGGGGAGATCTCGATCGCGGAGGGGGGATCGGTGTCCGTGCGGCAGACCGCGTCGACCGAGGATTCCATCAGGATGATCCAGGTGCCGGCTTCGACCGGGACCTGGACGCCGCGCTCGAAGGTCATGGGCTGAGCGGCCCGCACGGCTGCGTCGTAGCCCAGCCGAGCGCCGGCGAAGCCCCCGGGGAGGATCGACATCACCGACAGGGCGAGGAGGACGGCCCCCGCGATGGCCATCGCCGTGCCCGGTGGCCGGCGTCCTCGCCGGTTCGCGTGCGGACCGGGCGGGAGGAGCGCTCCCGGTCCGCGGGCGGTCATGTCCGGGTCTGTGCCGCGCGTGCTCAGGCCTGGGCGCGGCCCGAGCGCACGCGGCCCACGATCCCGGAGATGAGCAGGATCAGGCCCAGGAGCGCGAAGATGCCGGGGATCCCGACGCCGATCGCGATGCCCGCGATCACGCCGCCTCCGCCCACGCTCGCGATCACGATCTGATCGGCGTCACCGCAGTCGACGGTCACCTGCGCATCGCCCGTGGTGGTGAACTGGTGGACGGCCTCGTACTCGGTGCCATCGACATCCACGGTGATCGAGCCGCTCGAGCTCTCGTCGCTGACGTTGCTCGCGGGATCCCCCGTGACGGTGCAGGACGCCACCGTTCCCGAGGGCACGAAGACGTAGTAGAGACCGGCGGTCGTGCCGAACTCCTGCCCGGAGGTGATGGGGGTCTTCTCGGCGCTGCTGATGGAGGCGAGCGCTCCGACACCCAGGCCCACGAACCCCCCGATGACCATGGCGATCCCGCTCAGGACCAGCAGGACGATGCCGATGATGATCCGCTTGAGCCCGCGCTTCTTGGGGGGCTGGGTGTAGCCCCCGCCGGACGTCGTCTGCCACGAGGAGTACGGCGCCTGACCCGCGGAGTTCGCAGAGCCCGCGTAGGCCGGGGAGGATTGGCCGAATCCCGGGTTCTCGCTCGCGTATGAGGGCGAGGGCTGCCCGTAGGAGGGGGAGGGCTGGCCGTACGCCGGCTGCTGGGGCTCCTGGGCCGGCTGACCGTTGGACGGCTGCTGGGCGCCCTGGCCGTAGGCGGGGGGCTGGTTCCCCGAGCCCTGGCCGTAGGCTCCGCCCTGGGAGCCCTGCGCGTTGCCGTACGGATCAGACATGGGAGTCCCCCTCGAAGAGTGTGGTGTGCGGCACCATCATGCCAGGTGCGCGCCGGGTCCGTCCCGCGACGACACGTGGGGCCACGGTCAGGAGTCATCTCGCCGGGCGGGCTCCCCGGGGGGGGGGCGGGCGCCGACGCAGACGCAGTCGCTCCGACTGTCGGCGGTGACTCGTACGCTCGTGGCATGACGACGCACGGGACGACCGGGACCACAGCAGCCGGCGACGCAGCACGCGGCGGGGACGGCGCGACGCTCGCGACCTCGCCGCTGCTCGGCTTCGACACCGAGACCACGGGGACGGACGTGCACCGCGACCGCATCGTGACGGCCGCACTGGTCCACTCTGTGGGTCCCGGGCGTGACCTCGAGACCGTCGCGACCTGGCTGATCGACCCCGGTGTCGAGATCCCCGAGGGCGCCGCCGCCGTCCACGGCATCTCCACCGAGCACGCGCGGGCGCACGGCATGGCGCCCGCCGAGGCGCTCGACGAGGTCGCCGCGATGCTCGCCGACGCGCTGGGGCGCGGGATCCCCGTGGTCGCCTTCAATGCAGGCTTCGACCTCCAGATCCTCGAGGCGGATCTCGCCCGCCACGGCCTGCCCACCCTGGCCCAGCGGCTCGGGCACGAGATCGCCCCGGTCGTGGATCCGCTGGTCCTGGACCGGGGCCTGGACCGGTTCCGCAAGGGCAAGCGCACCCTGACGGACCTCTGCTCCGTGTACGACGTGACCCAGGACGGTCGGATGCACACGGCCGACGTCGACGTCTCGGCCACCCTCGACGTGCTGCGCGGGATCATCGCGCGGCATCCGGATCTCGGCGCGGCGCCCCTGGCCGAGGTCCACCAGCGCCAGATCGCACTGCACCGCGACTGGGCCGAGAACTTCAACGACTTCCTGCGGCGCAAGGGCAAGACGCCCGACGTCGAGGTGGTGTGGCCGCTGTGACTGTGCCAGGAGCTGCTGCGCCGTGCGTGAGCGTGCGGTGCATCCCCTGATCGCTGTCGCCGCGCCGCCTGCGTGGGCGCCGCGGCCCGCGCCGGCGGCGCCTCGGTAGACTGCCCGCGTGATGAACGAGATCGAGATCGGCCGGAACAAACGTGGACGCCGGGGCTACGGCCTCGATGACGTGGCGGTGGTCCCCTCCCGCCGCACCCGTGATCCCGAGGACGTCTCGACGGCCTGGCAGGTCGACGCCTACCACTTCGACATCCCGATCTTCGCCGCGCCGATGGACTCCCTCATGTCCCCGGCCACCGCGATCGCCCTCGGCCGCGCCGGCGGTCTGGGGGTCCTCGACCTCGAGGGCGTCTGGACCCGCTACGAGGATCCGACGGACCAGCTCGCGCGCCTGGCCGCCGCTCCCGAGGACGAGGTCGTCTCGACCCTGCGCGACATCTACGCCGCTCCCGTCCGGGCCGAGCTCATCACCGCCCGGATCCAGGAGCTGCGCGATGCCGGGGTGACCGCCGCGGGCGCCCTCTCGCCCCAGCGCACCCAGGAGCTGTGGAAGACGGTGGTCGACGCCGGGGTGGACCTGTTCTTCATCCGCGGCACCACCGTCTCCGCCGAGCACGTCTCGGGCAACCGGGAGCCCCTGAACCTCAAGCGCTTCATCTACGAGCTCGACGTCCCGGTGATCGTCGGCGGCTGCGCCACCTACACCGCGGCCCTGCACCTCATGCGCACCGGTGCGGCGGGGGTCCTCGTCGGCTTCGGCGGCGGCGCCTCGCAGACCACCCGCGAGACGCTCGGCATCTCGGTGCCCCTGGCAACGTCCGTCGCCGACGTCGCCGCCGCCCGCCGGGACTACATGGACGAGTCCGGGGGCCGCTACGTCCACGTCATCGCCGACGGCGGCCTGGGCCGTTCGGGGGACATCGTCAAGGCGCTCGCCTGCGGCGCCGACGGCCTCATGGTCGGTGCCGCCCTCGCCCGCGCCGAGGAGGCGCCGGGGCACGGCTTCCACTGGGGCAGCGAGGCGCATCACCCCACCCTGCCGCGCGGGCACCGCGTGCCCGTGGGCGCGGTCGCCCCGCTCGAGCAGATCCTGTTCGGTCCCGGGCTGTCGGCCGACGGCACCACCAACCTCATCGGCGCCCTGCGGCATGCGATGGCGACCACCGGGTACACGGAGCTCAAGGAGTTCCAGCGCGTCGAGGTCATCACCACCGTCTGACCGCTGCGGCATCCGCACCGCACGCTTCGGGGACGAGGACCATGCAGCACGAGATCACGCTCACCCGCGGGGACGTCAGCCTGCGCCCGCTCACGGCCCAGGACGGACCCGCCCTGCGGGCCCTCGTCGACGAGGCCACCTGGGCGGGCAACGCCCAGCCGCTGCCGGCGACGGATGCGGAGATGTCCGCCCACCTGGCCGGGCTCGTCACCGCGCCCGGAACTCTGGCCTTCGCCGTCGAGCAGGCCGGAACGCTGGTCGGCCGCACCACGCTGTACGACCTCGTGCCCGGGGTCCGGGTGGAGATCGGCAGCACGATCTATGCCCGCAGGGTGTGGGGCACCCGAGTGAACCCGGCCTGCAAGCTCCTGCTGTTCGGGCACGCCTTCGAGGTCTTCGCCGTCCAGCGGGCGGCCCTGCGCTGCGATCACCGCAACGCCCGCTCCCACGCCGCGATCCGCAAGCTCGGCGCCCGCTTCGAGGGCACGCTGCGCAGGTTCCGGCCCGCGGCCGACGGGACGATCGCCGATGTGGACTACTTCTCGGTGATCGCCGAGGAATGGCCGCGCGTGCGCGAGGGACTCCTGGCGCGCAGCTGAGCGTGTCGGCCGCTCAGGACCGCGGGATGCCGTCGCCGTCGTCGCGGGCGTCCAGAGCATCCAGAGCGCCGAGCGCACCCAGGGCCCGCGAGTCCGGAGCCGGGGACGAGACGTCGTCCGCATCGTCGGCCTGCGGGGCCGGAGCCGACGACGGGACGTGGGGCGCGACGTCGTCCGCATCGTCGGCCTGCGGGGGCGTGCTCGGCGACGGGGTCGCGGCGGGCGGCGCGGCGGTCCGCCGCCCGAGCCGGCCGCTGAGGCGCACGCCGAGCACCACCGCGAGGACGAGGAGCAGCACCATGACGATCAGCTGCGTCCAGGGGGCGGCGAAGACGGACGTCTCGAGCGAGACGGCGGTCCCGGGGGTCTCGTCGACCGCGAAGGACGTCGTGTCCACCGTGATCCGGTTCCACAGCAGGGCCCGGGCATCGACCTTCACGGACCGCTGGACGGTGGCGCCCGGGAGCACCTCGGCCAGGGTCGCCGTGGTCCGCAGCGCCCCGATGCCCAGCGGGCCCGAGGCGGTGATGGTCTCGTTGGCGTAGATCCGGGCGTTGCCGGTGTTGGTGAGCGTGTAGGTGACGGTGGCCGTGCTCGGCGTGAGCAACGACCAGGTCGACGGGATCTCGACGGCGAGGTCGGAGATCTCGTGCGTGGCCGTCAGCTCGCCGGCGACCCGGACGTCCACGCGCGTGGCCACACGATCGTCGACCGAGACCGATGCGCCCGGCGTCGTGTACGAGACGAGGATCCCGCCGGAGTGGTCGCCGGGGGCGGCGTCGGCGGGGATCGTCAATGTGAAGGGCACGGTGACGCTCTGGCCGGCGGGGATGTCGACGGTCTCCTGGGGCAGGGCGATCCAGGCGCCGATCCCGGTGTCGGGCACGTCGGCCAGGGCCAGGTCGAGGTTGCCGTCGCTCGTCGTGATGGCGTCCTTGGCCCCGAGCGCGAGCTGCAGGGAGGTGTCGTTGTAATTGGTGATGACCACGGAGTCCTGGACGGTGGTGCCCGGCTCGAGGAACCAGGCCAGCGTGTCCCCGCGACCGGTGGACCCGTCGCTGGGACCCGGGGCGATGGAGAGCGTGACGTCCTCGGCGTTCGCGGCGGCGAGGCCGGAGGTCAGGACGAGCATCACGGCGATCAGTGCGGCGTGGAGCAGACGGACGATCGGAGATCGCCGCGCGGTGGGGTGGGCGGTGGGTGCAGACATGACGGACCTCGGGGCGCAGGACGGTGGGGACGGGGGGGGCCGGCCCGGGGG